>NZ_JABELD010000017.1 GCF_018853445.1 Acidithiobacillus concretivorus
CAGGGGCGGCAGGGCACCTGCCAGTCCACCCCAGACAATGTTCCAGGGGGTGCTGGGTTTGAGGTAGAGGGTGTAGACCACGCCGTAGCCTACGGTGCCCGCCAGGGTCAGAATCAGGGTCAGGGGGTTGGTGCCCCAGGCGAGAATGGCAATGGCTGCGGTCATGAGCAGAGCCGCGTAGACGATGGCACCCCGGCGGCTGATACGACCTTCGGCCAGCGGCCGGTGCAGGGTGCGGCGCATGTGCTGGTCGAGATCCGGTTCGACGATCTGGTTGAGCACCCCGCCCGCTCCACCGGCCAGGGCAATGCCGAGCAGTCCGGCCAGGGCAGACTGCCAGTGGATCAGGGCGTTGGGGGCGAGAATTTCGCCGACGGCGGCGGTGAATACCAGCAGGGAGACGACCCGGGCTTTGGCCAGGACCCAGAGGTCATGGAGAAAGAGGCCGGGGCGAAAATTCTGGGGGCGGGCGACTTCTGCACCTGCCGTCGGCAGAATGCCGTCGGCGTCGGTGGGGGTAGCGGTGATTATGTGACTTTTCATGCGGGTTCCTGTGGCCGTGTCTCAGCGCCAGACCAGGACAATGGCCAGGGCCATGAGCAGTACCATGCTCTGGTGAAAGGCGACCATGATGCCAGGGTCTTTGGGTTTGAGGCTGACGGCGTGAAAAAGTAAAAATCCAACCGCGAATTGGCCGACGGCCAGATAGAAGGCGATCGGGTAGGCGGGCATCATGTAGCCCAGGGTGGCGACCAGAAGCAGGCCTGCCGTGATGTGGGCGGCAATGGTCCACTGCGAGGCTTTTTTGGGTTGTACAAAGGCGCCGATCGCGGTGCCGAAGCCGCGTTGTCCGGTGGTCATGCCCCCCAGAAAGACGGCGAGCAGCAGGGCATGGAGCGCGCCCATGGCCCCGAGATAGGTCCAGAAATTGAGACCGGGATAGGCCAGCCCGGTGAGGTAAATCAGGAACACGCCATAGGCCAGCAGGCCATGGGTGCCGTGCACAAAAGCCGGGGCCCGACCGGCGAGCACGTAGAGGGTGCCCATGCCAAACAGGGCGGTCACGACAATCAGAATCAGACCACTGATGGTGGTGACGGTGGGGGCGAGAATGACCAGTGCCAAGGCAACCAGTCCGACCAGGGTGGCGACGACCCGATGGGCGGCTTCCGGGTCACCCCGGACCATCAGCACCACAATATTGCGGGTGTAGGGCCACTTGGTCCCCAGAGACAGGCCATAACCGAAGCCTTCGACGATGCTGCCAAGCAGAATCAGGACAATGGCAAAGCCGACTTCACTGGCCTTGAGGCCGTTGACCAGACCATTCAGCAGTCCGTGACTGCTGAAGCCCTGCCACAGACCTGCCGCCACCGCCAGCAGCAAACCAGCCGTGATGATCCGGCCAATCCAACGCACTACCGGCGTCATCTCCCCTTCTATGGCGTGGGGAAGCTGTCCATCTCCGCCTGTCCCACCTAACTCGGCAGCCTGTCTCATGATTTTCTCACCCATTTGGTTCACCCTTTAGTGCATACCCGGCATACCCGGAATCATCGGCATGGTGCGCAGATACAGCTGGGAGAACATCCACCAGGTCAGCCCGATCGTAATGACAAACAAGGGAATGAACATCACCAGAGCCACCGTATTCCAGATGTTGTGTTCAGAAATATCGATATGCAGCAGGAAATAAATCTGGGCGATGGCCGCCAGACCCGCACAACCCATAATGGTCAGCAACAGGGGGAAAGGTGCCATTACCTGCCCACTGACCAGAATGGTAGCAGCCAGCATCAATAAAGATGCAATAATAAAACCTGTCAAATAACTCCCACGACTCGCCATCTGTACTTCCGGATGTTCAATTGGATTGCTATGACCATGACTCATGACATATACCCCCACAAATAAACGAACACATAAATAAAGACCCACATGACCGCCTGAAACTGCCAGAACATGCGCAAACTGATCAGACGTCCAACCACATCTTCCGTAAAGCCTTTTCTCAAGATTTGATACAACATCACCAGCATCCAGATCAGGCCCACAAAAATGTGAGCAGCGTGGACCTGAGTCAACGCGTAAAAGGCCGAAAGTCCGCCGCTGACTTCCGGCGTTACGCCGATACTGATCATGCGCAACACATCATGAATATCCAGACCAACAAATAAGATACCCAAAACCATGGAGGCAATTATTCCATTGATAACGCCAGCCTTACTGCCGGTTTTAAGTGAAGCCATGGAAAACCCGTAAGCCAGCACACTCAAAAATAAGGCCATGGTCTGAATAAAGGTGTACCAGGGAGCAACAAATTGTGCCGGTGTCGGGCCGGTATAATAACTATGAGAATAACTGAGCACACCATAAGCTGCGAAAAGTGTCGCAAACAACATTCCGTCACTTAATATATACATCCAGAACCCGAAGGTTCGGGTGGAAATCACATCATGCCCTTCGTAATCATCCGACCACAAAACCACCTGATTGGGATCTACGGGCTTATCATGAGAAGAACTCATATCCAACTCCTTCATTAAAATGCTGGGCAAATACGTGGCAGCACTCAGCCCGCCACGCTATCCGGCGGAATTAAGATAACGGTCGGGAATTTCCAGGCGGAGTACCCTGAGGTCTTTGATCACTTGCTGCGGTGGAATAAGCCGTTACTGTTCCTCCGGTATAACCACCCCCTTTGGGGAGATGCTGTTGACCATCCGACATATTCTGCCGGGATTCCCGATCCAGCTTCTCCATCTCTTCTGCAGAAATAACGTAACCCGGATCACCTTTACCGGAACGATAAATCATGATCAGCACCGTTAAAACCAGCGCCGCAACCGTCAACCACCAGATTCGCCAGGTCAGCCCAAAACCTATGACAAAAGTTAATGCACCAATATAAACGGCTACGCCTGTGTTATTGGGCATATGTATGTCAGCAAAATGATCTGGCCGACTTTCTGAAAGGCCGTGTTCCCGACGCCAGGCCGCTTCATCCCGGGCATTGATATGAGGAACCATAGCGTAATTATAAAAAGGCACAGGTGAATCGGTCAGCCATTCCAGACTCCGGGAAGTACCCCAGGCATCTGCACCCACACGATGATGCGCCCGATCCCGAATGCTGACATAAATCATCCAAAGAAAAGCCAGTACCGACAGTACATAAACGACGATGCCGATTTCTTGAACATCAAACCATACGGCCCAATGCGGATCAAAGGGCCAATCCAAGCGCCGCGTTTCGCCCATAAAGCCCAGCATGAACATCGGGAAAAAGACCAGGAATGTTCCAGCACTAAATAACCAGAACATGATTTTCCCCCAGGCTTCATTCAGCTTGAAACCAAACACCTTGGGGAACCAGAAAATGACGGCACCGAATACCGCATAGACAATACAAAGCAGCATCATATGAAAATGCGCCACCACAAATACACTGTTGTGCACCATATAGTTAACCGCTGGAATAGACAACATCATTCCAGTCAGACCACCAATCAACAGCAGGAACAAAGCCCCGATGGCCCAGAGCATGGCTGCACTGAAGGTGAGTCTTCCCTTGTACATGGTAGCTGCCCAATTGAAGACTTTCACACCTGTGGGAATACCCACCAGCATGGTCGCAATACTAAACTCCGTACTGACATAAGGACCCATACCCATGGTAAAGAAGTGATGCAGCCAGACAATCCAAGAGACGCCAGCAATGGCAAAAGTAGCTAATACCATGGCCGTATAACCGAAAATCGGCTTTTCGGAAAAAGCAGGAATAATTTCCGAAATCATGCCAAAAGCCGGAAGAATGACGAAATACACTTCGGGATGACCCCAGAGCCAGAATAAATTGGTATAAAGCATCAAGTTACCGCCAAATCCGGCAGTAAAAAAGTGTGTACCCAGATAGCGATCCGCACCCACAAGGGCCAATGCCACTTGTAAACAGGGAAAGGAAGTTAAGGCAATAATATTGGCCGAGACGGCTGACCAGGTAAAAATTGGCAGACGACTCCAGGTCATTCCAGGTGCCCGCATTTTGACCACTGTAGCCAGAAAATTAATACTACCGAGTGTAGTACCCAAGGCCACCAGTTCCAGTGTCCATATCCAGTAATCTACTCCCACGCCTGGGCTATAAGCCATTTCAAAAATCGGTGCATAACCAAACCAGCCATTGTGCGAAAAATCTCCTACAAATAGAGAAATCATGATCAGAAACACAGCGGCGGCAGTAATCCATAAACCCAGAGCATTCAGATAGGGATAAGCCATATCCCGGGCACCAATTTGCAATGGGACAATAATATTCATGATGCCTACCAGTAGCGGCGTAGCCGCCAGCAAAATCATGATTAACCCATGCGCACTGTATATTTGACCAAAATGAAAGGGGGTCAGATAGCCATGAATGGCCCCCATGGCTTTCATACCATTATCACCAGGCCCCACGGCCAGCATTTGTTGGGTACGCATCATCAGGCCATCGATAAATCCTCGAAAAAGCATAACCAGACCAAGGATGATATACATGACACCCAACTTCTTGTGATCTACCGTGGTAAACCATTCTTTCCAGAGATAACCCCATTTTCCGTAATAAGTGATAGCTGCCACCAGCGCTATTCCGGCGAGAACGATCACCACAAAAAGCGGCGCAAGAATGGGATTGGTGTAAGGGATCTCGGACAAGGCGAGACGTCCCAGCAAAGGACTCCAAGGTCCAGGTACGTTAACCAGCATAACGGTTCTCCATTGCGAGTCTGTTGTTATCAGGCGCGATGTTCTGCGGCTTGCAGTTTTAAGTAGTGAAACATATTTTCAGTCATAAACATGGGTAAAGGCCATTTTTTTCCATCCATAACCTCCAGAAGCAGATGATTAAAAAGACCATGCTCAACATGCCCATAAACCGGGGTTTTATCCTTCACATTGATATAGGGTTCAGCAAAATGGTTGAACTCTGCGTAATCCATGGTATTCGGGCTATTTTCAACACCGTCAGCCCATTGTTTGAAATCAGCCATACTGACCACTTTGGTTTTGAAGAGCATCCACGAAGTCCCTGCCCCGCAATAGTCTGCAGCAATACCTTGATAAGTACCGATATTGTTGCTTTCTAAAGCATCTTTAGTCCGCATGCCCGGCATCACATCAATCATGCCCAGCAATTGTGGTACAAAGAAGTCTGTAGTGACCGCCGTAGAGGTCAACTTGAAAAACACGGGAGTATGGGCGGGCACGACCAATTCATTAGCGACGGCCATGTTGTGAAACTGGGGGTAGATAAACAGCCATTGCCAATCAGTCGCAATGACATCGACCCGTATGGGATCGCCTTTCGGCTTCATGTGCTTAGTAATGATGGTAGGATTGTAGGGATTGACCGCGAAACTGCCATGTATGGCTACGGCCCAGGAAAGAAAAGCCACGGCGGCGATCGGGATACCCCAGAATGCTACCTCCAGCTTTCTGGAATGCTCCCATTTCCCATCATAGGTGCCACGATTCTTGCCTTTTTTGTACTTCCACATGAACCAGACAATCAAAATGGCCGTAATACCAACAATCGCCAGCATGACGGCCACATCAATCATCATGTAATCATAACTGGCTTTCGCGCCGACCCCTTGGGGATTAAAAATCCACCAGACGGAATGTTTTGCACAGCCATTCAATAACAGCAGTAACGGAACAATCGCCAAATAACGCAAATGACTTAGCTTTGCTTTCTTCAACATATTCACCTCTCCTTCAATGAGGTATTTATTAGAAAAAGGTACTAAACCACTATTCAAAATTAATTACCATATTCATTAGGTTGCATGGTTATACATACTTTTTACCCCCTCAACCCTGATTTATATTGGATAGTGTTATGCGATATATACATTACTACCCACTGTAGAACAACTATAAAAAATCTATGAGATCACCCATCTTATTAAAAAATGATAAAAGTAATATTATTAATATTTAATATAATTAAACAGTGATTATTTGATTAACGGATATGGCTAACCATGATATGCTTACACATACCCAACTAGAGCGTCTGCCATGATTAACAAACCTCTTTACGAACACGCGCAAGAGTTGTTTCTTTCCTGGAACACCGTAGACTCTGAAGACATTCCGGAATTGCTGATTGAACTGCGCCTACAAAATAAATATCTGACCCTGTTTCGCGAACAAACTGCCCTCACCCAGCAAATTGCCATTACCAAAATGGCGGCCACCTCTATTCAGATAAATACAGACAACCCCTTGAGTCTCCTCGGCCAAATCGGGGAAAAAGTGCTCTGTGTGTACTACGGCGCTGACCAGTCCCTGGGGTTCCTCTCTACCATCAGGGCGATCGACGCCTCAGGAATGCATATCGACTATCCAAAACAGTTATGGCTTCGAAATACCAGAAAACATGAACGTTTCAGCCTAACGGTTAATATGACTGCTTACTGGAGTAACCCACAACACGATGAACCCATATATGGACAGGTCATGGATGTCAGTTATGGTGGTTTTCTGGGTGGAATGCATATGGCCGCCTATGATGATGGCAAACTGAATATAACTATGCATGAACAGGGAGAAATCATTCTGCTCAAATCTGATCACAGCAGTTGGAAAAGCCAGGCAGAACTACGTCGCTCTGCACTGGTGACACAAAATCTAACGAATACTGACAACATGACCACCAACGACAAAGGCTTTGCTCTTTTGGGTTTTGCCTTTATTTTTAAAGACAAGCAGGGACCGGAAACCCTTGAAAAATTCCTTGAGGGTAGCATTGAACCGATGTAATAAAATGTTAAAACTTGAGCACTAGCATAATTTGAGGAGGACCGCGCTGAAATGAGCCCATTTTATAATATGCAGGCCCGCAGCATTACCGGAGAACAAATAAGTTTTAACTACTTTCAGGGGCAGGTGGTCTTGATCGTCAATACAGCCAGCGCGTGCGGATTCACTCCGCAATATGCCGGACTCAATGAATTATACACAACCTACGCTTCTCAAGGATTCACGATTTTAGGTTTCCCATGCAATCAGTTCGGGCATCAGGAACCGGGTGACAACCAAACCATTCAACTATTCTGCTCTCAACATTTTGACATCCATTTTCCGTTGTTCGAGAAAATAGATGTCAATGGACCGAATGCCCATCCCCTCTACCAATGGCTAACCAAAAGTCTCCCGGGATTTTGGGGTCGCAAAGTGCGCTGGAATTTTACAAAATTTCTGTTGAACCGAAACGGACAACCCATTGCTCGCTATGCTTCAAGCAAGAAACCCGACAGATTACGTAAAGACATTGAAAAAGCTTTACGGGAGAACTGCTAAACAAGTTTTACTATTCATATAGTGGCGGAGGCGGTGAAATACAAACCATTGTCCACCAGCGTTCAGGTGTTTCCATTATAAATAAATTATTCATCTAGTTATAAACACAACAGTCCAACGAAGTCCAGCGGTATTCGCCATGAGCCATGTCATCGGGTAAGATAAACGGTAAGATAGAAAAGTTTGGCGGAGTATCACTTTTTCGGAGGATCGCACGATGGCGACGACCATTGGAAAACTCATCGTACGGCAGGTAGACACCCTGCCCGAAGGATTTCACAGCGACGGTGGCAATCTTTATCTGCGTGTAAAAGGCGGCAGTCGCGCGTGGGTCTTTCGCTACAAAGACAAAGGGCGAGTACGAGAGATTGGTCTGGGACCTACTTCCATTCGCAAATTAAAAGAGGTTCGTGTCCTGGCAGAAGCTATGCGCAAAACCCAAGCGGACGGCCGTGATCCTGGTGAATTACTGCATGTTAATGATCCCACTGAGACGATATCCATGACTTTTGAGCAATGCGCACAAGATTTGCTCGAAGCCAAGCGGTCCGGCTGGAAAAACGTCAAACATGCACAACAATGGATTAACACTCTGCGTGACTATGCCTTTCCTGTTATCGGGACTAAAGCTCCTGCAGAGGTGACTCTGGCCGATGTAAAGTCAATCTTGCTCCCTATCTGGACCACCAAAACAGAAACAGCAACCAGAGTACGTCAGAGAATTGAGGCAGTTTTGGATTATGCCGCCGTGCACGATCTATGTGATGGCACCCGTAATCCAGCACGATGGAAAGGGATACTGAACAAAGTGTTGCCAGAACCGGGCAAAGTGAGTAAACGCAAACATCACGCTGCTTCAGCCTACACCGACATTCCCCGAATCATGGCAGCATTGCGTGAAAAATCGCATGTATCGGCCTATTGTTTGCAGTTTACAATCCTGACGGCCGCCCGTTCTGGGGAGTCACGCGGCGCCACATGGGATGAGGTTGATCTAGATGCAAGAGTTTGGACGATACCCAGTGCTCGCATGAAAGCCGCAAAACCTCACCGAGTTCCCCTTTCTGATGCAGCCATGAAGATTTTAACCAATATGCAAGAATGGAGGATGCGGAATAATCCCAAAGTCTTTCCCGGCGCCCGTGGCGGATTGTTATCGGATGTGGCCGTGAACAAAACACTTCACAGCGTAATCACTGATGTGACGGTACATGGGTTTCGCAGTTCTTTTCGAGACTGGGGTGCCGAGCAGACCAATTTTCCTGCTGCAGTATTGGAGCAAGCACTTGCCCACACCAATCCGAATAAGGTCGAGGCTGCATACCAACGTTCAGATCTATTTGAGCTGCGGCGGAAGTTAATGCAGATGTGGGCAGATTTTGCGACTATGGCAAATATGTGAAAGCATGATGGTCCCGCATTTTAAAAAAACTAACCTATGAAATCATCATCAACTGGCGTTTACCCCACGTCAGATTCAGTAAGTGCGGCCATCAAAGCATTTTCAGCCCTGGCACTCAAGACAATCTCCAATCGCCACTGCGCGCGGGTCATACCCACAAACAGGCGATTTTTGCTTTGGGCATCCAAGCGTTCAAAATCTACTTCGCAAAGCACGATGACCGGAGCTGCTTGTCCTTTTAAGCGGTAGATCGTTTCTGCCAGCAATAATCCTTCTGACCAGATTGGTTCTCGATCTTCATCAAATTTCCCGGTAAAACATCGCAGAGGAATGCCGGCAATGGATTCGCGCTGGAGCAATAGGGAATTTGCCCGGCCCGCATAACTGAGTAATGCTATATCTTTGGGCTCGATGTCTTCTGTCATAAGCTGAGCAACAATTTCATCCAGCTTTTCCATGCCGCTGCTGTCCGTATTTTCCCAACGGTGAAATCCAGGAATTTCGCCCGCATGGGGGCAACGCGCGTCGATGGCAGTTCCCGCCAGATCCAGCGCATTGATCACCTCAACAATACGACGCGGGCTGCGGAAATTTTCCATGCAGGTAATTTCTACCGCATCCGATAAGCATTCTGTAGAAGCATCTATCGCGTTATCAGAACCATAAAGATTTTGTGCCGGGTCGTGCAACACATAGGCCTGAGCGTCTGGGACACATTGACGCAGAAGGGCCTGTATCCACTCCGGACGAAAATCCTGCCCTTCATCAATGATCAGCAGATTCAGTCTTGGCGGCTGATTGCTGGCACAAAATGCAGCTTCTGCACGCTGAAAAATATCCGGAAGGGTGAAATCAAATGATGCTTGATCGGGAAATTGGCGGCGCAACGCGTCCAGAGCCAGTTCATGAAAAGTAACGACACAATGGGTTGGCACTTGCGCGCAGCGGCGCAGATGATCGGCCAATGCCCGATTGTAGCAGACATAGAGCATTTCCTGACCTTGGGTTAACGCCTTGTCCAACAAACGCAGTGCCAGTTGAGTTTTCCCTGACCCCGCCGTTGCCCGCAGCAAATAACGACCGCTGGGCGCATGAATTCGTACTGCCCAAGTGGCCAGCCCTTCAGATAACTGGACCACCGCCTGATTGAGAGCCCCGATACGGGTGCTGGGATCGGTTGCCAAGGCGAAGGTGTTACTCAAAAAATGGCTTATTGCCTCAAAGCGGTTGGGATGGTTTTTGCCCAGATTCTCGCTGCCATCGCGGATTATCTTACCCAGAAATCGCATACTGCGACGATCAATGATGTGGGCCAATGGATAGGTCACCGTGCCCTGCTCTACTTCCATATCCGGTAAAACCAAATATTGCAGCATCTGCACCTGTAGGCGTTCTTCCTTCAAACGTTGGCGCAAAGCACCATACTGAAAACGCATCTGTGAAAGAACATCACGCTTACGGTCAGCATAGTCCTTATGAATACCCGTGGGTGAAAATTCCACATTCCCGGCTTTGATTTCCAGCAAGATCAGATGGCCATGGGGGCAAAGGACAATGACGTCAATCTCCCCGCAAAACTGCTTTGCATCATGGACGGTGGAGTATAGGACGTTATGGTACACGGCATAGCCATCGGACAGATCACTGGCAAGAACGCGAATGACGGACAATTCACGATCCTGTCCAGCCGATGTGGCTTGCATGCCGCTGATGTCGGGGAATATCAGGGCCATAATGGACCCAATTTCTTGATGCAACCCCAGTTCGTTTCAATGGCTATCGGCACAATCAATTTCCTCAAGCATCCAGGTTGATGGGGATGGGTATCAGGGTCTGAGCATCAGCATCCAAGGCCTCGTGCGAGGCTGAAGCCACCAGCTCAATCTGCCCGGTAGAAACTACCCGCCCGAAACAGCGATAACCCTTACCAGATCCCGCCAAAGGAACATCCATGGTACGTAGTTCGCTATCACCCCAGGACACCGTCAAGCTCGCCAGGTTAAGTTATTTAATTATATTAATAACTCGACTTCCCAAAAAGAATTCTTATCAAAAAATCTTCTAATCCCTCGCCTATCGTTCTAACTATCCCACCGTGAGGCGTAGCCCAAAGCAATATGGTGTATGTTTTATTATCATATAAGTAATATTGACCATCTCCAACTTCTAACA
This sequence comes from Acidithiobacillus concretivorus, assembly GCF_018853445.1. Taxonomy (GTDB): domain Bacteria; phylum Pseudomonadota; class Gammaproteobacteria; order Acidithiobacillales; family Acidithiobacillaceae; genus Acidithiobacillus; species Acidithiobacillus concretivorus. The sequence continues at coordinate 10,925 of NZ_JABELD010000017.1, forward strand.
ATGGCACTGCCCCCTTAGGATACGCAGCATCTTGGCGTAAATCATCATACTTGTTCTTTACATTCAGGTAATAGTCATCAGGTACACCTAAGCCATAAACCTCGTTAGATTTGTACACAATGATACCAAAAGTAGATAAAAAGTCTTTGTATTCATCAGACAAGACAAACCCCAGATTTTCTTCCAATGAATTAACGTCTTTAGAAGAAGCCGGTTGAATTTTTGCCCCTTTACTTACAACAAGTTCCATAAGTTTTTTCATAATCTCTCTCCAATCAACTATTGCTTTGAATTTTTTCTGCGCGCGCTTTCCAATACTCTGCTCGCTCCCTTCCAAAATCTTCTCTATTGATTTCAGTTTCTTTCAATTTATTGTGCAAGATATTATCGTTACCGACCCCTCTATGCTCATTAATTTTTAATTCAGCCAAAGATGAATCTTGCTTCTGCCCTATATGATGAAGCTCTATTGGTTTGTTATTGACATCCAATGGTGCTTTACCCTCCTTCATTCTTTCAAGGTTCGTGCTTCCAAATAGATCGTTCTGATTATAATCTATATCCGTACGAATCAAAGCATCTTTACCATTGATCGTTGTTGACTCCAAGTTGGCGTCTTCATAAATACTGGCTTCTGCTTCGCTGTTTATGCAATCTAGAACTGATTCCGGGTAACCTTTTTCTGCAAGCCTCCCTCTACTTTCATCACTTAATGGAGGCATTTCATTTCGCGTTTCCTGGGTGAACGAAATAGGACGATCAAGTTCTGTAACGTCCATAACTTTGTCGGGCATTGCATCAGCAAGTAAACCGAGTTTATACGTTGATTCAGGATTCTCTACTAAAAATTTTTCCAGCATCATTGGACACTCCGATTTTTTACGTAACTACTCCACGCAGAATAAATTTTAAGCCCATCACCATGTTGCATACTGTAATCTTTCATAAGACATTGTTGAATAGACAGATTCATCTCAGCAGTTAATTCAGCCACTGAATCACAAATTATAACGTCTAAATTATGGTATAATTCTGCAAAGTTTTCGGCATTTTTTATTGCAGTGTGCACCTTCGCCCGACAGTCAAGCAGTTCGGTAACCAATTGTGACAATTCTCCAAAGGTTTCTCCACAGCTCAGTCTGGGGAGATCTTCTCGTTTAAAGGCCGAAATAGTTTTATATAGGGCTATTTTGTTCCGAGCTCTCAGTGATAGATCAGACAAACATTTTTCTATAAAAAATATATCTGGAGTTAGAGGGGTTTTAACGCGCTTTGCAAGCAGTAAACACAAAACCTGTTGATTTAAAAGCCGTCTATCAATACCGTTATTCTCTGAATCTGATGCATATTTGTATGTTAGCTGACTGCTTTGGAATTTATTCACCTTGCACAACACCGGTTCAAGCCAATCATTTTGATAAACAATAGCTACACCCGTAGGTAACCGAGAAATTTCATCAAGTTGATCATCTCTCAATCCTGCAGATTTGCCTATTAGGCGACGATCCATTTCATCTGGTAACCGCATTATAATCTTGGTATTCGTGTTTCTGATAGCAGAAACATCGACGGCATGCGGTGACTGGTCAACAATGAGGAAGCCTTCACCATAGGTGCGCATTTCCGCGATGGCATTGCTTAACATCTCGACCGATTTTCCTATTAGTCCTGAACCCTCGGCACCACTCTCGACTGCACTGCGCCGAAGAATATTGTGTGCTTCTTCCAGTACTGTCACATGTTGTAGCTTCCGATTCATACCACCCTGAGCCATTCGGTGTTCGCTTAGACGCATAACCAACATCCCCATGATTAAAGATTTAGTTTCAGAAGAGCTCACACGACTCAGATCAACAATGGCAGCACGATCAAACAGCAAAGAGTTGTCAATCTCATTAACCGAAAAAATCATTCCATTCAAGCCATTGGTCAGTGAGCCTACTCGCATCAACAATGAACCTGCATAATTCCCCTTAAGCTCTTGGGAATAGGCAGAATCTGTGATCACCTTTTCTAAGGTGAACTGCAGGTCACTAAAACTTGGAAACATGTTTTCATCAAATTGGTTAGTTGAAAGCTCCAAATCCCATCCGCATTGCAGATAAGCCTGCAAAACGGCTTCCTTAAGTATGGCGGGCATCGCCGCATACATTGGCCAACAAACGTTGAAAATTTCAATCAATCGATCGACATGTTCTAATACGTGGATTGCTGCCGGAAAGCGGAATGGGTTAATTCTGAGGAGCCTGGTGTGCGCAGGATGAGTACCATACACCTGCACGTCCGGGCGATGTCCAAATACATGCTTGTATTCGCCCTTTGCTGGTTCAATAACCAGGAATGGAACACCAGCATCACTGATCTGGGCGAGCATTTCATACATAGCATTGCTTTTGCCAGCCCCAGTCGAACCGCTTACAAAAACATGTCCGGAGATCTGTTCAAGATCCAGGTCCATCGTTTGTTTAAGGTCTTCCCATAAATGCCGTATTTGACCTAATGTTAGCTTGCGATCGGTAGCAAGCTTATTTTGGCTGCCATCCAGACGTTGCACTTTACGTCCAAAAGCCTGTGTCTCTAGCACTGATACAGTGGAGGTTGAACGGCGTGGCAAACTCAATTGAATGGAAAGTTCCTTCCCTGTTACCAAGCTTGCTGGAGTCAATGTGAGAATTGGTAAGCTCTTTGAGAAACTGGGGACAAGAATAGGATGACTGAGTTCACCCAACCAATTGAGAACTTCTGCTTTTTTTGCTGATTTCCAGGTTGTCAGGGCAAAATCCTCGTGACAGGAATTACTGCCCCTTACCAGCCCCAAAAAAATACTGGCCAAAGCTTCTGATGATGCCGTGCTGTCTCCGATGGAATAGGCAGCTGAATTCCATCCACCGTAGGTCTTTGCCTCATCAATGCGTTTCAAGTGCTGATCTATCTTGATCAGTAACTGTTCAATACCTTTTTCGCAATTTTCGATGGTTATCTGGCGATTGCTGCCGGTAGTAACATTTATTGAACGGTTGTCTGTGGTACCGGTAGTGAAGGTTGAAGATTTTGTTTCTGAGACAGAACTCGTTTCTGATGTACTATGACTCTCGTTATGACCATAGGATTCGGACGCGTTTGTTCCAGTTGTTTTTTGCTTGCCCATTGCTGTCGCAAAGGCTGAACCAACTTGCGCACCTGCCATTGCACCAAAAGGTCCAGCGCCGGAATAAAAGCCAATAAGGGCACCTACGGATGGTCCCAAAATTGATGCTGCTTTCGAAATTCCCGTTTGCGAACTAATGGACTCGGACATTCCTTCTGTTTTTGTAGTCGAAGTTCCTAAAGTGTGCGAAGTACCTTGCGAAGTAGTCAAACCCAAACTTTCCCCAAAAGACTCACTGAGACTCTGGCTAATACTCAAGCCAATACTGTCACTTTCTTGCTGACCAAAAGTTAACTGCTGTTTAACTAGTGGGGAAAGTTGTGTCGCCATCTGCTCATAACCAGTGCGAATCAAATCTAGATTCTGGGGTGATACGGGTTCGGCCAAAATAATTGCTTGGTATATACGACGTTCGGCTGCATCAATAAATCGTTCAAGCCCCTGCATGAAATGTTCACGATTTTCTGTTGACAGTGCTGGCACTCCTGTAACAGCAGTAATGCTGGATGAATGATTAAATTGTGCTGTTTTCACGCCCTCAAGCACAGATTTCACTTCAGATGCAGCTAGAGGTAACAAAGAACTGCCCGAAAAATGTCCCCTGAATGTTTCGTCAAGCAATTCACCTGCGCTTTGTCCAAGCGCTTTACCAGGGTCACCACGGGTACCGATGTACAACTGAGTTTCAATCCCATCTGAATGCAGAAACAAAAAAACGGTAAAACCAGCCGCACCCAAGGCAGTATAAGCAGCGGTTGTACTTTCTAGTACAGATTGTTTGTTATCCTGCACAATACGTTCAATACGGAATATTCGCACGTCACTCGATGGAGTCAAGGGGACATTTGTGACAAAGTCTTGAACGGGATATGATCCCAATTCTGCAAGGTAGCTACGGTTAATCAGCTTCTGACCCACGCTCAGCGCCAACTCGGCATTTTTTTTAATATCCGCAACAGAGTTAGAATTAAGATCCATTATAATCGTCCGTTATTACTATAGAATAAATATGAGGGTAACAAGCGCTGCGATCGCGCCACCAATTACAAGTGCAAGCTTGATGAAATTTTTATCTTCCTGGTGAGGTAACTTGCGTTCCTTATGGTCGTGAGAAGCAGATTGGTTAGAAGTATTTTGAGTTGTACGTGCAGTTTCATGTGGTTTCTGGCGTGCTTTATCTGGTATAAACCCATCCACTTTTTTCTGGCGTAAATGCTCGCGTACTTCAATCATGTGCAAAAATCTTTCTTCCGTGAAGCTGGTATCTAAATAGACTTCCTGCTTAAAAAAGTAATCCTTATCCCAATGCTCTAAATTGTGATCCATTGGCCCGCAAAAATCTTTTTCAACGTAAGGCTCGCACAAGTCTGGCGATTGCTTTTTGACCCAGTTAAGCGCAGCACGTAGCGTGGCCTTATCAAGGTTCATATCTAAAAGCTCCATACGTAATGCCGTTCGTATGCCGAGCATATTATTTTCCTTAATTGATCTATCAAGAATATCTGATGGAGTGTATTTACTGTCTTCAGAATAAACAGGATGTGATTGTGTCACTGGTGCCAACTTTGAATGGGGTAGAAATCCTTTCAACTCTTTTTTACGACCATATTCTCGTACTTTTATCAGATGATCTAAACGTTTTTGTGAAAAATTTCGTTTAGCTTCATTCTTTTGTTCAAGGTAATACTTTATATTCCAACACAATGAATCAGAATTTATAGGTTCGTATAGATCATTTTCGATATATTCATCGAAGACATCTCGATGGTCCTTCATCATTTCAGATAAAACATGCTCAAGACTTTCCTTTTCAATTTCCGGTTGATCGAGAGCCTCAATAAAGCGCTTTTTAATCTCATCCTTCTTTTTATCCATAAAGATTCCCCTAAATTAAACGGACATAGTCCGATCGAGTTTTTCTTTAAACCCGTTGATCCACTCCAATCTTTGTTTAGCCGCCTCAATTGCCTGCACACGTTCGTCTTTATCGTTTACCTTGCTTTCAAGAGAGGCGATCAATTCATCAAACTTATTAGTAAACTCTCTTTCCATAAAACTCAAAAAGTATTCAACAAGATCATCTTTTTTCTTTTCAATCTTTTTTCGGGCAGATTTTTGTAAGGTAGAATATTGATTTCGAAGATCGAATTCATGATTCTGCCAAAATTTTTTCAAATCAACAAACTCCTGATCTTCACATGTAGACCTCGTTTTGGTACTACCCCAGGAAAAAGGATTCCACCATTTACTATCACTTACTTCATATGAACCAGTTTTGACACTTTTTGTATCTATATCTTCTTTACCAACAATAAGATTCACGGAAATATCAGTAATCGTTTGTTTAATACCCGCGAGCATAGGCAAATTAAGATTTTGACAATGGTCAAACAATTCTGCGACATAAAATTTATAATCATTTTCCAGCTCATATCGAATCAACTCTTGGGAGGATATATATGCCTTTTCGTATTCATTTATCAATTGTTGATAATGAGCATTTAAATCCTCTTCGACTTCTCGGACCATCATGTTTGCCTTTTTTACATCTACGCCTCCATCAAATCTCTCAGAAATATGTTTAGTATAGTTTTTGTGATCTGCCTCAATTTTAACCAATAAATCTACTGTTGATTGTGGTAGATGTTTACCATCTTTATTAATATTCTCTTTGTAGGTCTCGCTATCAAAACTTTTCTTTTTGCGATTTTTGAGTTCTTGTATTTCAGTTAACAGTTGATCAAGTACTTTTTGGTCGTCATTCAATTGCTCAATCAAATGCGCTTCGTTAAGACCAACTTTAATAGACTGAAGCAAAGCATCATAAGCACGCTTAAGGCGATGAGGTAGATTGTATTTATCGATGTACTCATCAATCATAACTTCGACTGCGGGCAAACCACTGCTTACCATCAAAGGAGTATATTTCTTTTCAGATAGAGTGCGTTTTACCCGTGAAGTAATTGGCATATATTGGACGAGATTCATGCATGGTTGTTCACTGAATAAATCGGCGAGCCCTTGAAAATCACAACGCTCTTTCCGTGAATGTCCATCATGAGGTTTGCGTATGAGACCAGTCAAATAGGCTGATACTGGATACACTAATGGATTGAGAATCCCGTTACTTTTTAGATAGTTACGGACATTATCTAATGTCTTTGACGGATCTTCTCCTTTCTCTGGATCAAACGCATCCATTTTATTGACAACAAAAATAAAGCGGTCTTTACTTTGCTTGCCTCCTTCACTCATTTGCTTTGCAACCAAGTTGAGGAGAATCTTATCGTCGTGTGTGCTTAGCTGCGTACCGTTAAGTATATAAAGAATCAATGGATTCCGTCTTGAATCCTGAATAAACTCCATGGTTTTTCTTCTATGCTCATCGTTCTGGCTATTGTTTGGACCTGGAGTGTCAGTCAGCACCAGACGAACATTATCCCTCTTTTCTATCGCCACGATATCGCCTTCAATGTCGATACGAAACGTACCTTCCTGCTGGTTCCATATTTTGAGCTTTTCCAGGCCGATATTTTCTTCACTTTCAAGAATGTTGCCCATCTCATCAAAACGTTTCGCTTTAAATTTACCTTTAACCTGTTCATCATCTATTATGCGTGTGATGGTTGCAGTTGTGGCTTCATTGGCAGCAGGTAACAGGTCATTACCGAGCATCGCATTAATCAAAGTTGACTTTCCAGCAGACATCGTGGCAACCACATATACATCAAAGTCACAATTAAATGCCTCTTCAAGTGACTCTCTTACCTTCTCATTATTATCTAGATAAGAACCGAACTGAGGATGCGATTTTGCTTCATTAATAAGTTCTTTTATTTTTTCCAACCGAGTTTCTGCAGGTTGAACTGAAATCCAATCCACATCTGCATGTATACCCTTTTCTTTCGCCATAATTGCAGCAGCTTGGATATCAAGAAAATCCGACTCGACTCCTGTGAAGATAACATGAAAATCATCCTCTCCATTAAAAAGGTTATTTAATTCATCAAACAAACTCTCAACCCAAATTTGAAGCCTTGATTCTTTATAACTTGATAACTTACATCCTTCAGCAGGTGGTTGTCCATTAATCAAGAACTTTGTGTCTACCGTAAACGGATTGTGAGTAATTTCAATCTGGTTCATTCGAAGCCCCTTTCTGAATGATGATTTTGAATAAAAAATTCCAAAGTCCGGATACCGCTACAGGCTACCAATTGATACATTTGCAACATTCTTTGAATGTAAGCGCTCGAAAACTTCCTTTTTTCGGCAGCATTCTCCAAACGGTGCAACTCGTCGAATACGTCTTTTTTGATTTTATCATCTACTATCGCAGAATCAATTAATATATTTTTTTCATCCTGAAACCATCCAATAAATTGATTCAAATTTTTAAGCTGCATTGATGTCATCATTTCTTTGTTAATAAATTTTCTTGCGTAAAGAGCAGAATTTGAAGCAATCGGTATAATTTCCGGATTACCAAATCCTAACCTCTCTAGATATTCCTTAGTCTTAAATATAAAGCCTCTTACATTTTCACCTCTTTCAATATCAAGCAGATCTATTTTGTTTAGCACAAACACAATTTTAACCATGATATCTTCTTCTAATTTCTTACGCACTACCATCAATAATGATTTATCATCGTTGGTTCCTAGTTGCTCTGTATTTAGAATGTAAACAATAATTTTGGATCGAACATGATCCAATGCTTCTTGCATAACTATCTCATGTTGTTCATCTCGGCTATTGTTTGGTCCTGGGGTATCGTGCAGCACCAGGCCATGAGCACAACCGGGCAATCCAAAAAATGATCCAGAAATCTCGATCTGATTCACATTTGGATCTGCATTCCATAATCGCATTTGTTCGCCTGAAATATTATCACTCATTGAGATTTTATCACCAGATATTGCATAACACGAACCTTTATAAAATTGTTCTGTATCCCTATGCTCAATACTGGTCAGACAGGCTGTTGTCGCTTCATTAGCTGCATGGAGAAGCTCTCGGCCAAGTAGCGCGTTGATAAGCGTTGATTTTCCAGCACTCATGGTCGCAATCACTAAAACATCAAAAGGATCGCTGGGCATCATCTGTTGCTCTTGAATACTCTTGCGCATCTCATTAGGCATGACAAGCTTCTGAATAGCCTTATTATTTAATAGGTTTAACTTCTTTAGCTTTTTCTTAGCTTTGCGCTTTCTTTTGTTCAAAATCACTCTCCGTTTTACTCATGTGAAGCCAAAATCACAGTCCAGTCTGTTTTGAAAGTTCTCTGAAAATGGCTATTATATCAACCTTTTACTTCTCGCTATCTATAATCTCTTTGAGAAAAATTACTTGATCGTGTAGAAATCCTGCTGTTTCAATTGTGCTATTTCGTGTTCTAACACACAGATTCTTGCCTCTAGCAACTTCTGCTCATCACTTTTGGTACGCATCACCTTATGCGCCAAATGCCACCCTACGAATAACAAAACCAACATAACGATTATAGGCATAATGCTTTCTCCTATGAAATATTGCTCAGACTTTCTGTCATATCTCCCTCAAGGTATGGTTACGCGTGTCAACCCCACATTTTCTGAGCCGATGTAAAATTATTTTTTTTGAACCAATCCGCTGTAGGTTTACCCAATATCATTAGGGCAAGCATTGCAAGCTTTTTCCTGCGGTAAAACATCATGATCACTCCGCCCAATCCAACTTTCCCTATCACTCATATACAGGAAACGATCCATACCAGCATTTTCAGCGCTGCGAACATCAATATAAAACCCAAAACCATACACAGTCCTATCAACAAAAGCGCGAGAGCTATCATTCGATCCAGTTGACGCGCTTCTTTAAGAAAAGACATTGTGCTCCTCATCACTGTTTTGCGTTAAAGCTAACAAACATGTTCCCCAACACAGAAACCTGACCCACCTTTATCCGGTTTCTTTTTAAACCTACCAACCCTTACCGATACCTATAGTCTACCACCAGCCTGCGACAACATGTGACGCATAGTGTTATCCACTGATTTCATTGATTTCTATATCACATATGAGCGATTCCATCCCTGCGAGCCAAGTGTGCAATAACATGGAATCCGTCACCGTAGCCCGAACCTGCAGCCAATCTCCCTGAACTTCTATCTCCTGATCCTCAGATAGTCGTGATTCTGTCAAATGCCAACCTGCGGCCTTCTCTATTGTAAAGCTGATGCGCACTTTCTTTCCTTCTCCAAATGCAAACCGACCCTCACCATCGTAACGCGCCAGATCAAAGTCCTTGGGATAGATAAACTGTTGCGGAAGGAGTTCCGCCTTCTCAATGCGTGGCAGCGCCAGAATACGTTCGTTGTCATAGCCTTCATATCGGCACACCAGATAAAGGCGGTTCCCTTGTTGGGCGAGTCCCAAGGGCCAAACAGTCGCTTCTTTCTGTTCGCCGTGCACATTGTGGTAATGCAGGTAGAGCTTCTGTTCCCGATAAAGGGCATTACTGACCGTCTCCAGGATGTTGGGGGCGATCTTTGCGGGCAATAGAGGAAGCGTTGTCGGAATGCGCCGCACCTTGCGGATCCATTGTCGGACCGGTTGCGCTTCCGGTTCGCAGTCAATTTGTTGCTGAGCATGTTCCAGTAACGGATTCAGATCACGCAGGAGGTCAGCGGGAAGAATGTCGTGCAATTCGGATTCTGCCAGATGGACCAGCAAAGCTTCTGCAGGACTGAGTAATGGCAGCGTAAAGCCTCGGGCATGGACCGGCCAGCGATATCCGTAGGGTTTGCTGCGGGTATCGCATTCAATGTCAAAGTGCTGACTGATGGTATCCAGATAACGTTGCACACTGCGCAGATCGCGCTCGAATCCGGCTGCATCCAATGAGGTTTTAATTTGCTTGGCGGTGATGAAGCGTTTGCGGGGAATGCGTCGAAGAATCTCCAGCAGTAGTAGAGCTGTTTCCAATCCACTACTGCGTGAATGAGTCATGACCTTTTGCCTCGAACTTGACCGAGCAGTTGGGTCAGACTTTCCGAGATGGAGGGGACGGTGGCACTGTGCAAATGGGGATTGCCACATTGCGGGCATTGCTGAGGTAACTCCTGTCCCAATAAGGCATCGCTGCGGGGCTGGAAACGGTTCTTCCATCCACAATTCGGGCAAGATAACTGCATGGCGGCTGGTCTGATCATTTTTTTCCTTATTAAGGTGCTGCGCCACCCATGCCGGTTGCCTAGTTTTCATGGGTGGATAACAGCGATCTCTGATGGAACTATAGCCGCTGCCCCTCTGAGAGGTAAAGCACGACATTGTAGCCATTCTGGTCATCCTGAATTCCTATGGTGCTTCATCATCTCGTTAGACAGACGATCTTTGGCACCTGAACTTTCACGCTTCGACCAAAGCACCGGGCTTCAACAACGCCAGCCCCTGAGCATATTCGTCATAGGCATCGTCCAGCGTTTTACTGATGGCGAGGGCGATCTTGGGTAGTATGGAAGACAGGGCCTTTTTGAGGGATTGGAGGATTTTCTGGTTTTGTTCAGCTGACCAGTCGTCCCAGCGTTCATTGTCCATGGATGGTGCCAGGAGCATACCCAGCACACCCGGTTTGGCTGCGTCAAAAGCCTTTTGGAAGACGCTTTTATCCACACAAAAGTACAGGGATCGGCGATCCAGCTCGTTTGCCGTTTGTGCATACTCAGGCGTTTCATCCCCTACATAGGCTTCGAGTTGGCTTTGCAGGCGGCCTAATGTTTTTTGCCAGTGTGCATCGACCTCCCTGGCATATCGGTCTCCCCATTCGGCGGTGATCATCGTGACAAAATCATCGGCGAAATCCCAGACAAAGCCATCCAGTTCGGCGGCGACATGGACTTGGAAGCTTTCGTTGAGTGATTCGGCGAGGTCTTCGGCATCTCGCTGAGATTGTTGGTGCCAGCGCTGTAGGGTCTCCTGCTGTTGATGGATGATGGATTCAAGACTCATGGCGTTCTCCTTGCTGCGGTTGGGCGATGGAGATACGGTAACACCATGCTGCGACAATATGCGTCATATAAAAACAGAAACTGCGGAGCATCCTCGTAAAATGGTTTTTCAGAATAATGGGGATGGACTCATTGCCTATGGTCTATGGGGGAAAGGATCAGTTCGGAGTAGTTTAAGAATGACAACTTACTGATACTGTTACTGAGTTTGCAATCATCAAAAGAGCGGTACGATCGGGCAGGATTGAAATATGACCCGGCTTGCTCTGTGAATTTGCGTGGCATGGCGAGTTGATATCAGCTAGTCTTACCAGAAACGCATCGATCATTAAGGAGTACGAACCATGAAGGTTACAGCTACTTTATCGAGCAAGTTCCAGATTTCCATTCCCAAGGCTTTGCGGGATGAACAGCACTGGAAAGCCGGACAAGAGTTTGTCTTCATCCCCAAAGGCAAGGGTGTTCTGGTGTTACCCGTGCCCGAGAAGGAACAGTTAGTCGGCCTTGCTAAAGGGGCTCGCATTGACGATTGGCGTGATCGCCAGGATCGATTCTGATGGATTTAGTGCCTTGCGTGGTCGATACCTCAGCATGGATTGAATGGCTTGCTGACACGCCCACCGGTAGGCGTCTGGGAAAACAGTTTCCAGAAAAATCACATTGTATCGTCCCCACGGTTGTGCAACTGGAGCTATCGAAGTGGTTAGTACGAGAAGTTGGCGAGGAACAAGCCGACCAGGTAATTGCCTATACGCGGACTATCCACATTCCGGATCCCGACGTAAAAGCCATCCGTGAAACCACAGGCCTTTCACAGTCGCAGTTCGCTCTGATGATCAGGGTAAAGCTCAAGACACTGCAGAATTGGGAACAAAAACGGGTACGACCTGCGGGACCAGCCAGGGCACTTTTACAGATTGTGGCCGTCGATCCTCATGCGGCCATTCGTGCTTTTAAGGGGCTTGTGGCTTGAATTTTTTGAGGTTGGCATACTCTGCAGGGTGACTAACGCAGCTACTGATTATAGAACGACCAGCAGTCCATCACAGATTGCACGGTAAGTCTCCTACCCTCCCCCGAAACTGGATTAATTTATTCCTGTTTCCGGCGCGTCATTTTTTTAGGCCAATCCGGACCAGTTCTAAGCAAATGCGGCCTGCCACGACGGGGTTCTAGTGTACACAATTCTTCTGGCAACGCCGCAATCTGCTTCAGTAAGCGTGCTCGAACACGCGGGCCGGGATTGTCAATCATCGACCAAAGAGCTGGCCCCAATGCTATTTCATTCAAATCCTTCATTCGCATCATAGCCAATGCCACGAGCAGCACAGGCAAAGCATCCCCAGCAGTGGCTGCTTCTCTCAAAAAACGCAATGGGATCGCCGGGATATAATATTCGCGTTGTCTAATGCTCGGCACCGCCAGTTTTACAGCGGAAGACAACAAGTCCAAATCTGGATCTCCTTGCGGCAACATCTGTCTGCAATCAAATTGAGTTCGATTGAATTTTTTGATGGTCATGGTTCTAATCAAGTCCTAATCATTAATGGTAACAAACGGGTTGGATGAAGCCGAGAACACTCCAATGGGTTATTTTGAGACGACGCCATCATCATTCATTGGCAATTCATTCAGAAGCATTGTGATCCGATGCCATAAGTCATTACCGGCCTCCTCCACATAACGATCGGGGAAGCACACCACATCGACATTGGTACGCACAACTCGCCCCTTTCCTAAAACTAATTCGCTCGCGTGATCCATCGCCGACAGTGTCCGCTTCACGACATCATCTATCTCAGCAATATCTGCTTCGGCCAGAAGTGCATCGTGCACAGGCGCACATACCTGGATATCGTTTTCCGTCAACTCACAACATGCCAACCGCAGCATTTCAGCGCCGTTTGATTGCATGGGCCAGTTCAATAATGATCGGGGATTGGGTTCGGCACCATGACCCGCGCGCCAAGTCCAGCCAAAAGTGGTTTGCAAGGGCAGCCCGAGTAGACCCGCATTCTGATTATTTGTGACCCACTGCCAAAAAGCCTTATAGGTTTCCCGATGCTGACGTAACAGCGTGCGTGCTTCTTCAAAATGCACTCCGGCTTGCAGCGCAATGGATTCAGCGCTCATGCCGTATCCGACCCCAAGCACGATAGCCTTCGCACGTTGTCGTTCAGATTTATGGGTGTAACAAGTGGCATCGGCTGGTGCAAGCCCTACTTTTTTAGCAAATGCAAGATACGGATCGCCCGAAATATAGTCTTCCCACATGACATGATCACCGGACAGCGCAGCGGCGATGGCGATCTCTTGCGCCGACCAATCGACATAGGCCAGTGCACGTCCTGGTGCAGGTTTAATCAGGCTGCGCAACCATCGCGCTGACCCGAAAATGAATGTTGAGTTACTGGGTTGATTTCTTCCGGTTTTACTCGCAAACGGGTGCAAGCTAGTACGCATACGACCATCAGAACCAATGGGAAAATCCGCCTGATGCAGTTTTGCCAAAGCCTGACGCAACTCCCGTAATCGAGCGATCATTGGGTGTGCCTTAGCCTGCTTTTTAAATGTGCCATCATCTAAAGCCAGTCGACCACTGGGTAGTCGCGGCCACGGTATTTGAGCGCGTTGGAGAAAATCGGCGAAACGGTCAGCCACAAATGTCGCTCCATTAAAGACACCAAAGTCCCGATCTATCTCCGCGATGAGCTTGAGTTTTATTTCATTCCACCCCTTTTGCAATCGTCGATAAAACACAACATCAATGGGTACGCCGTTTCGTTCCATTCTGGATACTGCACAAGTATAACGACCACGGAGCAAAGCTTGCCCCAATCGCTGGGGATTCTCTGCAATTTGCGGAAGCATGATTCGCAACAAATCCGTGGTGGCTTGAACATCGCCGGCACAATAGTCCAGAATGTCAGCGCGTTGGGCACTGGTCCAAGGGCCACCGCTTAGGATCAGATCCCGCATAAATTCCTTCCGCGAAGCAACCATACTGGAAATGCCATAATGTCTTGCAGCTGCAAGCAGGCTCGGGTAGAACTGGCCGTTCACACTACCATTGTGCAAACAGACAAATTCCGCATACAAATCCAGACACCTTACCGGCATAGGCCAACCCAGTTGCAAAAAACATGACCATTCAGCCTGGGCCGCAAAGGCCACATACAGGGTATTATCGGCACCTAAATCAAAGGGCGGCTCTTTGTTCAGTGCATCCTGCCATAACTTAATCCATTGCCCAGAAACCAGGTCGTGGGCGACCATACAAACGGGCTCTGGGCAATCACCTACACTTGCTGTGTACTCGAAATCGAGTATCCAGATGGCGCGATAATGAAGATTGAATCCCACTGCTCATTCCAGGCCGCGCAGACGGCGAACAACCGGATGGTCGAGATCCCGGATGATGTACCTATCACCGAAGGCTACTTGTAAAATCTCCGCCATCGTTTGGTTTGGCCATATCGGGTTTCCCAGTGCACCCGCTGCGACAAAAACATCGTAAGCGCCCAGTGACATATTGGCGACCATGCGGATCCAATCCGTCCGCGCGCGCTGCGCAGCAATTCGGGTAGAAGTCCACCAGTCGTTTTCCTTTCCATCTAAGCTGGGCTCCGGCACCGGCCACAAAAATATTGCCCCTTGCCGATTAACAGCGAGATGCAAAGTCACGATGCGTGTTTCGTCTGACAGACCTGCAACCACTGATGGCTCAACCAGATAAGTTTCGCGTTCCTCTTTCAGTTCCAGAATAAACACCCTGAGAGAAAATTCTGGGTGAATCCGCACAAACTCCCTGCGATTGGGCTTGCGAACCGGACAAGTTACCAGTTGCTTAACCACATCGAACGCCCCCGTCACCGTGGTCGGTACTGCAAAATGGCTCGGGTCAAAGGGATTTGGGGCGGTACTAGAATGGGAATAAGCTTCAGGTATCGTCCGTTCGGGAGTCTTGACATCAACATTTTCCGGCGTGGGAACCTGTGTCGTTTTGTCCGCATCTTTAGTTACGACTTCACTCATACTTTCCAAAGCAGACAGGCCAACAACCGGATTAAGCGCTATGCAGGAGCTTGCGTCAGATTCAGGACTCACCTGAGCTGTAGACATAAAATCAAAAGGTTCTTGATTGGGAGCCTGTTTAGCTTGATCCATTTTCATATTTTTTCCTCGTTTAGCTAAAATTTTCGATTTTTTATTCCAATAGTTAGACATTTACAGATTTCCTCCTTTCTGCGTCTGGGCTATATCTAAAACCCATTGGTCTATTTCGGCCTCTAACCACACGGATATGCGGCCGAGTTTTCTGGGCGATGGAAATTCACCATTCGCGATGCGATTGTAAATACTGGTCCGACAGAGACCGGTTCGGTACTTGACCTCATTAAATCTAAGTAGCCTGTGTGGCTGCTGTTTCGTAACAACTGTGACCATGTGTACCTCCTTGTGTTCAACCGGATTGCATTATGTCGGGATAACGTAACTCCATCACGCTGCAACTTTTTCATTTTTTTTCATTTCATGTCATACTGAATGGATAGGAGATATAAAGGCAGAAACAATGGCAAAAACTCGTTCCAATAAGAATTTATTGCGTACACAACTT
Organism: Acidithiobacillus concretivorus; assembly: GCF_018853445.1. Taxonomy (GTDB): domain Bacteria; phylum Pseudomonadota; class Gammaproteobacteria; order Acidithiobacillales; family Acidithiobacillaceae; genus Acidithiobacillus; species Acidithiobacillus concretivorus. The sequence goes on from NZ_JABELD010000017.1 coordinate 26,678, forward strand.
GTAGACCACTGTCGTAGTCTTCGTGGATTCCTGAAATTGACATTGGAACCCCGCATGCACATTCCTACGGACAAACTACATTATTACGAGCGTTGGCAAGTACTGGATAAGGTATTAGCTGATTTTGAGCATAATCCTGGGAGTTTTGATTCTAGGTTTTCGGAGGGATTGGCTGAGAAAATTCACAAAGTTGAACCCACTAAAACGTTTCATGGTACTGGGCGTATCTTTTTTATACTTAAACCAACAGATTGCAAAGACGAAGAATTCGGCCCTGTCGAACTGGCCGAAAAACTGGAAGAGGCCTATCGGCGAAAAGGTTTTGGCGATAGTCCCATCGCTGACTTCGATGTTTGGGGAGAAGATTATGGTCAACATGGTCCCGACCTTATTTGTAGCGAGTTAAATAATTTTTTTAACGGTCTTGCCACGTTGTTACGTCGGCACGAGGACGACAAAGCGCTGGCTCTTTCACGGCGGGAAAGCGAGTCACGCGAAAAATTTGAGAATGAGCACATTGAGCGTTCGCGCAAGAGAGACCCGAACTTAAAAGAGCTGTTTGCCAGAAAACACTGCCGGTATTGCTTTAGATTAATACCGGAGCGCTCAGGGGAAACGAAATCATCAACTGGTAAAACCTGCGCTTTGCACGACCCACAGAAAAATATGAGTCGCTATCTGGCAGCCCGCAAGCGGTACATCGCCCAAGAAGAGAAACTGGTCCGGCAAAGAAAGGAAAAGGCAATAAATGTAGCGCGTAATGCAAATGATCCGGAACTGATACCGTGGAAAACAAACCTCCTGATGCACATAAATTTGGATAATTTAAATGAGGTTAAAATACTCGGAAATGATTTATTTTGTATCACTAAAACCTTATTTTCGTCTAAAAAAAATCAGCCTGTTGACACGCCCACCTTGCAAAGGCTACTTGATGAAGCTCAGCGATCCTTTCCACCAATCGCTAGACCAGAAAAGTTCGTAAAAATGGTCCAGTCTCTCATTGATTCATCGCAGCACTCCCCAATGAACCTAACCCAGCTTGTGGGGCAATTTGTTTTCGATAAAGATATCCCTTTTCATCCCACCATTGTCGCCATATATATGTGCCTTTTCCAAGAAGAGTCCTGGTATGCCCAGAATAACGCTTCGGATTATTACCACTCAGGCAAGGGAAAAGGCCGACCAATCAAAGTTGACAAGGTAGAAATGCTTCAAGTAGCGCAATCACTTCGGAGAAATGACGAAACGACTAAGGCTCAAGCCATAAAACAACTTGCAGAAGAGTTTGACTGCTCCCCAACACGGATTCGACAAATCCTACGAGAAAATGAAATTTCTTGGTGAAGCAGAATATTCTTTATCTGTATTCTATAAAGATAAAATAAAGATAGATACGGATACCCCAGACTGGTTCAGGTCTTGACTAAAAGTTACACCCTTTCGGTTCAAGGCATTGCCCTCCGAATAATACCATGAATGGCAAACGTTCTTTTAGTCTTTTTTTCTTTTTCTTGGCTGGAGTCGTCAAAAGCGCACATCATCTTGTTCTGCGTTCCTGAATCTGTAATAATTCGCTCCCGAATCTGTCACTGTCCAATATTGGGAAAGTACCAATTTTGACCCGCACCATTACACTGAAAATCCGCCCTAATCTAGCAGCCCATACTCGCAGACGCGCGCTATCCGGCATTGGCAGCATGGTTGCCGTCCATGCACCAAATCCGTCGCCCGCCCAGATTGTTGACGCGTTAGGCGGGATCCGAGCCGCATGTCGCGCTTCTGGTATCGGTTTTGATACGGTTTATCGCCTGCTTCAGTATGGTGGCGGGACTATTGCGAGCTACAAAAAGCTTGCTGAAGCGGCTGACTTTCGGGTTGTGCTTACCGAAGGCAAAAGTGCGCGCTGGAAAACCCTGCATGCTTCAAAAGATATGACATGGCAAACGCCACCAGAGGTATGGCAAAACGTATTGTCACGCTTAGGTATTCAGCAATTCGATCTGGATCCCTGTTCTCCTGACGATGGACAGAGGTCTATCCCGTGTGTCAATCGCTATGCACTGGCCGATGATGGTTTATCCCGCTCCTGGGGCGATTCTGGCTCTGTGGTATGGGTGAATCCACCGTACGGTAAAGCACTGTCACTATGGATTGATAAAATGGTCGCAGAAGCCATATTGGGGGTTAAAGTGATCGCCCTCGTGCCGGCCAGGACTGGAACGAACTGGTGGCACAAAGCTCTCGAAGGCGGTGGAAAACCGGAGTTTTTACGTGGAAGGTTGCGTTTTGTCGGTCAAGACGGGAAGGCAGGGAACGCGGCGCCGTTCGATTCTGCACTGATTTGGTGGGTGTAGGCGGATGTGGGTTTACAAAAAACATTTTAATTCAGCACATTGAATTGCTGCTTCAAGCCTTCACATAGAATCTTGAGGTCATTTACCGATTCACTACGGGAAAATGCCCCATCACCTCACTCTGTATTGGTTACATGCTCGATCCGGCACAACCTTTGTTCAAGGACTGCCGCATGTTTGAGCAGCTCCTCTGCAATATTCGCCAAAAGAACATCCTCGGCCTTCGCCAAATCCTGCAGGTCTTGTACAAATAAATCAGCCGATTGAGCCGCTTTTTCGAGACGTTCCTTGTCATTTCCGTTCAGCATTTTTCACCCCTTTCCCGAATAGAAACCAGCACCACACTGCCTTTTCACGCATCAATGTCAACATCCATTAGACATACATTATAACAATTATAACGCGGCTACTGCCGTTCTATCCCGAAATTTACCGCACACTCTGGGTGCCATAGGATAACACGCGGCGCAACCCAGTTCTGGGGTTGTGTCGGGTGGCAACCCTTGGCGGTCCGAAACGGTTTTACCGGTTTCTTCCACCCTCGCCTGTCGGTTTTTGGTGAGCGCGCAAAAACCCAGACCGCCCAAGGTGGAGCCCGATTCAAAATGCTGGCAATCCTCACAAAAGACCTTGCCGGATTTGCGTAATTCTTCCTTGGTTAGAAAAAAATGCATCGTTCAAATCCTGTAGTGAGATGATTTCGAAAGGCAAGGCACATTGCCGTTTTGCCTAGCCTTCTGGGTATGCTTTGATGAAGTTACCATGCCCATTATAACGCCAGTCCTTGCGAAACAGCGAACGCCACAAGCCAATCCAGTCCTCGTCTTCATGCGTCACATACCCCAGATTCTACCCCTGAGCCCACTTAATCTGACATAGAGCCCTGTGCTCAGCGACAATTATCTTGTCCAGTCGGCAGATACGTCCCCGTTTTCACCCAGGTGTTGATTTGGCGTTCTCCATTTGTTGTCAGTACCTGCAAAGGGCCGTCTGGCACGATAGGAGGTCTGACGTTCAACAGAGATTTGGGGCATGGGGCTATTTCCTCATATCGTTAAAAAATCGCGCTCATAAGTAGCCAAATAAAATATTGAAAAACGCCCATTGAATTTATTAGGTTTTTTTATGCAAATGCATTGCAAATGCATATGCATTTGCATCTAGGGGGTTTGTGGAGCGGCTCTGGCGCAGTGTGAAGCATGAGGATATTTCCCTGCGGGGCTATGCTCATGTACCAGAACTGATGGATGGGCTGACTGCCCACTTTGTATTTTACAATAGTCGCGCCCGCATCAGTCCCTTGGCTATCTGACACCAGATCAGGGATACCTGACAGGGCAAGAGGGCTGTGCCTGCATTGTGGACCGCTATCCGAAGGGTTGCAGCATGACCATCACTCAGGGACGATTTGGGGCAGCACCATTCTGCTGCAAGGTTAGAAACCAGACTAGCTTAAACTCTCGCTCATTTGTCTTGGCTCATGGGTCCACCATAATTCTTCTTTGGTCAGGAACAGTTGCATAATTTAAGTCCTTACAACCGGCAGCGAATAGGTTTTGGAGGATAAGGCATCTTGCCCCATTTCAACATTTTTTTTGCGGTTTTCGCGATCTCGCTAGGGGACACACATCCATGCCGCATCCGCCCCTTTCGAATCGCCAGCTTCCCGATTCACCTGCACTCCATGTAGCGTCAGTCGATACGTCAAATAGGACTGAATTTTGGGATGCGATAACACCTCCGGATTCAGCACAGCAAACACATCCCCGATACATCGTGCGGAGATGGTAACCAGCCCGGGGTGTCCTTCAGTCTTGAATCGGATTCCTATCGGCTGCGTAAAATGGTAACCTTCTGCATCTACCAGCGCGGGATACTCTGCGACATGTGGGCGCAGGTCCACCAAAGCAGCGTCACAACGGACCCCATATAATAAACGATCCACGGTAATGCTTTCCCGACCACCAGAAATCACCATCTGCTCAAAGCCCGCATCGCGCAACAGCCGTGACCTCCAGTGGTGTACCGTTTCGTAGACGGAGGTTTCCACCGTATCCGCACCATACCAAACGCCAAAGGAACCATCGCTGTATCGGCTTACCGTCCAGTTTTTAAATGGAAACCAGATAGCAGCGAACCATTCCGCTTCCTCGAAGGGTCGGTCAATGGCCGGCGCCTGAGAAGTATAGTGGGGCGGCTTGGCAGAGGCTTCGTACCGCTGTGCCACAGTCCAGTCTTCTGGGTTAACCGACAGATCGTTAAACAGGTCTTCCGATACCCGCAAACTGATGATATTGCGAATCAAGGTATGGTGCGTATCCGCCAGGGTAAGACCGTCATAAAATGACTCCGCCACAATCATCCGCCCCTGGCATGATCCAGGTAGGCTCGCACCATCAACAATCCGGTAAATCCCCACTCGCGGACCACTTCTACGGGAGTCCGATAATCGAACGCACGGTTACGGGTGGTCATCCACTGATAAGCCAAATCCCGGTCATGTGGAAACAGTAATCGCAGATTTTTATGGATAGCGAGTAAATGGCCCGCACGTTCTAGCAGATCCCTATTTGCGCCTAAGGGTTCTCCTTTGCGATACCGACTGAGGGCTGCGCGGTTCTCGGCCGCCAAACCCAGTAAGGCAAGTTGCCCTTCATTGTCCACCATCCAGAGCTCAAAGGCCTTCATGAGCATCTTTGCCAAGACTATGCGATCGTGGATTTTGTTTTCTCTGTCTGAGATGACTGCGGTTTGCGTCATGAGCGATCCCCCACTTCATGAAACAACTATAACAAATAATGCTGCATCTGCAACTACCTTGGTCTTCTTGGAATGGTCCACGCGTCAGCTGCAGTAGTGCAGTAAGCCCGTTATAACGTTAAACCGTGCGTAACAGCGAGTGCCACCAACCAGTCCGGACGTTCTGGAACCGTGTCCGGAACCGGTTCACCGTCATGCCGCTGGCGTTCGGCAATCGCCAATCTCCAGGCACATTCATAGCCATATTTCCACACCGAGTAAGAGCGCACCCGCTGCTTGCCATTCACCATGAATTTGGCCTCCCAGTAGATCCGGGAAATACTGCCGTCCGCAGTGTAATCATGGCATAACCGCACCCCAATTTTTCCTGATCGGTTGCGGCTATACGTCGTAAAATGGCCGTTTCCATCCCGCTGTCTGGGCTGAATGTCCAGTTCTGCCATTTTTTCATCCCGCCATGTTCGAGCAGCGATGCGCGCTGCTTCGTAACCATTATGCGCGGAGTCAGAAAAGAGCTTGCTGGCATCCGGTTTTTTCGATCCTGGGCGATACAGCCTTACCCACCACCCTTTCGATTTCGCATAATCCAGTCGGGTCATTCCATAATCTGCTTCGGAGTTGCTGGCAGTTTCCTGTGGCATTTTTCCCCGTTCTATCGACATGTCCAATTCTTTACACGGAAAATAGATAACCGTTTTTAGTCAGATGTATACCCTTCTGCATCTAGCAGGTTCAGATAATGCGCCTGACTTTGGATGGTCTGCAGTTCATGGCGAATTTGTTCGCCACCGACGCCCTTACTTCTGGACAGAAGAACAAACAGGCTTTCCGGCGCAAAATACTGGATGACAACCCCCTTGACACCCAATGCTCTGAGCGTCTGAATATCCCAGCAGAATTGAGCATCATCCAAATTTTTGCCGTCCAATATGATCACGGCGTGATGCAGGGCTGCTTTCACCGTGTTGAGCCATTGTGTTTGGTTCCTGGCAGATGCTTCGGGCGTTTGGATGATCGCTATATCCAGTGTGCTGTACTTTTTCTGCATCTGCTGCGCCCAGGTGCTTTTTCCGGAAGCCGTGACCCCGATCGTGATAATCACCAAAGGGTTTTGCAACGATGCCTCAGAGGACAGAGGACGTTTTTTTAAAGATGTAACGGTCATGCAGGTTGCAACTTTTTTATGAATGGAGGGCTTTCGCATCGTAGCATAAAGTTGCCTCTTTTTTACGAACCATAGGATTTTCCCATCATCTTGCAAACAAAGAGATCAGGCCCATGATCTGCGCCCAAGAATTCTCCATAGGCCAAAGGAATTCAGATTGGTTTACGCGCCTACCATACATCATCACGGACCAATGAACATGATGCCGTCCAAGAATGGAGCGGCACTGGAACCGCCCTATTACGCCACTTTTCGAGAGGTGGAAGCCACCAGCCTGTCGCAGATCACGCATAATCAACTCCGTTGGGTGAATGCACGCCCTCCGGATTGCTCACAGGCTGACCCATTCCATTAGTGCTGCACTCGGGATATTTCACCCGCCTCATAGTCCTGAAACATGAGGCCCATGACACCCGATTCTTGGAGTAAATCGAATATCCGCTCAATGACATCCGCACGGGTCTGATCCAACTGTTTCCAGGGGATATAGAGTGCCCCATATTCCTGGGTGGCATCATAAAGTTCCAGCGTGAGCCCTTCCATAATCGGGTGATCCTGCAGACGGGCGAGAATATTGCCCGACTTTTCCCCAACCACTCGGTTCACAAATTCCTCCAGAACGATATCCTGATATTCCTGTGCCCCTTCGCGAACCGCAAACACCATTCGACCCGGATATCCCAGCACGCTCTGCTGCCTATTCAGTCCCAACACGGCCAGATCCGATTGTTCCGTCCAGTTTTGAATGCGGCGCACAAAGTCATCCGAAGGTAACTCCCAAGCCACACAATGCCCTGGCATTTGCGCGGAGTAGCTGACAATCCCGATGAAGCAAATATAGGGATGCGTGCCTTCGGCATAGGCTTGTGTACTGAGCAAGGTGGCGGCTTCCCGATAGTCCTGGCCCAGTGCCGTATGGAGGCGAAACACTTCTACCGGAGACATATTCAGCAGTTGCCCACCATCTACGGGGGCGGGATAAAAGGTAACCTTGGCATTTGCGCAGACAAGTCCGTGCGTAAAAAAGGAAGCCGCAGCCCGTTCTGCCGAAAATCCCTGAATGGATTCTGGATGCCGTACCGGTACGGCAAACAGGGTGCTGACCTGTCCTTCTTCGGTCAGGAACATTTCTGCCCGTTCCCGCGCATAATCCCAGAAATCTTCAGAGGCTTCCGGATCCTTTTCATACAGCAGCAGGGAGATGGTTTGCAGGGTTTCTTCATCCTCTTCGACGAGTAATGCGTCCACGGCTTCCCCCAACTGGGGTTCCACAGAAAATTCATTGTCCAGCAGATAGCGCGTTGCCAATGCGGTGATGGCGAGCGCTTGCGGGGAGGCCACATTACTGCCAGTAGAGGCTTTCATCGATTCAACCTGCCACTATTTTGCAGGCTTGTTGGGCTTCTTCACTCAACTCCTTGAACCAGGCAGGTTTGGGTCCTGCTCCTTTCCAGACTAGATTGGGATCCGTTGGATGCTGATACCAAAAGGCTGGGGACTTGCGCACGCGACGCGTTTTCTGCGGTTCAGAAGGAACCAGTTTCAGGAGGTCCTTGGCGCTCAATCCCAAGTCCTCGACGATCCGGCGTATTTCTGCCAATCCTTCGTCCTTGGCTTTTTTGAGAAGCTCCTCTACCCGTTTATCAGCGGCTTCTTTGGCTTTCTTGGCGGCTTCCAATTCTTGCAAGATGCTCATGGTTTCGTTCTCTCTGGGTGGGCGTTAATGGGCCTGCTTCCGTTCCCATCGGGGATGCAGCAGTTCGGTGACTATTTCAACCTCATTGAGGGCTGTGGTCACGACAAGGGTGACGACGCAGTTTTTCTTCATGTCGTTTTCTCTATTCATCGGAGTAGGTTACCCCCTCGGTAATAAACATCTTCTTGGCTGTTTTGCCGATCATCCGCGTCGTCACAGAGTCAAAAGCCCCACTAATTGCTCCACCAAGGAAGGGCACGAGTTTCCCCATATTGATGAGGCCTGTACTTCCCGCTTTTGTGACCAGCCGAAACCCTACCGCCTGATTGATTTTCATCAAAATCGTTCCGGGAATTTTTTTAATGGCGGATTCGGCGACTTTCACGCCGAACTTTATGCCAAAATCTTTGGCGATGTCGGCAATCGAATTACCGGTCAAAGCCATGTATACAAATGTTTTCACCTGATCCTGTTGCAAGTTATAGCCGCCCATATGCGCAATGGCCGCTGACATTCGTATTTGTATGAACACTACAGCGGCGATATTTGCCGGTATGGCCACGGGCAGCGTAATCAATCCACCCATCCCCGATAAAAATCCGGCAGTGCCCGCTTTGGCTATCTGCCAACTGATGAGGCTCTCGGCCGCTTTCTCAGGATCTCCGTCATTTTTCTGAAGATAATCTTCTGCAAGTTCTATGGCTGTTTCCAAACCCAATCCGCCAGTTGTGGCTTTTTCATAGGCGTAATCCAGCACTTTCATCATGTTGGATTTTTCGTCTTGATTATCGGTACGTGTCACCATGTTGAACATTGCATGCTCTCTATTCATAAAAAAGAAGGCTATTCGATGTTTTGAATGGGTGGAATGGAGACCGCAGACCATGCTTCTGGGGCCGCGCCAATCGCTGGCGCAACTACTGTGTGCGTCCATCATACCACAACTTCTAGGTAAAGAATTGGCGCGGAACTACATGGTTCCACACGATATTTTTTGGCCTACAAGGTGTAGTATCGGGGTCAGTTCACGTGCAGCATATGACGTCCTACTCACCCCTTCCCGTGTCCCATGGGTTCCGGATCTACCCACTCGATCTGTCGAGGAACCCTATTTCTTTCAATTGGTTATATTTTATCATATACAACTGAAATGGGAAGATTTATCAAGGTGCCTATCTGTATGAAATGGATACATCAGCAACAAAACAATCGTGGTAATAACACCTGTAGAAATAAAAATGGTTTCTACACTATGAAAATTCTGTTGATATGAAAAAAAGTAATGGCCGCTATCGCCAGCATCAAAACAACCGGTAAATGGCGATAGAAAATCGCCATTGTCGGTAAACATCCTGAAAACGAATCAATTCTTGATATTTTAAAAAGTCTGCTTTTTTGTCATAAGACATGAAATAAATCCTTTATTTATTTGAGTTACTTAACGTGAAAATATGTGTTTTCTGTGATTATTATGCTATTCGTTTAATTATTTTTTCTGCTTCAGATGTATTGAGAGTACCTTTATAGGTAAACGGATAATAAGTATGCCCACGACTGGATATCATAACTTTCCCTGATATGAGGTAACTCACTTTTCCTTCAAGAAGGATTTCAGGTAAATCAGATTTCAACAAAGCAACGTTCATCTGCAATGGGATGGTGATCTGTACCGATCCATCTGCAGGTAATTTGATGGCTCGCGGAATGACGCCTTTTCCAATACGTTGCCCCTCTACCGTGATATTTGCTGAACCTTTTTGAATGGGAATAGAGAAGTCATTAGGGTTATGTATAGCCAATCTCACCCCTATCTCTTGCGAATGTTTGGTAATAATTGCATAACGTATGGAAACCACTTTGACTTGTGGTTTCTGAACCATATCAGCGCAACCTGACATCAACAGAACAGCAATCGTAATTAACAAAAGACTTTTTAACATATTATTTTCCTTTATTGCAGATTGACAGTTTGTGGTCTGACATTTTGATGACCGGCTGGAACACTGGATTGAACAGGAATAGCACCACCTTGTATGGAGATAATCTGTACATCCATATGTTCTTGGCGTTTGGGTTCGCTCTGTATGGGGGTAACAGCCCGTTGTGGGACAAATACCCGTTGTGGACGAACCGCTTCTTCACGTTGTCGTTCAATCATGCGTTCACGTCTTTCCTTTTCACGTTCCTGCTTTTCTTGTTCAGCCCTCGCTTTTTGCATTTTTTGTTCGCGCTCCGCATTCTCTTGCGCGGTCAACGTAGATTGCAATACAGCACGAGATAACGTGCCTTGAGGAATGGTGTACAGTCGCAGCATCGGGTTTCCCACATTCACTTGTTGAAATAAAATGTGATTTTCCGTGACCCTTCTTACTGCATAAGCAATGCCATTGGTCCCCAATGGGACATAAGAAATACCGTGTGGATGGAAAATAACCAATTCTTCTGTGATTTGCCCGTTAATATCAACGATAAAAATCCCCAGAACTTGTCCATCAGGCAAGGTTTCGCTGTAAACATATTTGACATCACGCCATCCGTGCATCTGATTGAAAGTGTCATCAGGGTAAAGAAAGCGCACATGACCATTTAAAGTATTGTGCTCCAAGATGCAAGTTTTTCCATTAGCCACGGTAAACTTGGCATCCTGTTGATAAAGCATAGCACTCATCAATTGTTGATTGGTCGGCAAATACAATCCATAAGTACCGTCATGATCCTGCATAATCGGCGGAAGATTCGCACAACCGCTGAGAACAAAAGCACCAAATATAATGGTATGTTTCTTTATTTTACTAAAATTATTCATGATGTTACGCCTCATTTTTAATCAGTAAAAAGCGATAAATAATAATCTCTCTATGATGTAGAAATCGTTCTTGCTAATGGTCCTACTCCGAAATGAAATCCCATCAAGACATGATTGCGCAAAAAATCCGCTACAGGATAGACAAATCTTTCTGCTTGGATAATCCATGTAATCATCCAGTCAGGCCACAGACCATGACCATTTTTTTGATATTCCATGATCAGATGGTGATAAAGTGCGGATTGCGTCATATCGTTTGACCAAAAGTAAAAAAAACAAGCCACACTACCAGATACCGCTAAAGCGACAAAAGCTCTCCAAAAAAACAAAACGTGACGACTTTCAGAATCATCTTCTTTCTTATGAGAGACTTTCTGTAGGTAATAAATCACTTTTGTGGAATGAATAAGCATGCCAATCACAGAAAAAATAAGGGCCATAGCAGGAACCGTCAAAAGTACCACGGCGTTTTTTCCTTTTTGCGCATAAATACCACCATCACGAAAATCGTTGGCATTCGATTGAAAGGTTTTAAGCGCCTTGTTTGCGGCATCGTTGAGAAATACCGGCCATACGGCAGATTTTACTTGCTGATAGCTTTCGTTGGGCATCATGGGTGGTACATACCCTGACAAATGAAGGTAATGCTTCCAAAGTCTACGAATGGCCGGTAGACCAAAGAATTCCTGTGCATTATGCACTGTGGAAGGATTTACGGTTGCAGGTGGATACCCATGAATAGAAAAAGCTTTGCGGAAAGTCGCATTAAATTGATTATTGGCTTTTTTAATAATGGCATTTTGTTCAAAAGATGGTGCAGCATTGGCTTTTTCGTAAGCACTATTCAGATGGTTTACCATGCTCTGATAGCGTGTCCATGCTTTATCCATATATTGCGCTGATGGAATGAAGATTTTATTGTAAAATCCTTGTGCGCCCTGCTCTTGAACAATCGTGTTTTCCTCTAAAACGTTTTTCAATACACCATGAACCTTAGAGGACAACCCCCCATCTGAGTCAGCCAATAATGGCAACAAGGCAATAAATGATTTTCCTTCTGGTGTCTTGTAATTGATGTTTTTGGAGTCCATGCCGGTCAGTTGTACGGTATGTTTGAGCAGTCCAGTACGCACAAAAGCCGCATACACAGCTTCTTTACGTTTGGTACCACTATTGTCTGATTTGGCAGTATGGACAATCTGCATTTCCCAATGATAAACAAAAATCATGGTGAAAAAGGTAACGACAATATTGATGATCAATGCACGAGAAACCTTTTTGAAAGGGCGCATCCCGAAAATGGATAAATCTGGCGTCAACACTGACCACAAAATAAGGCCAACGGCAAAACCGGAAATGCATCGACCCCAATGTTCAATAGCCGTAATATCTGCTGTAGAAGCATTTTGTCCGACGATATTCAACAGCTCAGAACTAAATGATGTCTCAACCACTAAATATAACAGAGTCACCCATAAAACAATCCAAGACCATGTTTTACTTTTTTCCATGCAGCTTCTCCCAATGCTTTTTTATATTATATTATGAAAAAACTATAACCTATTTTCTAAACCCTTTTTTTCCTACGAAGATATGGCCAGAAACTTTATCTAGCAAACGGGACGCTACGTAGAGCAGCACTTAATTCATTGGCGTCCACTTAAACCTCATCCCCATTCACCGCATACGCATAATCCACACCAAGCGCTTCGAAGTGTTTTACGCCGCAGCGAATCTTATCCCGCTCATCAGGACGCACCTTGTTCATGTCCTTCGTGCCCTTGGTTTCCCGAACCAGATACAACTTCTTCTCGCCTTCCTCATCCCGCTTCACAATGGCCCAATCCGGATTGTAGGTGCCTACTGGGGTATCCACCTTGAACCATTTGGGCAGTTTCACGAAAACCAGAATATCTTCACGACTGTCCATCTTCCTGGCAAATTCCAGTTCCACCTGCGACTCATATTCGATGTAGGGGTACGGTGTTTTGTCAGGATGTTCGACCTTCAGGCTGGTCAGGTAATCCACCAGTTTTTCGGACTCCTCGAGCCGGTGCATTTCCCACTCAGCCTCCGGGCCGATCATGATCCGCTCATACTCAATGCCATCCACAATCAGCCGTGCCATTTCCTTGTTGATGATGGCCGCCACCTGATCCAGATACCGCTGAGGATGGTTAATGAATTGCTGCATGGTTTCCGACCGCTTGATGATCATAGCCAAGCTATGCCGGGTCAGACCTGTGCTTTCCTGAAGGTAAGCGATAAGGTCCGGAATGGCCGTCACCGTTGCACCACCATCCATGGATGAACTGGTAATCATTCTGGTGCCCACGCCGCCGCCACCAACCGGCAATGCAGCCTCATCCACATGCACGACCGGTTTTTTGATGGCTGGCATTTCCTTGAGGGCTTTGGCAGCAGTCGTCACCAACTCATCCGTGGTGAAACCAATCCGATAACGGGTACGGGGTTTGATTTGATCCCACAGCACCTTGAAATCCGGATTTAGCAACACCTGCTTGTTGAATGGATTGGGCCGTTCATCCTTATCCTTCTGCACATGCCGTTCCATGCGGTATTTGTAAAGCAAATCAATCACGTCCGCAGAGGTGATACCTTCACTCATCAAGACAGGCGGCACAACCACACGGAAGCCTTGCCGTTTGGGGTCAAAGGCAGGCAGGATGCGGCCATCCAGATCCAGCAATCCCTGATCGAACAATGCTGCTTTCAATATTTCAGCCTTTTCTCGGCCAATGGGTTTTTCGGTATCACCATCCACCACCGATAGGCGGCTCAATGCCGTCATGGGAATTTTCCCAAAGGTCACACCGCAATCCCGCTCATATTCCTTTTGCAGAGCGTCTGCAAAAGCAGCATAACCTTCATTGGCGATTACGGTCAGGCGGTTGATGGAATCATCCATGACCCGCAGGCCATCCGAGTCCACGGGCAGTCGCAAACCACGGCCAATTGTCTGCCGGCGCTCTTGTTCGCTGCCCATTTCCCGTAGCGTGCATATCTGGAAGACGTTGGGGTTGTCCCAGCCTTCCCGCAGCGCCGAATGGCTGAACAGGAAGCGTAATGGTTCATCCATGGACAGCAGGCGCTCCTTCTCCTTCATGATCAGGTTGTACACCTCATCATCAGCCTGGGTATCTCCACGGCTGTCTTTCAGCTTCCCTTTACCGTCTTTGGCGAAGTAGCCGTTATGCACGGCTTCCAGATTGGCCTTGTCCTGCAACCAACTCAGCGGTTTGTATTTTTCCTTCTGTGCCATGGCCGCCAGTTCTTCGTCGAAGATGCGGGCAAAAGGGCCAGGCATGGAATACCCATCGGCATCATAGGTCCGATAATTGGCGACCCGATCTATAAAAAACAGGCTCAGGACTTTGATACTCCTGCCCAGTCCATGCAGCATGAGTTCTTTATCGAGGTGCTTCTGGATGGTCAGACGGATTTGGGCTCGCTGCTCATCATCCTGCACACCACCGACTTCCTTGCCCAGATTAATGCGCAAGCCATTGGCGAAACGGATATGTTCATCGCCTTTTTCAGCACTGATTTCTGCAACGACATAGGCATTCTTGTACACCGCCATCTCGCTGGATTTCACAAAAAGATCATCATTCTGTCCGACAGTAATTCTTGCATCCTTGGGGCCTTTGGGGCCTTGCTTGTGGATACTCAGTTTGGCTCTTACCGATCTGGCTCTGTCGATCACCTCATCCAGCCGGATATAGCCATACCGGGCATCCTCATCAGCCCGGACACTGGCGACCACAATCTGCTTGACCAATTTCAGGTCAAAGGCCCGGATGGGGTCCAGCCGGTACACTAGGTTGTAGGGGTTTTTATGCGTTGCCGAATAGCGCAAGGTACACAGCGGGTTCAGCGCCTTGATGGCTTCCTGGGATTTATCGGTGTTGTCCACGCTCTGGGGTTCGTCAATGATGACAATAGACCGGGCCGCCTGCACATATTCGATAGGCTGACGACCGCTGAGTTTATCGCTTTCCTTGAAAATGACGTTATCGTCTTTCCGAAATTTATCTATATTGATGACCTGAATTTGCACCGTATTGCTGGTGGCAAACTGCCGAAGCCGGTTGATCCGTTTAGCATCATACACAAAATGTTCGACCGGAAGGTTGTTATAGAGCCCACGAAAATGCGCTTTCATGATCTCGATGCTGTGCAACACACCTTCCCGGATTGCCACACCGGGAACCACGATGATGAACTTCTTAAAGCCGTAGCGGGTTGCCAGTTCATAGATGGTGCGCAAATACACATAGGTCTTGCCGGTGCCCGTTTCCATTTCAGTGGAAAAGTGCGGACAGAGCCGGGGTTGGTTGGCAACGGGATCAAAAATGGTCCAGCCTTCCAATGGCAGTGCCGGATCAGGTTGCTCAATGTCATTACGGTCCTGAATCTTCCGAGCATTCTCATGGAGAGCAGCATCGTCAATCAACAAGCGATTTCCCAGCCCTAATTCTGATTGTTCGGCACCAATGCCCAAATTGCCATAGGCATTCCCTGAGAACTTGGTGACAGTGAAGGCATCTTCTCCACGGGGCTGGCCATCGAAAAGGTCCACCACGGCGGACACGGCGATACGCTGAAAAGGCTGATTGGGGTCAAACTGAATTTTCATGACCGTCAGACCACTTTGAACACGATGTTTTTCAGCTTGCAGGCTTCCTTGGCGTTCACCTTCAAGGCATCGTTACCGGCAAAGCCTTCATCCAGGAACACCACTCGCTCTGGCAATCGGTCCACGATAGCCTGCACCGAGGGCATGCTCAGGTTCCGGTCCAGACAGACCAGCATGATGCCGTCATGGATGCTGTATACAGTTTTCCCGTCCACCTGCAGGGTCTCCACGGGAATAGACAGAGGAAAGCCGCTTTTCAACAGAATCTCGTACAGGATATCCTGATCAATGCGACCTTGGCGGACGTGCTCAATGTGCATTTCCATCTGTAGAGATATATCTTCCGGCGATTGGTCGACGGAACCATCCCACGGCGTAAAATTGGATTCGGCCAGTTTGAAGACCCGAAAGCCACGATCCTGATTCTTTTCGTTGCCGTCCTCGTCGTTTAGCTTGTTGATGACACGGCGGACACGTTCTTTGGTGATGTCAGCGATGGTTTCGAATCCAAATCGTCTTGCTGGCGATGATTCTGGGATCAACTCTGGGAGCTGAACCAAAATGAAAAGACGATTACCATTATCTGAACCATTTTGTTTAATTACTGCATGAGCCGTTGTTCCTGAACCAGCAAAAAAATCAAGGATGATCTCCTTATCCTCATTTTTTGTCGCAATATCGAGCATGCGTTTGATCAATCTAACTGGTTTCGGTGTATCAAAAGTACCAGCAGCATCTCCTAAAGTGGCATTTAGTTCCTGCTTTGCTTCCTGGTTATGACCGCTCTCCGTGTGTGGCCACCACGTCGAAGGCACAATACCATCCTGCACTTCCGATCGGAATCTCTTTATACGAGGAACGTTATTACCTGATTCGCCAAACCAGATTCTATTATCTGCAACTAACTGAGCAAATTTTTCAGGCGTAGAGCCCCAACACCTTCCTTTAGGCGGAGTAAGTATACGGCCAGATGGTGTGATTATTTCATATATATTTTGGCTAACCCCTGTTTTCATAAATTGATTTCCACGTTGACCACCTGTAAGACTAATAGTGAAGTCTCCAGAACTCCAAGGACCACGCGGATCATTGTCTGTATTTTCAAAACGGGCATCGGCCTCTTCGGATCTAGCAAGAAGATTTGGATTCCATACTTCTTTATTTTTTGCAACCACCAGAATATGGTCATGTGAATCGGAAAACCCAACAGCGTTTGCCTGCGGTGAAAACTTTTTTTGCCAAACAACATTGACAATAAAATTTTCTTCGCCGAATAATTCCGAAAGAACTTCTCTTAGATGCGCCACCTCACCATCATCAATACTAATAAAAATAACCCCATCATCCCTCAACAAATCCCTAGCCAAATACAACCGAGGATACATCATGTTCAACCATTTGGAATGAAACCGGCCATCAGTATCCGTATTGCTACTAAACCGCTTACCCTCTTCTCCGGTCTGCCCGGTATACTCCAGATAGGTTTGCAAACTTTCGCTGTAGTTGTCTGGATAGATGAAGTCGTTGCCCGTGTTGTACGGCGGGTCGATATAGATCATCTTTACCTTGCCGATGTACGACTTCTGCAAGAGCTTCAACGCTTCCAGATTGTCCCCTTCAATGATCAGGTTTTCCGTAGTATCGAAATTGACGCTTTCCTCTGGTGCGGGAAGCAAGGTGCCCATGCTCGGCGTCTGGATGGCCTTGAAACAGGCGGATTTGCCGGGCCAGTTCAGACCATAGCGTTCCTTGCCTGTATCCACCATATCGCCAAGAGCCAGTCGCAAGCGGTCGAAGTCGATCTGACCGCCTTCCGTGCGGACTTCGGGAAAGAGGCGCAGCAGTTCTTCCCGTTTTTCTTCGGGGATGTTGAGGGATTGGAGGTTAAGTTTATCGTTCACCAATTATCATCCTTATTTTTACTATATCACAAAAAAACTGGTTTTTAAGTCTCAACAACATCATAAAACTTGAACATAAAAACTTATACATTCCAACAGATCAAAGAGGCGCGTTGATCTCACGCCATTCCTTCGCAAGCTCCCAGAACTCCTGAGACATAGCAAATATACTTGTATCGAGATCCGCTTGAATGCTATCAAGGGGTTTTATTTCAGTATAATTTAACTCTCTACGAATAAATTCTTGAAGCTTTAAAGCATCGACCAATGGGCTTCTTGTGGCCTCTTTTATTTGTTTCTGCTTTCCTTTCTCGAAAAGCTCTTCTCTCTTGTTGTTTTCTATCTCTATAGGCTTTACCAAATCTAAAATAACATAAGGAATTACGTTCACGAAAGCCAAACATAACCTCACAAATAACTTCCCGTAGCAGTCGATAAGTCCATTTTTCTGAATATCGCTTAGTGCAGCGTATCTATCTTCATTGATTATTTTTTTTGAAAACATATCAATCTGTAAGGAGCTCTCCGAAACCGCAGTCTCAATGCTGCTAGGTGTAAACTTTTTTTCTGCTTCCTTGTAAATCATTTTCAGGCAGGCGGTCACATAAGACGCCGGCAGTATATTTTCGTTTAATAGCCTAAAAGCCTCATTCATAATATGGGACAGATCATTCAGGCGTGCCAATGTCTTCTCCAAGTAATCTTCGATTCCAACATTGACGACTTTATCGCAATATATTTCAGTAAAAAGCTTATTTATAGCTTTTATATCACGAAGAATTTCCCATTCTTCCATTTCACCGGTAAAGCCTTTTCCTACATCGTTTTCAAACTCCGCTTCACTACGCCACCGAGCCTCTTGTTCAGCCGAGACAGTGCCATCGTCTTGTAATTTAAAGGATTTGTGAGACTTAATACCTGCCTGAACATTTTGTGTATCTGACGGGTTAACCAGAAGACGAAATTTCTCACTCCTACAAACAATGTCTAGAAAGTCAAGCCGTTTCCTAACCTCAATTCCAGCATTTTCCAGGAAATACCAAGAAAGAATAATAATAGAAATATCATTATATTTTTCGACCTTATAGCTATTAACGGCATGCGGTTTTTCCATGTCACCATTATTAACAAGTTCAATGAATTTATTTTCTTTTTCTTTGTCAACTGTATTTACATTATCATAATGTAGGCATATAGCGCTCTGATTTCTTTTTTTACTATCATAGGATTGTACTTCTCGATAAAACTGATCAGGCTCTTTTTTATATGCACTATACGCATCGTCAAGAATTTTATTCCTATCTAGACCAAAGGACATTTCCTTTCTGCCGGACAATATTGAACTAATAATGTATATATCGAAAAATTTACGATCTTCTTCAGTAAAAAATTTATCTCCTTCTAAATCTATACGAATGGCTAGCCAAAGTATTCTGGCATCCTCAACATCTAGAACGCAAAATTCGGAAAGCCGAGCAGATTCGGCCTTGGCGAAAACAAACATATCATCTATGGCGTTCTTAATATTCCATAGAGGAGTTGTTACTTCAAGCAGATATTTTTCAATTCTATTCAATGAAGCGGTTTCAGCTGCCAACTCATGAGCCAACGCCTGCCTTTCTGTACTTATATCGGTATTTTTAGCCACATAAAGCACAGCAATGGAAACTCCAAACAACGCTGCTGCAGCTAGCGTGGCCTGCACTATTGTTGCAATAACATTCTGCATTGCAAGCTCACTAGCGGAGACCGAATCGAGAACCATAAGGGCAACGAACATCAAGGTAGAAACCACTAAATAGGCTATGAGACCAATTGCCATATAGGATTTTATCCCTAGTTGATCAAAATCTTTAGTTTTCATATAATCCTCCCTTAAAAATACGATAGTCAATTTATCTTATTCAGAAAATAAAACATTTGTCGAATACCAATAATTTACTATTCCACATGAAATCATTGTGTTTCTGATATCCGCTTTAGACTTTCTACCGACATCGCCGGCTTCTCTTGATGCAGCATGGCATGGCAGTTAGGGCATACGGGCCGCAAGTCCCTAACCGGATCCACTTGGTACCGGTCACCTATTGTTGCAATATCCACCAGATGGTGCACATGGATGAAACCGGCACCAATATCGCCATACCGTTTCTCAAAATCAAAGCCGCAGACCACGCATAACGCCCCATAGTGTTCGATACACTTTTGACGGGCTACAGGATCACGTTCGTACCTGTTCACGGTGACCCGTTGCAAAGCGCCTTCGATCAGGACACTGGCGGGGTCATCGATGTCATCTGGGTATAGGGTGTTGGACACCGTCGCGACTGGATGCGCAGTCTTCCCAATGGTCTGTCTCCCATACCGGGCAAGTAGGGCACGCAAAGAGGGCCGCTTTCCTCTGCCCAAAGATTCGTAGTAATCCACATGCTGCTCACCTGCCTGTAATGCAGTATCGAACGCTTCCGGCCCAAAATCTTCCCGTATGTGTTGCAGAAAATAATCCCAAGTAAAATCGTTCATAGCCCGCTTCAGGATTCTGCCCTTAAGCATACCATCAAGATTCGTGATCATATTGGAGGCAGAGGTACGGTTAAGCGAGAAGTCCCGCACCAAGCGTTCAACGGCATCATCTTTGGAAATGAGACCTCGGTAAACATCTGCCGCAGCAGCATAGACCTCAGGAATTGAGTCATTCGGAATTTTCATGTGAGCCGCCACTGCATCACAAACAGCAGTTCTTCCTCAGTCCGTTGCTTCATCCGGTTCCCCATATCATCCAGCAAATCGTCTTTTTTTCTCTCCACGTCACGTGATGCCTGATCATAGGTCCGCCAGGCATCGTCCCGCTGAGATTCCAGCTTTCGGAGTTCCCGTTGTTTTTCGAGCTTATCCGGAATATTTGCTGCTTGCCGAGCCAAACGGCGCTTTTCTTTAATTTTTTGCTCCAGATCATCCAGTTCCGCTTTCAGGGATATTCGCCGATCATCGGCCCAGCGATCCAGCTTATCCATTTCCACGTCGAACCAGGTGCCATCCCTTTTGCCTATATCTTCTGCCAGCGCCTGCCAACGTGTCGTCAGTTGGTCATATAGTCCATCTTCCATCGATTGCCCGACCTTAATCGCATCCCTAACGACCACCTCACCGTCCAAATCAAAGAACCGTCTGCATTGATCCATGGTGATTGCTTG
The DNA here is from genome assembly GCF_018853445.1 of Acidithiobacillus concretivorus. Classification (GTDB taxonomy): domain Bacteria; phylum Pseudomonadota; class Gammaproteobacteria; order Acidithiobacillales; family Acidithiobacillaceae; genus Acidithiobacillus; species Acidithiobacillus concretivorus. Next base: position 47,217 of record NZ_JABELD010000017.1, read on the forward strand.
TCCATCATCCGTCATACCGGCAAATACTAGATGATCTTCAGACTCTATCGCATCCATGCGGTACCGGCCACATGCCAGCCAGCCGGATTGCCCTACCAGCGGCTCCAGTATGGCGATATGCTTCCCAGATTCTGGGTATCGAAAGACCACCTCGGCCACGGGCAGCTGCATCTCTTGGGCATCGGCCAGAATCCGCTGTGCCAGAGGATGCCCTAACCGATAGGTGTGCTGACCGGCCATGTCGGTAGAATCCGATTTGCTGACGGCCATTCTGTAGTTACCCAAGGGACAATCCTGCCAGCCCGCTTTTCGATTCTCCAGGCGGAATGCGTGCCCGGCATCATCAAAGGCGGCATAACCGTCCAGCATGAACCGGGTAACACTCCAGAGGCGGGCATTGAAGGTATCCAGTGTTTGGGCACTTTGCACCTTCACCTTTTCAATGACCTCGATATCAAAATTGTTCAGCAGTTTTTCACGGGCGTCCTGTTGGTTTCCGGTGATTTCGCTTTCCATTTCACTTTGCAGGGCATCAAATTCAAAGGAGATTTGCCCCGGTGAGCGACATTTCTGATAGATGCTGGCGATCCGCTTTTCAAAGTCCACGCCAGACTCCACCACGCCAAGCACTTCATCGCTGGCCCCGAAAACGCCGTTGAACAGGCGGAACTTCTCATCCAGCAGTTGGTAAACCCGTACATCAGCGGCATTGCGCTTATTCAGGAAATTGACCACCACCACGTCGAACTTCTGCCCGTACCGATGACAACGGCCAATGCGTTGCTCGATACGTTGCGGATTCCAAGGTAGGTCGTAATTCACAACCAAGTTGCAAAATTGCAGGTTAATCCCTTCTGCAGCGGCTTCGGTGGCGATCAGAATGGATGCTTCATCCCGAAAACAGTCCACGAGGGCAGCCCGCATGTCAGCCGTCGGGGAACCGCTGATCCGATCCGTGCCGGCATACTGTTCCATCCAGCGCCGGTAGATGGCCTTGGATTGCGAGTCATTGTTAGTGCCGTTGAACAGAATGGCTTTACCGGCAAACTCGGTTTCGGCAAGTAATTCCAGTAGGTATTCTTGAGTACGGCGGGATTCGGTAAAAATAACGGCCTTTTGCTGAAGGGTTGCTGCACCTTGGCGCTTTTGGGCATTTTCAGAGGCAGAAAACCCTCGCCGCAAAGCGGTCAACAGATTTTCGCCTTTGGAATTCTGGATGATGGATCGGGCTAGCGTATGAAACTCTCGCAATTTAAGGACTTCCGCTTTCATCCCTTCAATTTCCGCAGATGTCAGCGAGTTAACGATCGCTTCCGGGTTTTCTTCACCATCCCACTCGTCGGTCAGTTCATCCAGGTCCTCCCAATTTTCTCCAAGGTCTTCGGGTGGACTGTCCACCAGCGCCGCTTCTGCCAGTGCTTTCTCCAGTTTTATGACCAAACCATCCAGAGTATGGGCGATGGCATAGGATGATGACGCCAATAACTTGCGTAGTACCAAGGTCATCAGTTGGCGTTGCCCGGAGGGTAGCGCATAGAGAATGGGCTGCTGGAGATATTCCGACACCTCATCATACAGTCGTTGTTCATCGTCGGTTGGAAAGAAATCCTGCACCAAGGCATGGCGGCTGGTGTATTTCACATATTCCAGCACCTGTTTGCGCAACGTGCGTTTGCACAAGGGATTCAGGCGTTCCCGCAGTTCTTCAAAATCATCGTCACTGGACAGCCGGGAATATTTGGCTTTGAAGCTCTTCAAATCCCCAAAAGCATATTCATCAATGATGCTGACCAGACCATACAGTTCCAGAAGAGAATTCTGCAATGGCGTAGCGGTCAGCAGCACCTTGGTGTATGGGGCCAGTGCCTGTTTGATAGCGTTAGCGATTTTGTTGGAACCGCGATAGACGTTACGCAAGCGGTGCGCTTCATCGATGACTACCAGGTCCCAAGCCACCTGCTGGAGATAGGCGTCTTTTGTACGGGCAAATTGAAAGGAACAGAGGACAATTTGCGGTTGAACAAAGGGGTTTAGGTTGCGATTACGGATTGCCTCGTTGAAACTCTTGGTTTCAAGAATGATGGACGGCAGATGAAATTTTTCAGCTAATTCCTGGGACCATTGTTTACGCAGATTGGCGGGCAGAATGATCAGGAGCTTACGCCGTCGTTCTGCCCAAAATTGGGACAGCAGAAGCCCCGCCTCAATGGTTTTGCCCAACCCCACTTCATCGGCCAGGATGACCCCTTTGGAAAAAGGATTGCGCAGGGCAAAAAGGGCTGCCTCAATTTGATGCGGATTCAGGTCCACCTGAGCATCAGAGAGTGCAGAAGACAGCCGGTCAGTACCATCGTCGGCAGAGCGCCGTGTCAGGTCGTGGGCAAAGAGTTTAGCGTGGTAGGCGGTAATATTCACAGTCAATATTTAAATCGAGGTAAAAGGCAGCAATCTCCCTACGGACTGAGGATTGAACTCGCTAAAAAGGTTACAGGGATTCTGTTGGTCAGCGGCCCGACCCAAAACATCTCTCAGTCCATACGGAACAAACTCCACAAGGCCGCTGTTCATAAATTGTTCATTAAATATGGTACGCATGCGAGATATGTAATCGTCTTTGCTTTTTTCGCCATTTAGGGATGGATTAACAACCAAAAACTTCCGCAGCCCTATGTTATTTTTTAAGCCGATCTGAAACATAGACTTGACATAATAGTCTGTTATTGGGAAGGAGTAACCGATAACCACTATTTTTGTAGCTGTAGAAAGGGCTTTTATCGCATTGCTCCACAATGAAAGAAGACCACCATCCGTCTCGCTTCCTCCTCTACTGTTTTGCCTTTTCTGCCATGTTGGTGGCTGTATAAAACCCTCACATTCTCCAAAACCTTTATAATATTCATCTTTTATAAATAGGTATGGGTTATCTACTGTGCGCTCCAACGACCAGTTTATAGACCCGTGCATCTTCAGAACCATAACACAATTTGATGGGCGGCTATCCATCGGCACATTCCAGCGAACATTATTAGTAATAAAACCGCCTTTTTGATTTTCTGAAACAATCTCATTGGCCGTAAATCCGTATGACATGGGTATCCCTAACGCATTTAACGACCGCTCCAATAGCAGATCATAATTGTAAGTAATAAATGTATAATCACCATTATCACCATGATACAGGTGGTTAGTCAACGCAGCGACATAGAAATCATATATTGGTACAATTGCTGTATTTTTAGGACCATGGGGGTTAATCTTTTCGTGGCCATCCATATCCCATGATGGCGGTAGCATTCTTGAACTAATATCTGTTTGATCCAAAATAATACCTATGCCCCTCGGCATGGGAGTTTGCTTTTCCGTATAATCTATGGTGGCAGCTATTGCTGTTTTGATATTCCTATCTAACTCGCTATAACTACCAGCGGGTTCGGCTGCTGCAGCACTCAGCAAATCCTCGATATTATCTGGTCTTATAGCACACCGTAGGGCAGCAGATGAGATGTCATGCCTATACTTGAGCAGCTCCCTAATAGCGGCACTCTTTTCCTCTCTACCTGCCTTACGTAACCAACCATTTGCCTCGATCATCTTGTAGACAAAACCATCCATCAGCGGAAGGCCACGTTCTGCTGAAAATCCAGCTCCTAATAAAAACACTGTGTGCTCTTGACCATCTGGAATCTCAAGCATTACAAACTCCTGTATGCGTCAAACAACCCGTCCAAGCTTCATACTTCATCAAAAAACACGCCGGATCACAGGCAGTGGACTCATTCATTGAGTGCCCTAATCGGAATAAAACCAATATAAATCAAAACGCACCCCTAATATGGCATTGGCTCCAAGAGAGCCGGCCATAATCGGCCAATTGTTCTAGATCGTTGTGTCGGGTATGGGCAATCATTTTAAGGTGATCCACCTGCTTGCCAGCAAAAATAGGGCAGACACCACCCAGCAAGTTGCCGATGATGTTACCGTATCGGACACCCGCGCCAAAGACCGATCTGATAACGCGGACCACACGCATGTCGGAGCAGTTGTTGATGGTAGGATGAGGACAGGACTTTGATCTGCGGCCATGCGGTTTCCTTTTCTGCGGAATACTGCAATCCATGTACTGATCACAATGTATTCTTATGGGATCAGTATGCTGGACAGGCGATCAGTCATCAACTTGCTGCGCAACTAAGTGTGCACCTTATAAACCAGGACCGGTTACTGACTTGCTCAGACGAATGCTCCTTTTTCCAGACGACGCTATCCAACAACCGTCACGTCTCGACAACCCTTGCCGCTTTTTGCACACTGGGAACATACTCATACAGCCGCATAAAGAGCCGCCGATGGCCTATTATAGAAAACGCCGCAGATACCGAGGTTCCAGCGGAAGCCCACTACTAAACATCGCCACCATGACTGACCCTGCTTGGAACGGCCCGGCTATCCTCGCAGGCTTCATCCTGTTTTCATCTTGGCTGATTCTGCCAGCTATTTTTCAGATCAATCCCATCCTGAAGATACTGACGCCACTTTTTGAGATACTCGGCAGTATTTTGGCGCTGATTTTCGGATTCATGGCGTTCATATTGTTTCTCACCCGTGATTCAGTGCCCGAGGTACCATCCACAACGTACAAGCCTGCATATCAGCCACCAAAGCCCACTCAAAAATTCCAGAATATTAACCCATCAAATTACACCAACCCCGATCCTAAGCAGATCAATGGATGGTCCTTGTCGTTACTTAAAGATCTCGAATGGAAACGGTTTGAGGATCTTTGTAATGAATATCACCGTGAATGCGGCCTGAAAAGTACCACCACAGGGCTTGGTGCCGATGGCGGTGTAGATATTCGCTTGTTCCATCGGGAATCAGGCGCATTAATCGCTGTTACCCAGTGCAAAGCATGGCCAGATAAATCTATAGGGATTGCGCTTGTTCGACAGCTTTTGGGTACGATGACTCATGAAAAAGCGCCGTTCGGGACTTTTATCACCAATGGCACATTCACCAAAGCCGCCGAGGATCTCGCCAAGGAAGACCATATTATTCTTGTTGATGGAAAACGCTTCATCGAACTGATTGAACAATTGCCTACTCTGTCGCAGGCGCGATTGCTGGCATTTGCAACAGAAGGAGACCACACCACGCCAACTTGTCCACATTGCGGTATCAAAATGGTGCTAAGAACCAGTAGAACAACGGGGAAAAAATTCTGGGGCTGCAAAAATTACACAAAATATCCACCCTGCAAACAAATATTGCAGGTGAGAAAAGGAACGAACTGAATATCCCCAAAATGGCAGAAAGCCAATCTACTTCTGCCGAGGCATTAAACATGTGTCGAGCGTGCAGAACAACCGAAGGCTCAAGGTTACCGGGGGATGTATCCAACGCAATGGCAGCCATCCCCTCTCCGTCTCTCAGAATGCCAACAAAATCATAATCGTAAAACCACCAAAGTGCGGGCGAAAATTTAGCATGTATTTGCGGCCATAGAACAAATGGGCGGCAATCGCATTCGGACCATCGGCCAAGTACGCGTAGGCTTTGCGATGACCATGATGGTCGTGACCTACAACATAAAAACCCCTGACCTTTCTCGAAAAGGGAGCGATCAGGGCCGGAGCCTGCCCGAAATGCGGAAATGATGGAAATATGGTCTTAAAAAAACGCAGCTCACAACAGCCGTAAGAAGATATTCAGCAGATTGATTTGAGGCTAACATTCACCCTGGAACCCCGTTTTCATAGGACACAGCGTAACCATTCAGAGCGCTTTTCGTGGTAGCTGTTTTTTCCTTTAGATATGGCCCCATGAGCAAAAGTGTTTCGCTCAGACATCGGCGGTTCCGGTTGATAGCTGGGCCTCGGCATCGGCTTCGCGGAGTTCTTGGGCGGAAATGCGGACGCATTGCCCATCCCGAACCATCACAATGCCGGTATTGGTTTGTATGGCGATCTGTCTGGCCAGTTGGGCAGCTCGGCGCATGGCTGCCATGGAAGCACGCAAATCGGGATTGCGGGCCTGATCAATATTTTCAGCGGTATTCATGAGGGGTCACCATCGTCTCCAACAATCGGGCAAATTCACTGTCATTGAGGGAAACATGATTCAGAGCTTCAAAATGATGGCGGAAGTTGGCTTCCAGTGCGGCCCGATCATGAATATCCGGACGATAGCTGTACTTCAAATCGCCCAGTTTCTGGATGAGGGCTTCTTCGATTTCTTGTTCGGTCATGTTGCGGGATGCGGCTTCCTGTAAACACTCCCGCCCATGGTGCGAGGTTCAGGGGCTTTCGTCAATTTTTGCAGGGAATAGAAGTGGTTCAGAGGGAGGGTTTGTGCCGGGATGGACCATCTTCATCGAAGGTGCCGCCGTTACCCAAAGCTATGGCCCAGATTAAAGCGGCGATCCAGCCCAGTACCGTCCATCCCAGAAAGAGGTCCAAGAGCGTGATGGCACTTAGGTAGGGACTTCCCATGGTCCAGGCCAGAAAGATTGGAAGCGCATAGACCAGTGCCGCGATTACAAAGGCCGCTATCAGCAAAAACAGAAAACCCGCGCGACTATCCATCATCCAGTGCATCATAAGCGGCATCCTTTTTTTCTATGGGCAGGAGAACACAATCAATCCTGCAAAAGCAGCAGAAGTTTTTCCTTACTGGTGATCTTACAAATCTGAGACGCAGGCGTAAATAAGCTTTTACTGTTATCTCGATTCAGGCCGCATGACCGGATGGATTTGCCGCAGATATGGAAAAGGCTCATCAGGTTGTGACAGGATGCATTTTTTGCATTGAGGTTGGGATACATGCTGCGGACCTTCTTCACCAGCGATAGTCATTTCGGGCATGCCAACATTATTCGTTATTGCCAGCGGCCTTTTGCAGATGCAGATAAGATGGATCGCGCCATGGTCGATATCTGGAACAGCGTGGTGGACCCTCGGGATACCGTCTATCACCTGGGCGATTTTTCCATGCTCAAGCCAGACCAGATCGCGCTACTCCTCAAAAAGCTGAATGGCACCAAACACCTGATTCGCGGAAACCACGATCCTGTCCATTCCAATCAGATCAAGGGGTGGTCCAGCGTACAGGAAATGACCAAGATTCATGTAGAGGGAAAGAGCCTTTTTCTGTGCCATTATCCGATGCGGGAATGGCCGGGCATGTGGAATGGCACGATTCATTTATACGGTCACGTGCATGGCAACTTCCCACCGCAACCGGGTTCTATGGGAGTCAGTGCAGATGTTTGGGGTGGCAGGCCCGTGCAAATTGCCGATATTTGTGATGCGCTGGAACCCTTTGATCCGGAAGTCGCCAAGAGGCATCGTGCAGAAGTTTTGCGATTGCGGAAATGGGAGTAAATTTTTGATCTGAGGCGTCTAACCCATTCTGGTTATACCGCTTACTATAAATAGATATATTAATAGATAGATACGGGTGCACCAAATAGGTGCCGGTCGGAAGAGCCAGCTACACCGAATTGGTGTATCCTGATTTCCATACGCAACAAGGCGTACTGTTCTTCTTCCGAGAAGGATGAACTTTCGGGTCAGCATTGAACGGCACTGTTTGCTGGACTTTTTTCATGGATTAAGCATTTCCCCCAAAAGCTCCAATTTTTTGCACTCTGAAAAATCATGTTCACTGTACGCTCTTCTCCAAGAGGAAAATGCCCATTCAATATTTTTTTCGTGAAACATGAAAACACAAATCTGATGAAATAGCCCAGTGTGTCGTTAGGTCCTATTTTGAGGAATATCACCTGTTTAATAATGGCAGTTTTTTTTGATACATAATGTCAGGGATAAGTTTCAACCTCCGCAATCCGATATATACGTTCATTCCCTTCATCAGGATATCCCCATGGATTGCAGATCACCCGGGTTTTGCCGATGCGGTAATCCATCGGATCATGTACATGGCCGTGAATCCAGAGTTCGGGCTGCCAGCGCTGAATGCGCTGCTCTTGATCGGAGCAGAAGCCTCCCGAAATGGGGCTTCCGGCAAATCGGGGATGTTGGCTTCGGTAGCTGGGTGCATGATGGGTTATGACAACCGTCGGTCCTTGATGTGGATTTTGGGTGAATTGCTCATCCATCCAGACAATACTGTCCCGATGCACCTTGAGGATGGCTTCTGGCGTGATACTACCGGAAATGCCGGTTTGTAGTGCTTGCCCATCATAAATCACCTCGAAGTCGGACATCATGCGCTGGCAACTGTGCTTCTGTTTCCCCTCAGCGAAATCCGTCCAGAGAGTCGCCCCCAAAAAGCGTACTGCGCCCAAAAGGATCGATTCGTTTTCCAGCAGAAAGGCTTGGCGGTCATGGGCAATCGCCTCGCGGTACTTCTGCCGGTCATCGGGGAAGATTCCGTCGTAATATTCGTGGTTACCCAGCACAAAGATGACGGGACCATCGTAGATTCTCCGCAGTTTACGCAGAAACTCTGTGTAATACTCCGGCATCGTGTCCACGTCGCCCGCCAAAACCAGCACATCGACGGTCGATAGCCCCGTCATGGTGATGGAGGCATCCAACTCCAGGTGAAGATCAGAAGCATAGGCGATACGCATAACCGGTTTCCTTTTGTAGAGGGCTCATCTTAAAAAGCATCGTCATGGCTGAAAGCTAACGGTACAAGGCATCCACATCCACGCCCAGGTCCGCCCCCAGCGCTACATCCCGCAGAATCTCCGCCCACCAGGGCAATGACGCCGCACTTTGCCGGAGAATGACCCCTTTTTCTATTTCCAGCATTAAGGGCGGCCGATAGTCGGTCGGCATCGGGTCCGCCGTGCTGCGGTTATCATAAATCCGCAGGCGACGCGCAAGATGTGCCACCAGCGCGGTATGGGTGAAACCAGCAAACAGGTTGCGTTGAATCTGGGTCACGGGAATATCCTGCCGATCACTGTTCCGGGCACGGAATTGCACCCGCTGGGCCAGCGTATCCAGATCATGTACTCCCACATAATCCAGATCGATGACCGCCCCTGCCCGAACGCTTTCCAGCACCTGATCAAACCGGCCGGCAAGGAAGAAGGTGGTTTCCACCAGCAGATTCTGGCGGGAATCCATACCCCGTCGCCAGTCCGCATTGGATAGCAGATAGGCCACCTGCAATTCCGGCAGTGGTTCATTGGCGGCTGGAATCAGACCCATGGCCGCTTCTGCGGCATCCCTATCGGGCAACCAGCGATGAATGGCCGCACGGGCAATCGTGACCAGATGGGCATGCTCTTTCGGGAGCTGTGGCAGATAGCGATCCACATCGACCCAGGCGTTTTCCGCTATACCCAATTCGTGGCGCAACGGTTCAGAAAGAAGGGTTTTACCGGAACCGACACTGCCAGCCAGATAATGCAGCACCTGCGCTCCGGTGTCGGCATGATGACAGTGCTTTCGCGCTTCTGCCAATTCTTCCGCATAATGTGCCCGTCGGATAGCCACATAACGCCGATAGGTGGACGCCTCCTGTTCCGGATCAGCGCTCGACCGACCTGCGGTAGAAGAGCCTTCAGTTGGACATCCTTTTTGTTGAGATGGGGATTCCTGCAACTTTTGGAAGGCAGCGGGCGTAAGTCCGTCCTTGGCATGTTCCGGGCAGGCTACATACCAGTAACCGCCACGGACCAATAAGGTGCCCGGCAAACCGCAGTGCTCACAGATCCGGCGGGAGCGATTCTCATATTCCTCGACGATCTGAAACAGGGCATGTTTCTGCCGGTCCGTCAGCACGCCGTCATAGCTATAATAATAACGCATTGTCCCGAATTTCTGTTTGACTTCATGGACGTGAATACGGATGCCATGCTCCTCGGCGTAGGTTTCCAGCGTCTGTGACAAGGTACAAAGCAATGGATACCAGCCGTCTTCGCACCAGAAATGATTTTCCCGATAGCGGCTGTACAGTGCGGGATAATCCCGCCGCAAGGCCTGTTCCAAGGCGATATCCATGTGTGCTTTCTCCCCTTGTTTTTTTAGAGTGCGGGCGCATTTCCCAGCGCCACGCACACTATTTCTGTGGCTGTGGCCATCCAGCCCTGCTGTTCCTGATGGCAAAACAGGGTTAAACCCTGATTGAGATATTTTTCGGGCTGGTCCAGATGGGCGGCCCCCGTATCCAGAAACACATGTCCGGCGACCTGCAATAAACGGCCTTCCCGGGGTGGCGTGATGGTATGGCCTACATAAGTTCGGGATAGCGCGGCCGGAATGATGGGGATTTCATGGGACAGGGCATAACGCAAACTCCGTCCCCACAATAAATGATCTTCCCAAGTCCCCGTTGCGTCATAACCGATGACCGGATGCGCCTCCTGCCAACGGGGATGGGTGTTATCTGCGAGATCAGTATCATTCCAGCACACCGCCATCGTATTCTCCCGTTCTGCGACCAGATCGGCGTGCAGCACCTGAAAACGACCTGCCGGTGTCGTATTCTCTGCATCAACAATACGGACCAATGGCACCCGTGCGAGGACTGATCGCCACTGTTCAAAGCATTCTTCCTCGCTGCGATACAGACGCAGCCAATCCCATCCGCCGTTTTGGTTGAAAAGATCGGCGTAGGCTGCCGTCCGTTGGGATTCGGCCCGCTCCATCTCCCGCAAATGACCCATATTCAAGGTCGCCAGCAGCATAGCGTCGTGATTGCCCAGCACCGGATAAAACCATGGCGCATCCAATAGATCCAGTGCTGCGGCACTGTTTGGACCCCGATCCACCAGATCGCCCACGCTGAACAGGCGATCCGTATCGACAACAAAGCCTACCTGATCCATGAGCTGGTAGAGAACATCGGGATGACCATGCAAATCCCCGACGATAAAGTCCCGGCCCTGTAGATTGGCTGGGTGCATGATGACACGCGGGTTCATGAATTTTTCTCCTCCAGTTCAATCACCTGATCCAGCTGTACGCCAGTCCCTTCTCTCGGGTAGCCGAAGGCATTGGACAAAATGCGCACCGCGCCAATGGAGTAATCCACGGCATGGTGGGTATGTCCATGCATCTACGGCCCGACATCCTGATCACCGCAGCGTGCCATATTTTCTTCAATGGAAGTAACGCGATGCTGTCCCGTTATCCATCTGTGCTCTGGCCTCCAGTTGCAGCAAAGAACGTGTGGTGACGCCCAATTGCCGTAGTGAACCGGGATTGCGCCGAAACTGCCGCCGCAAGCCCTCGACAATCTCTGGTGGCAATGCAGGCAATGCCCAGGATTCCGTGCCCAGATCCCGCGCAATATCCTGGAGGGTGTTCGTAAAAATACGATCAAAGTCCCGGCTTTCGGGTTCACCCACGCGAATGATGGTAAAACGCGCGCGCAGGGGTTTGGGCAGATCACGCAGGTCATTGGCCGTGGCCACCCAGTTGACGGCCGAATAATCCACCGGTCCCAACAAATACTCATCGGTGACGCAGCGGGCGGTGGTCGGTTCCAGCATGGTCAGCAGGGTTTCCCATAGGCGGCCATTGTGTTTGCTGGTACCGACTTTTTCGATTTCATCCAGACAGACCAACGGATTGGCCTGACGGTTTTCGCGCATGAATTCGACCAGATAACCTGCCCGTGCGGCACTCCACCCTCGTGCCGTGCCTTTGAGCATCATGTTATCGTTCATCCCTGCCATCATCAAAAAGGCCGTGGGCAATCCCAGTGTCTTCCCCAGACTTTGCACAAAGCGGCTTTTGCCGAGTCCAGGATTGCCGACCAACAAGAGGGGGCGGAATTTCAATACCGGATGCCCCGTCACATGATGCAGTGCCCATTCATTTTCGAGCTTGTCTATGGCCGGCACCATCCAGGGATATTCCTGGCGCAAACCTTCCGCCCAGGAAGGGCTATCCGGCCAGGTCTGCAAGGGCAGCGGGCCAAGCAAGGTTTTGAAACGGGACAATGCTTGATTTTCCTTGGCATCATTTCCGGGGGTAATGCTACCCAGTATTTGCCGACTGTATTCTGGAATCGGTTCATTCTGGGTCAATAACCGCTCTGCCTGCCATTGCAGACCAATCAATGACAGATCATCACAAGAGGCCGCCTGCATGCAGTCCAACACTTCTTTCGCCAAGGCCGCGTCCTGTAGGGCAATAGCCGCTCTTAAACCCAATTCAAAAGCCACCGAAGACAGCTTCTCGAAGCGCCGATTCTGGTTCTTCCAGAGGAAATCCCCACGTTCCTCTTCGCTCTGCCATTTCCGGAACGCTTGTAACCAGCGGGGATCGTAGGCGGTCTGGCCCAAAGCAATATGGAACTGCAACAGCAGCATCTGACCCATCAAAGACCCCCACTCTGCCCCGATCATCAACCACTGTTCGGCAACCTGCACGTCATTGGGCAGGCGGTCATCGTCTGACAGATAGCAACGTCCGATATCCACCAAGCCTTCGCGCAGGCTCAGTTCGACGGGCGTTTTTGGATCACGCGCGGACATCGAGTCGAAATCCTTGTCCAGCAGGTTTTGTTCAATGCCATTCCAGATGGACAGAAAAACCTCTGAACGCTTTTTACCAGCGGCTTTTACGTCCTGTTTGAGTTTTTCACCAAGTGCGAGGAGTTGATCTTTGTAGGGTGTGGTCATGTCAGCCTCCTTTTTGTGGACAGACAGTAGTGCGTAGTATATCTAATAATACATATATGTCAAATGTCCTGTACTGTAACAACACGCAGTTTTTATTTTTTCGTTAGACGCACAATCCGCTCGAAAGCCCCTCCTCCTTCTTCCATCAATGCAGACAACTCTGACGAGATTTGTTGCGCCATGGTCTGGTCTGGACGATGAATTTCTGCAGGGAGGGGGTGCTGATGCTGTTTGGTCGGAAGCGAAGTGGTTAAAACTTTGTTAAACTTTTAACTGGGAACTGTCCGATTGGGCGACCCTGCAGTTCTTCGAACGAAGGGCTGGTTCAGACTGGAAGCGGTCGTTGGATGCTCAACGGTCTGGTCAACAAACCTCTTGGAACCGATCGCACAACAGGTGAATTAACTCACTGAATTTCCATATAATTATAACATCACGTCAAGCCAGCAGGAGAGATCACATGTCAACAAAATGCAAATATTGTAACTCAACCTCCTATGGTAGAGGATGTCCTTATAGTCCAACGAAAGTACATCAGCATAATGATGATGAAAAACGATGTGAACTCTGTGGTTCTACATCACTTGGCAGCGGTTGTCCTTATAGTCCAACCAAAAAACACTATCATGGCAGTGGGGCGAACAAATGTAGGTGGTGCGGTAGCACATCCACAGGGAGCGGATGCCCATATAGCCCAACAAAGTTACACGAGAGATAATAATAAAATGAAATCCTGCGAATCCAATACGGCCGCGTTCCTTACTCTCGCCGAAATTGCGGCTTGGCAAATTCCTCAAGAAAAACCTGGAGTCATCGTTGCAGCTCTACCTGCTTTACAGCGGAGTGGAGTTTGGAAAGTTAGGCAGATCGAGGAATTATGGGATTCTATACTACGTCGCTTCCCGATTGGTGCCTTTATCATATCCCCTCCTAACGGTGCGCTGAATCAGCAGAACTTTAAACTTCAGTCCGATCAAGACGATCTTCCAGAACCGACCCATCTCCTCCTGGATGGTCAGCAGCGTGCCACAGGTATCGCCTTGGGATTCTACGATCTCTGGGGATATGACATTAAGGAGGCAAAGAGTGTGCTATGGCTGGATTTAGCAGAAGCTCCAAAGAACCGGGAGGTCGAATTTGTATTCCGAGTGGTGACACAAGCACATCCTTGGGGTTATAAACGGAGCGAACCGGATGATACTCTTTCCGCCAATCAGGTCCGTACGGCATTACAGGCTTTTCGAGCTGTTAATCAATTTGAAGGTTTGCGGCCTGAGAGATTCGCGCTCCAGAAAACTTGGCCATGGGATGCGGAAGCCTCAGTACCGATGGCAATGCTCATTGATGCAGTAAAACGAAATCCCGGTGATTCGGCTGCGGCGAGAGCTGCAGCCTGGAAACGCATCAAGACCTTACCAATGTACGCCGACAATCCAGCTTTTCAAACTGAGGTTGATGGTGGGCAAGTGGTAAGAAACTCTCAAAAGGAGATTGAAAAACAATGCCAGAATGTGCGCAAGGCATTCGAGCTGACAGACTCGACACTGTATCACCGACTCGACTTTGTTTTACAGCGATTGCAGGAACTCCTGGCCCATAATGGCGGATACCAAGTGCCTGTACTTTCACTCGATTTGGGAAATGCGGCGTATTCACTATGCAATGTTGAGGAAGAAACTACGTCTGATGCTTTAACGCCCGACGATGCAGCCAAGAAAGATGCGATAGAACTCCTCTTTGTGCGTGTCAACAGTGCTGGTACGCCTCTTGCTGGTGAGGAGCTAACCTATTCGCTTCTCAAAGCTGCTTGGCCGGACGCAGCAAAATTTATCGACGGGTTAGACCATAAACCTGCCCAGGCATCACGCATCGCCATGCTATGCGTGCGGCTGGTCCTCGCCCGTCGACAATTGCACACAAGCCAAGATAAGAAACTGAGTATGCCGCCGGTACAGGGTGTAAATGAGTTTCGTCGTTTGGTGCGCGACCAGAATCCCCAACATCCAACCTTTTCTGATGATTTAAAATCCTTCATAAAGGATAGCGCGAATGCATTGTTAACAGCCACATGGCAGTTCTTGGTCGACAGCAAAAAGTCATATACTTTGCTACCTGTAATAGCGGTAGAATTGGCACAGAAATCACCTGATGTTTATTTACTTCTGTTGTGTTGGGCTGATCGGCTAATGGAAAAAAACATTACTCCGGCGCAGATCAACGAAACGGCGTATCGGCGGACGCTGGGGTTTTTAACGGCGCTGGCCTGGTTTGCCCCTGATAAGAGTAAGGCCTGCTCTGCCATCTGGTCTGAGTTACAAGAGAAAATGGATAATGAGAATCTTATCCAATATTTCAACAACACCCGTTTCCAAAATGCTTGTCGTCTTGATAAGCATTTCAATCTGTGCATGATTCCTCTGCCCTCGGTGAAGGAGCTTAATCTCGCCTGCAGCAGAGGAGTAACGGGGCAGAGGGGATGTCGGAACACAATCAGTAGTGTCGACAGTAGCATTTGGAAAGAATGGAATTGGTATACATCATTTACTGACCTCTTAGTGAGAGAGGGGGATATTAAAGCGAAATGGGCCAAGCAACTCGCACCTGAGGATGGAGCCCCAGACCTTGCCGAATCGACGCTTCAGGTAGCGCGTCGTTTTTTAGATACTCTTTACGACTCACATTCTATCCTACTCTATGCACAACGTGACTGGCTGCGAAAATGGTATCCAGATTTTGACCCTTCGCAACCCGAATACATGGAAGACAAGAATAGGCCTTGGGATTATGACCATATCCATCCGCAGAACTTGTTACGCTCCGATGCTGGTAATTCGCGCCGAAATATTCCTCAAGTAATATGGGATTGGCATGGTTCCATTGGAAATCTACGAGCCTGGCCTTTAGAGGCTAACCGTGCGGATAGTGATATAAGCCCCACTCTTAAACTTAAGTCAGTAAATGCTGACGATAAGCGTTATAGTGTTAATAATGGACATGAAAAAAGAAACGCATCTTTTGTGCAAGAAAATGCTGAATGGGAACATTGGCAGAATAGCGTACCCATGAGTGATGATGGTAAATATATTGAGGATAAGCGCTATCTTGCATTAGCAAAGTACCATGATAACAGAAAAGATCTGATCAAAGCCATTGTAGCGCGATTTGTCTCTTTATATCGGGTTTGGTATGACGAACTTAGGATCGGTGATTTACAGTAAGCTAACGGCTACTCACCTAATTATTGTGCAACAAAAAACTGCGGAAAAGTGTCATAAATTTCTGCAAAAATGCATCTTGCGTAGTTTTTTGTCAAATTTGGCTCTTCCAAATTTAATATGGAAAAAATGCTGGGCGTAATTTGTATTCTCACTCAATCTACGCTCTGTAGGTTGTGGCGAAGCTTTGTATCTATTGCCTGGCCAAGATTATTTTTTGGATTTATGTGCTCTGTTTTGACAGAAGGAGGATTTGTGGAAAGTGGCAAAATCGGCAAGAGGGGGAAGTGCTGTCGCTATTTAAACACGGGCACATGGTTAACGATTGTAGCCATGTAGTTATAATGTAATTGCTATAATGGGTTCTGACGGGATATAAACAGATAGGTTGTTCCGCCATCTCCCCACACCATTAACGTCGAGGTCTACTCGAATTGGCAGCCAATTGTTTGTGGGCGTACTGGCGAGAACCTCGACCCCATAGACGCGCTTAACGCACCGAAGTGGGGTATGTTGCTGGTCGTTTGTGAGGTCTGTGTAGGGAATGGCGGCTTGACGGATAACCTCAAGTTTCAGGTAGCGGGCAAACCACGGCGACCCGACAAGTAGATTGTAATACTCGGCAAATCGCGTTCCGAAATCTTGGTGAAACGGGCTTTCGCCCCTCTGGTGTGACAGACACGTCTTCATCTGCTGCGGCAGCGCCTCCAGGCCAGACGTTATAGCCCAATTGCCACCTTGAACCACTAGGTCGTCACTGCCTGAGAGTGCCCAGCTTTTCGGTAGGTCGGAGGCCCGGATGCGATCTGCGCTCGGGAAAACCGGACACCGAACCATATAGCCACCAGTCGTCTCCCTGGTGATAGACGGCTTGTCTCTGAGCCTGCGTCCATCCCCAAGTTCATTCACAAGAACATAACGCTCAATGGCCTTGGTTCGCTCGTATCGCTCGGCGAGCGCGATCAAGGTATGAACATCGCCGTCAACGAAATTGCGCAGATGGAAGCTCCACACCTCGGCCTCAACACCCAGAAATTCCCCGATAAATACGATATTGGGTCCAATGGCGACAAGGTCGGGAACGGCCTCCCCGGTTGAAAGGGCGTTGCGTTGCCTCTCAGCGCACTTCGCCTCATGGTCGGATTTCATCGCCCGAAGCATGTCCGCCGTGTATGTCACTTCGTCCCGATCGATCAGGTCGGCGTGGGTCGCGCACAACCAAATGGCATTGTTGATATGAGTGCGCTCCTCGCGGGACATAGATGCAAGATAGCGTCGCGCTCCTGGTCCGGGCGCGGCGGCATGAATATGCGCGGCCTTGCCGATCATGTTCACGGCCTCAGGGGATTCATCGCTAGGGCCTGATGTCGGTTGTGGGCAGCCATGGAACGAGCACTGATGATTTGCGCGAAGCGCCACCTTCCGTTTTGTGTCTTCGGGAAACTCGTCGCGGTTACTCATTGCACCTTGCTGTCAGGAAAAATTAGCACAGGCTGTCAGTACGGCAGCATCCAATTGAATTTCAGCAGATTGCCCCACGGCAGTAAGTTTTTTATATGCTAAGAAGGAGCTGTGGTCAAGTCTAGCTAGTGCATGAGCGTTTGCTGACATGGCTCAGGTGGAGTCCTGTTGATCATCTGGTCGGCCTTCATTAACCGGTAATTCATCTTGAAATTTGACCACGGTGAAGATGTCCCGCAGCTGCTCGACGTGCACAATCTATATCCAGCAAAACTAGGCCTATTTCGACTTTTTTATGAGTGAGATAAACGTTGGACAACGAATCTCAACTATTCGATCGGCTCGCCGAGACGTCAATCTCATTCCAAAGGTCTTCTATTCCAGGAATGCGCCTCAGTTTGTCTGCGACGGTCCTTGCATCATTGAATAAACCGGCCTGTGTAAATTTTCTTATTATGGACTTGAAATGATCCTGAAAATCTAAAACAGGATTATATGTTTTCAACAATTCCAGTAAAACCTTACTTACTTTTCCCGGGTTTCCATCGGCTAGGCGATCAAGCTCCTCAACGAAGAAATCGGCGTTATAGTCAACGTATACAAAAGGTGCCACTACAAGCAGCAACCTTTCCTCCCTCTCCCCAATGCCTCCCAGATAGCAACTAAGCAAGCCTAGGCTGGATAAAAACTCTGATGCTGGCTCATTACCGTCATGAGTTAAATCGATGCAACGATCCCAAAAAGTGAGTATCCTGTCCGTTTGTTCTTTCGTTAAATTCTGTCCACGCACGCTCCAAAAGAAGCGGCTAATTTCCCTAAGATCCTGTATCTGTTTGGATTCGAATAAATATGCAAATTGCGAGGAGTCCAGTGTTTCATTGCCCCAAAGATACGCGAGTGCCATCCAGTGAAGTATATTTTCCCGAGCATGCCGGACTTTCAGCTCCGCATGCAGCGCCACAGTCAGTACATCGCAATCTTTTAGCTGCGTGTACATCCAGGGGGTCATCTGAGCATATGCCAAGCCCTCTAAAGCGCACAAGAAATTATTCCTATACTTCACCGGGAAAATTTCTGCGATGCGCGCGCGTAGCCAATGGGGCGCTAAATATTCGATATTTATGGCGAAAGATGCGGTGAGGGTTGAGAACTCGTAATTCCCGTTCTTGCACTTCGCAAGTTCAGCGTCGAATATCGGCTGCATTTCCCTCCACGCTTCGTCATGACTGTCAATCTCACTATCGCGCACACGGCAGACTCTGAGTGCATGATTGTAAAGGACGCCAATGACCCTACCTTTCTCAGTGTTGAGGGCCTGTGTCATCGGATCATCCGCTACCGTGTCGACTGGCGTCGCGTGCTCCAGAAGGATCTTGATCAAGGCCCATCCTCGTGGCAAAAGACTGGTCGGATAAGCCTTTGCATCGTTCTGCGTTCCCGCCCCAAGGAAATCAGCAATCACGGTTGGAATCCAATCCTTGTTGGGGGTCAACAGATACATCGGGCCCTGATCCTTCGGCATTGTCTCGCTCCAAAATTCGGGCGCTGCTATTACGGACTCAAAAAATCCGATCAAATGTTCCCACGCCATGTCCCAGTTGATTCTTTGGTTAACTGTGGATGCGGCCCAAAAGAGTTTAAATCCGTTAATGATGCCGTATTGATACGGCCAATCGGCACTTAAAAACTTCGGCAGGAGAGGAAGAAACACTTCAGGTCTGCTGCCCACGGCACTTTCAAGCGCATGAATAAGTGCCTGGATAGTTGGCCCACGCCAAGTATCTGGTTGTCGAAACCCGTTCAACTTCTCCACGATGTTTCCGGCATTGGCGAAGGCGACGAGCTCGTCGGCCTGGTATGGTGTTGATCCAGGACCCATGGCTAATTCATGATAAGAATTGAAATCTGGATGTTCGGAAACTGGCCCCAAGGATGCATCGGAATTTAATTCCGAATACCAGCTATCCGCAGGCTCATAGCCTTGGCCACTCACAGCAGAAAGCCAGTCACGTTGGCGAGATATCAAATACCGATTGGCGTCATCACATCCGGGAACTGGCAGCAATTGACGAATTACAAGGATCGTTTGTTCCTTGTATTCGGCGAAATCTTTAAAATGCTTTTTGAGCAGTCCATACGTCTCATGTAAACATTCGAAATTAAAGAAAGTCGGGGCGAGAACGCTGGGACACAGATCATTCAACCGGTCCCAGCCCTGGTTTACCATGTAAACACCAATACGCTGCACAACCTTGGAATTAGCGCATAGCATCTTCTGAATGAAGTCGTGGGCGTTAGCCTGGTCATGGTCCAACCAACCCAGCAGCGTGTCACGGAGCCCCTCGACAAAACGATTTTCCGCAGCCCGCCATGAGCGATTTTGTGAATTTTCCTCAATAGCGGGGCGCAGGATCCAGCTTGGAACGCCGCGTCTTTCGGGATCAAAAATTTCGCAAAGCCGTTCCACAAAGAGATCACAAGCGTCTCTTCCGACTTTCTCCCCCAATACGGTTGCCCCAGCGCTTATCATACCCTTAAGCCAGTGATCCTCAATAAGTGTAATAGGTTCTTCCCTGCTCCCGCTAAAGCCTGGGGTGTCAATCCATCGCACCGTAGTGCAATGGTAGAGGATGCGGTACGCTTTCCTCCAATTTTCAGGTTGTTCATCTGAAAGCATGCGCAGAAAGACGCCTTGACCCAGTTCATGACCGACGAGGCCTCTTTCAAACCTACCCTGAAGCCAATTAGGAATAAGGTCTAGATCTTCTTCCGAAACGACAGACAGAGGTACTAACCTAAGGATGGTGGCGAACCGATGATAGGTATAATAATTGTCTCGCAGTGAGCCATCTTCATCGCGCGTCTGGCTGACATCCCTTACGACATTCATCACTTTTTCGCCGAGATCGGAGTTGTTGTCCTCGCCAGATTTTTTGGCGACAGCCACTAAATAATCTAACGCATCCCAATAGGGAACCCTGAAATGGCCTTCATCATCGACCTTTTCTGGCGCAGGATTCTCTTCAGGATTAAAAAAGCCTTTTTCAGCAAGTGCATCGAAGAGATCGTCAAAATTATGCTTTCTCTTTTCAAGAATCAGCCGAAATCCACGGCGCGCGTGTTCGCTGCTTTTAGCCATGCGATTCAAGAGCACGTTCTCATTGCTTGAAAGGCTAGTCATTACAGTAGATTTTCCATGTCATTCAGATCCTGCAACACCATGGGGCTAGAAGCAGGAATCTGTTCAGCGAACGCCTCCAGCACGTCCACAATCTGTTCCCGATCTTTCTCATCACGCAGAAACGGGAGAAGCACAACTCCACAGTCATGCCGGTAGTAGTTGCTTAAATGCTCTACTAATTTCGATTCGTGAGAAAAAAATCCCTGAAGGAGGTAGTGCCGGTCCTCCACGCGGCCGGTTTCGGACGCCCGGCGTGCCTGCATGATAATCTGTTCAAGGATTTCATACTCCTCCAAACCATAGCCAACGAATAACACGGACCTCATACCGAAGAGATTCTTCAAGAACGTCAGGACTTGGTTTTCGTCACCGTCACGATCGTTTGCGTAATGATGCATGTAATCAGCCATAGTAAGGACCATACTGTCCAGGTCCTTCATACAACCGTGCAAATGGATTACAGTGTTCGGCTGAAACATATTCACAACAAAGTCGTATTTTCTACAGACCGCATTCATCTGCGTTGGGCCGTTTGGAATTTGTGGCTGGGCTGATACCGTGTCGACGATAGGCGGCTCTGGAGCCTTCATTTTATCGAGCCACTCGTCATAATTCGTAGTCACAAATGTTGTTCCCAGACTCAACAATGCACGGTGAAGGCGGTCTCCCATTTCTTTCTTGGTTTGGTCGTCCGTATGTAATAGTTTAGAATAATCTATTAGATGCTCGAATTGCTTAGCGAGACTTTGAGCCAAGGAAAGTTTTACGCGCGGGGTTAAGTGACGGAGTAGTTCAACTTCAGCGTAAGTAAGCCGACCAGCGCCGACGAGTTGTTGTAGGAGTCTATCAGCAAACTCCTTCCATCCGGGACTACCTGCAAGGCGGGACGCTCCCGCACCCACGAAAGGGATCAGAACGCCTCGTTGCGCGGCGTCACGAAGTCCTGGTGGGATTTTAGGGATCCGCTCTATTTTTGTGTCCACATATCGTCCTTGGCGGCAGATACAGAATAATGTTCCCTTACGACCCCGGTCACAAATGATTGTTACTGTCCTATAGTAACCGTCCCCAGTCCGCACGGGAAGGACCGCTTCCGCTGCTATCTCGTCGTTCACTTTCACAGATCAGAAATGCCGCACCACCTAGGTAGCAAATGTGATAACTCGTCATAAACCATGATGCGACCCGTTACCGCACAGAACGACACCTATTGTGAACGATTCCGTTCAGCCTTTTTTGCACAATGTCTTTTTTAACGCTGTCTGTCACCGTTTTGCAGAACGATGGCTGCATAACCTATAATGCAGTTCGTTCAAAAGCCCTGTCCTAGAGGAATGCATGCCTATCCGCCCCTACCCCATCCCCATGGATAACTTCCGCAACGTGCTGACGCTTTCCCCGCTCAGCCTGGTCGAAATAGCGCGCAGATTCGGGATCAGCCGCAGCAATCTGATGGGCTTGCTCGGAGGCAATCGCACGCTCAGTGATGACAGACTCCTGCAGTTGGTGAAATGGGTGGGGCTGGTAGGGGCGAATTCCCTGCACCTGGATTCTGGCATTCATTTTTGGAAAATTGCTTCCGAAACACAAATGGAAGCATTTCTGCATCTCCCCACAGGGATATTGCCGGAATCCTTACGCTGGAGTCTGGTCCTGGAGTTTCCGCCACTGGATCGGGACTGGATACACCTCAAGGCCGATATCGGCGAGCAATGTTGGGTTTTGCTCTCCGTCCGGCCGGTCTTTTTTGCTTTGCTGCGGGACCGCCTTCCGGGCATTGGTCGCCCAGTAACGCTGATGTATTTACAAAAACCGCTGAAACAAATCCTTGCCGATACCAGTAATCCGGGTTTGGCGGTTGCGTGGGCGAAGCAGCCGCAAACCCTGACTTTGGTAGATGCGCCCATGCGGGACACTCATGCAGCGGATTTGTCGGCCTGGATGGCTTGGGCACGGCAGAAGTTGGCCATCGACACCAGTGATATCAGTGACCAGATTTATCCACCAGTAACGGAATCCCCCGAAGGCGGACTGGACCCTGCGATTCCTTGTGATCAGGCCTGGAACCTCTTGGCACATCGTCTGGATGTTGCCGGTGCCGCGCATCCAGATACAGTTGATATCCCGATATTCCTCATGGAGCAATTCAGCGATTACCCTACTGGCATGGTGCGGATGGATCGGAACTGGTTGGGGGATACTCTGCTGGAGCTTGGTAAAAAAGGTCGGTTGCGCTGCTACGTCAGGGAAAATGGTGTAGAGAGCGTGATTGTGGCTTTGTCTGCAACGACACGCTGTGGATTACCGCCAGCCTGGGTTTCGTCTTCCGCGTCAGATCGTTACCTGATATGGCGTGATCAACATCTGGAAATCGCTGCGCAGATCGATTCCAATGACCATTGTATCGGACCGGTGGTGGCGGCCTGGCATCGCGCTACAACCTGTACGGTTCAATAGTATCCATCCAGCCTTCAGGGTTGGCGGACAGTAAACCGCTGATCTTGTTTCGGGCATACTCTGGAAGTTGAACATATTCCGAAAGGACTCTGGCTTTGGAGTCTAAATAGCCTGGAAAACCAGAGTGAAATGAGCAAATAATGATTGAACAGATGCACAGAAAACGGGCGCATTTCCACCTAACCTACTCATTATACTTGATTTTACTCGGAATTGGCCTTAAAGAAAAAACTATGCGACTCTGGCTTTCCCGTCTATATAGCCTGGAAAACCAGAGTACAAAGGCCAATGATGGTTGAGAATGGCGCGGGAACAAAGCCTGCTGTCAGTGCATAACGTGTCCAGCAATGGTTGGGGTTACCTTACCTAACACGGACTCAATCAGTTAGGTAGCCAAAAGCTATGCGGCAATCCTATGTTCCCGATTCTGTCATCAATCGTTCCTGTTTGTGTCACATGAATATGCTCATGCCATACAGGGAGTAAAGGGCGCGTCAGACGGTTATGCACGGATGGTTATAGTTCTTAGCTGTCATTTCAGTGAAGACCATGCTTCACTGGTTTTGTATTTCCATTTTATTCTCCCTGCTACCCAATATTGTCTGGTCCGAATGCTGATTGATAGTCATGACTGATGGCAACATCTTCACCAAAATCTGACGAGGAATGAACAGTAATATTGGTCACATCCATTCCGGTGCAGCTTTGTTGCTTTTGAGTTACTGCTGCACGTTTGGCGGCAGCGGCCCGAATACTGTCCAAATCAATGCCTGCATCATGTGCACGCTGCCGCAGCGCATCCTTCAAATACTTCTTGTCCACGTTTCGATCTTTGCTTACCCGTGTATTCAACACAGCGAAATCTTTTTGTTTGCGGGTGGCCTTTTTGGGATCAATGCCGCTTTTTAATAAATACGATTGGATTTGTTTTTTTCGCCCTGAGAAAGCATCTTCGGCTTCTCTGGATATACCCTGCACCCCAAAAGATAGGTGCTCTATACCTTTTTTATCACATTCCAGCCTCAGCTCCAGTTCATAGCCGCCCAACACCTGCATTTTGTTCATCAAGTAAGCCACTTGGGCATCACCCAGTGCATAGATTTTGCGACTTTTTTTTCCATAGTCGCTCCGCAAACTGGCCCACTGGCCATCGGCTCTTTGGATAAGATTGGGAATCACTACATGGACATGCAGTTGGGGATCGATGATTCCATCGGCGGCTCTGGCGGTTTCATGCAGAAATCCAGCCGCTACAATAAGATCAGAAAACTCGGTAATCACGCCACCCTTCCCTTTTCTCGCGTGGGACATTTCCCTTGCGTAAAAATTTTCGATCGCTTGTTGCACAGATTCCAGCATCCATGCCTTAACACGTGAATCGTCAATGGACAGAATAGAGGCCGCTTTGGGCGCACTAAATGTCCAGTCCGAGCCCATTCGACGATTATTCTGATGGTTACCGCGTTTACTGATGTCATGTCCATCCATGGTGACACCATGTAGGAGTTTTTCTAGATCCGAGTTGTTGACATAGCAAGATAAGCCTTGGATGGCGGCACCGTTACCCATCCAAACGCCCTTAACGTTGCCATTTTCCGCATAATAGTTGCTAGTTTCATCTTCAGAAAAATGGACAGTCTGCGCTTTCTTTTGTTCAGAAACGTATTTTATTACACTTTCAGGAGTCCCTTTTAGGTGAGTTTCTTTCACGCTCATGATATCACCTCTCCTCTTCGTTTTTTATTACCGTAATTATGCAAAAAAACTTTTCGTAATTTTTATAATACCAAATTAAATTAAATGCACGAAGCTTAGGTAGGTTTATCCCGTTACCGTTCGATCACAGTAACGACACCAACAGGCTCAAGACACCAAGCATTATTGAAAACCCATCTGACCTCAAAATTCAGGATAAAACTAATAACAATGTCATGATTTTGGGTGGGTTTGTGTGTAGTTAACATATCTATATGTGTGTACAAAACTTATCGTTTAAATGCTGAACTATATGGAAAAACTACGGTATATGTGCGTTATGTGATGATTACCTAAAGATAAGATGCGCATTCTATACAGAAAACCTTCGGACCGATAATCCGAAAATCAACAGATAAATAAAGGATATTTAACGGCATAAAAAGAAAACACTGAAATTCTACAGAGAATGGCATCACATGCTTCGTTGAAGTGACTTTTATTGGTACAATATGTAATAAGAGATATTTTTGAAAAATACAGGAATAAAGGAGCCATGCGTGGATAAGTTAACAAAGCTGATTATCGACGGGCCTGACAAACGTTACACCATGAAGTCCATTGTTTTGAGTCGCTATAAAGACATTGATACTGCTAGAAAATTAATGCGGACATGGGATGACATTGCGGATGCTATCGGATTTACAGGGCGTGGGAAAGATGTGGCAGGTTGTTATTCGCGGGTCTCTATGGGCATCAAAAAGGGGAAGTTAATGGTACCTGTAAAAAAGCAAAAGACGAGTACAGGTCGTGGCTCAGATATTCATGACCGACCCATATCCAAATCAGGGATCATCAACTTGGACGATCCTGCCAATCAATGAGTTTTTTACCCTCTAATGAAAAGGAATCTTGTTATGCATAAAAAATTGATTATCAGCCATGGCGACAAGGGTGGCGTGGGCAAAAGCATTTTCTCGATGTTAACCGTCGATTATTTGCTCGATAGAAATTTATCTGTAGCCGTTGTGGAAGGAGACGTCGAGACAGGAGATGTAGCCAATCGTTATGAAGGCGTCGAGGGCGTCACCGTTTTCAGCGTGGATCTGGACAAATCGGGGCGCGATGCCGAAAACAGCATGACCGTTCTGTTCAGACATATTGAGCAGATGGGTTGCGAAAACGTGGTGATCAACGCACCTGCCAATGCAAAAAAAGCCTTCGACACGAATGCGAATTTGATACTGCCCGTTGCCCAGGATTTAGGATTTGAAGTATGTGTCGCTTGGATGATTGGTGTTGAGGAAGCCAGCGCAGAAATGTCATCACGGTCTCTCATTTGTAAAATGGCTGATCGTAAGATGGCCGTGGTGAACCGCCACGAAAGTGCCTACGATGCCGATTTCTCTTGGTTTACGCAACCGATTTACAAAGACACATGGATAAAAGGTGGCGGACTGGTTGGTGAGATTCCTGAACTGGCGTCGCGTGTTGCGAGCGTACTCAAAACACACAAAAATCGATCATTGGCCTCCTTGACAGGGGCGGATAGTCCTTTGTTTATCGTGGACCGTCAGTCTATTCGAAATTGGTTGAGGCAGTCGTGGGTCAATGCGGTGATTCCACTTATTGATGGCGGTGCCTGATGGGTCTATTAAACCGATCGGAATCCCCAGCATCTGAGATAGGCATGCACAAAACGGGCAAAGCTTCGTTGCACGCTGAAAGCGGGTATGATCTGGCAGAGCAATCCTTGCCCGATACCGATCATAAACTGCTCGCCCGGTGGGTACAGCAGTATAAAATATCAGCAGACGACCCCATGTATGGCGCGTATCTGTCTGCACGTGTGGCTTTTGATGGAGCCGCTGCCGCTGGTTATTCCTTAGAAATCATCAAAACCGCTCTGACGTCCATCCCGACCAAGATACAAAAAGCCGTCATTGCAGGGGCCGGCGATATCCAGGGGCACTTGGATAAAGCCTTTGACATCAATGTAATCAAATTGGAAAAAGTGATTAGTCATGGACTAGAGCGGGGTTCTTCATCGGCATTGATCGCCTTGAATACGGCCACCCAAAACCTGAAAGACGCTGCGGCCGCCGTAGACAAAAATATGAATGCGGCCATTGCTCAAAAGCAGGACAAAGTCATCGACCACTGGGTAGATACCGGCGCCGACCTCTTGAACATCACCGTACGGGAAGCGGTTTTGAAACAGCGCGTCCTGAACGTTTCCTTTATTTTAGGGGTGATGTTAACCGCAATTGTGTTAGGTGCTGTGCTTTGTTATGAATACCTCTCCTTGACCCATCGCATTACGCCATCGACCATTATAGTAAATCAAGGCACGGGAAAACTGGAATGTAGGGTCTCACAACACGGCGCCAATTTCTGCGAAATTCGCTAAGTTATGAGCGCTGTCTGAAAAATTTTACTTGAATGCGATGGATACAACATGCTGATCACAAGATTCCCTATTCGGCCAGCATACGGCCATAAATTAGCCGTAATAAACGAACAAGCGGGAACCCCATCATCAATAACAGGTTCATGACCGATCACAGACGTCACCGGCCATGATAAAGACGGCTCAACTATTTTCTTTGTCTTGGCCTATATCCAGTTCATCTGAATCGTAGAAATAAACAGGTAGACGTTTCAGAGGCCGCTGCCAAGCTTTAAACCCAAAGGGAGGCAATGATTGCGCATATTTATCTACTGACCAATACTCTAGAATAGTTCCATCTGGATTAGTTTTAATCTCAGGTTTGGGGATCAGTGAGGTTTCAATCCCAAGATCGTAACCAGCAGCATCAGCAAGACAAGGAAAATTGAAAGCGATCACCGAGTGAATGTGCCGTGCAAGCTGACGCCACAGACTGGTACTCAGCCAAGCATATCCTGCATCCGGATTTTCTAATTTTCCCACCCACCAGTTTATCAGATGCAGAGGATCAAAAGCTTCCTCACTACCCGTTTCCAACAAATACAAACGCATCAATACGGCACCCATCGGGGTCTTATACACATTTTCAATTCCTTTTAACATGACATTCTCCTTTACCAATCATCAAAACACGATCTACAATCAACCCAATAACAAATTATAACTCTTTAAGTAAAATAAAAAAATTTTTCTACTGACCTACTACTATAATCTATTTTTTCACTTGTACGAAACACCTTCAAGACATTTTCCAGACCGTCAACCTATTACAAACCAGAATGATGCTGACGTTGTGGTGATTTAATGAAAATACGCTTTTAAATGGGATTATAAAACTTCCTTGATGCCTTATCCGGAATTGCAAGCCAGCTCGTTCAGATTTTTTCGTGGGATACACATTGTACCCAATGGCCTATTTTATAAAGTCTTTGATCGCCATATAAGGGACACATTAACCACATGAAAAAATGATTCATCGAAGGTTCTTCATTGAGCAGCTTTCAGCCTGTTTTGTTCCAAATGGAATTCATTCAGGACATGATTTACGGTAGGCATTTACACCATGTCAACTACCTCAGCTTCCAATGAGACATACTCTTTTGGGGCATCGATGAATTTTACATAGATGATCTGCAATAAGGTATCGGCCAGAAGATACAGCAAGTAACTTCCTATAGTGGTGGTACATTTGGCACGCTACGAATAAGATGGGCGGTGTTGACTATCGCTTATTTAGGGTAACATATAGACCTGTAGTCGCATCCCGATTAACGACATCTTTCCGCAAATCAGCAAAGGAGTACCATCATGTTTGGATTTGGAGAAAAGCCCCAGGAACAGCAAACTGCCACTTGTCCATGCTGCCAGACGCCCATGCAGGATATGGGTGCCCATGGCATTCGTATGGGAGGTTTAACCGGTCTGGGTGGGGCCGCATTGGGCATGTTCGCCGGGCAGATGGCCGATGATGGCGAGGAAGCCTTCGAGAAGAAACTCAAGGTACAGGTCTTTGTCTGCCCCCAGTGCAGCGAGATTTCCTTCAAATATCATGGCGGGCTTTAAACGGGAGTGAGTCAGCATGCATGAGATCATTTGCCCCCATTGCCACAAAACTTTCAGCTTGGACGAAGCGGGATACGCCGATATTCTGAAACAGGTTCGGGATGCGGACTTCGATAAGCAGATCCATGAGCGTCTCGCGCTGGCTGAAAAGGAAAAGCAGAACGCTCTGGCCCTCACCCGGGCTGAATCCCTGGCAGAAGCGCAGCGTGCCGAAGCCGCCAAGGATGCAGAAATTGCAAAACTCAGGGAACAGATAGCTTCCATCAACAAACTCGAATCGGTCAATCTCCAGAATGCCCTGCAACGCCTTCAGGCAGAAAAGGATAGGGAAATTCAGTCGCTCAATGCCAAACTGGAAGCCAGCCAGACCCATCAGCAACTGGCCGTTAGTATGGCTGTCCGGAACATAGAAAAAGAGCGCGACACGCTGAAAAACAGTCTCGATCGGGTAGAGCTTGAAAAGCACCTGGCGGAAAAATCCATCACCGAACGTTTTGAAATGCAGATCAAGGACCGCGATGCAGCCATTGAACGCTTGCGTGACATGAAAGCCAAACTCTCCACGAAAATGGTCGGAGAAACCCTGGAGCAGCATTGCGAAATTGAATTCAATCGAATCCGGGCCACAGCATTCCCTTACGCCTACTTTGAAAAAGACAATGACGCTCGGGCGGGTAGTAAGGGTGACTATATTTTCCGGGATTATGACGAAGCCCAAACGGAAATCGTATCCATCATGTTCGAGATGAAAAACGAAAATGACCAGACGGCCACCAAGAAGAAAAATGAAGACTTTTTGAAGGAACTGGACCGTGACCGTACAGAAAAAGGTTGCGAATACGCGGTACTGGTTTCACTCCTGGAATCCGATCACGAACTCTATAACAGCGGCATTGTGGATGTATCTCACCGCTATCCGAAGATGTACGTCATTCGGCCGCAGTTCTTCATCCCCATGATTACCTTGCTGCGCAATGCGGCCATGAAAGCGCTCCAGTATAAGACCGAGCTGGCCCTGGTGCGCACGCAAAATATAGACATTACAAACTTTGAAAACGATCTGGAGAGCTTCAAGGATGCATTTGGAAGAAATTACGACTTGGCATCCAGAAAATTCGCCACGGCGATTGATGAGATCGACAAATCCATTGATCATCTACAGAAAACCAAAGAGGCGCTGCTGGGCGCGGATCGGAATCTGCGCCTGGCCAACGATAAGGCCCAGGATGTAACCATCAAGAAACTCACCCGGAAAAATCCTACCATGGCCGCCAAATTTGCCGAACTGGAAAACCCAAAAGAAGGATAATGATGCCGCTCTATATTGAACCCCATGCGGGACCTGCACCCATTGTGCAGCTGATACGATCAGCCCACCACTCGGTCAATGTCGGGGTCTATTATCTCTCCGACCATCCTATTCTCCGGGCATTGAAAGCAGCCCATGCGCGCGGTGTGGATGTGCGCGTTATCATTGAGGGTAAGCCTTATGGCATGAAACCCTGGCAGGTGCGTAAGGAAGAACGGGAGATCGAGGCGACGGGTGCCACTTTACATCTGGCCCCTTACCGCTTTACCAGTCATGGGGATCACTATGCTTTTCTCCATGAAAAGTTTGTCTGTTCAGGCCATGAATGCGAAATTGGTACGGCGAACTTCGATTGGAGCGCATTCGATCGCAATAGGGAGTACCTGTATGTCACGAAAGATCCTGCCGTGGTCAAGGCGGCCAACGCTGTTTTCCATGCAGACTGGAATAATCGACGGGCTCCGGCCTATGCACATCAGATTCTGGTTCTTTCTCCGGGCACGTCTGCCGCGCAAATCATCGGTGTCATCCAGCAACCGGGACCGATAGACATCGAAAGCGAGGAAATGGGTCCATATCGCCCGACACTGGAGGCTATTGCCCGAAAAGGTGCTCTGGCCAGAGTCATCCTGCCCGCCAGTATCAACGCCCAAGACAAGCAAGATGTAGCCTTTCTGCGCGCACATGGGGTTCAGGTACGCTTGATACCGGTGAAGCCGGTTTACATGCACGCAAAGGCCGTGATTTCCGGAAATGAGGCATTTATAGGCTCCGAGAATTTCACGGAGACATCCTTAGAGGGCAATCGAGAAATGGGGCTATTGCTGCATGGTCGTCCGGTATCGGAACTGCAGGCCCAATTTAATCGGGATTGGACCAGATCTGCACATGGCTAAGCGCGAAACGAACTTAAAGGCCCCCCAGTTCGGGGTTGGAGGTCATTTAAGGACTAACTCTGACAAAGAAACTACTGCGGAGCGCAAAGAATCCAAAGGGGATGTACGATCTCCAGATATGGCCTCAGCGAACGCTACTCCGTCATTCTGGTACCCCAAGGATCTTGATCTCCCGGAGAAGACTGCGCCCAAAATGGCTTTCAAGACAGCTCCTAAAATCGCGGAAAAGCGCACGGTGGAAGTTATTGTGCGAAAAAAGCAGAATTTTAGCCTCTAGTCGCGCTTAGGACTTCTACGATCAGGTTATTTTCAGGGAATTGTTGCCTGCGATGCTGCTGTCATATAACCTGTTTCATGTAACTTTAATGAGGAGATGATTTATGACCACTGCACATGTGAACATGCGGGTTAAAAAACATCGAGACGCCTTGCGTGCCGCAGGGTTGAGGCCAATTCAAATTTGGGTGCCAGACACCCGTCGTCCAGACTTTGTGGAGGAATGTCGTCGTCAGTGTCTTGTTGTGCGGAATGACCCGCAAGAAAAGGAGGTGATGGACTGGCTTGAAGCGGCAGCAGATAAGGATGGGTGGGTTTGAAAAGGGGCGCTATAGTCGTTGTTGCCCTACAAGGTGACTATGGCAAGCCCCGCCCGGCGCTGGTTGTTCAGTCTGAAATGTTCTCGACATTGCCCTCCGTGACAGTTCTCCCCATTACCAGCGATCTCAGAGATGCGCCGCTTTACCGTATCGGCATTGAGGCATCACCGGAAACCGGATTGCACAAGCCTTCACAAATCATGGTGGATAAATCGCAGACTATCCCTCGCGAGAAAATAGGCCAGATAGTCGGGCACTTGGACGATGGGATGATGGTCTCTGTGAATCGGGCGATGGCTCTATTCCTTGGCTTTGCCTGATGGAACATTGGCGTAATGTTGCGCCTCTGCTGGTCCCGCCAGCCGATGACGCAGATTATCAATCACTGGTGGAATCTCTGGATGCCATTCTGGATGCGGGGGGCGCGGATGAAAATAGTCCTCTGGCTGGACTGGCCAGCATGATCGGATATTTGATCGAAAAGTACGGAGCTCAAAATTACCCCATGCCCAGTGCTATGAGCAGCCAGGAAGTTTTGGCATTCTTAATGGCACAACATCATCTCCGACAATCCGATTTGCCCGAAATTGGAAATCAGGCAAAGGTTTCGGACGTGCTTTCAGGCAAGCGTAAGATCAATCTTCGTCAGGCGAACGCCTTGGCAAAACGGTTCGGCTTGAGCATTGAAGTATTTGCAGGAACCGATTAAAAAATAATTCGCGTGTCAATCGCCTACGCCGGGTTGCAACACTTATCAGACTGTAGCGGTCGGTTCTGGATGTATTCCCCTAACCATGCCTCATCCCGCCATGCACATTCCCGCACCATCACGGCCAGCATTTTTTGTATCCGGCTGGGTGGAACATTTTTGACCCATCGACAAAACCGGGCATCTTTCGCATAAAAACCGACCATCGTACTCACATCAATCGCATAAGCCGGGCTGAGAACGTGCATCTCCACATGATGAAAAACGTTTTTAGCCATCGCATGAATATCCGTTTTCATATAATCCCCCTTATTTTCCTTATGGGATCATAACACAAAACGTTAGGCTTGGACGTCTATTTTTACGAGGCGACTTCTCCCAACCGGTGAGGTCATGGAATCGTGTGTGGATAGATGTATCAACGGTAGCTCAATTATCTTGCTCCATTCGTATCATCTGGATGGGCAACCGTTCTCCCTCTGCATTTTCCGACGGCATCGGTACCACAGGGTCTCGGAATGATAAAAAACCTGATGTTCCATCTTGCCAATAAACCCACGACTTGTAATCACAACCCAAGTGAGTCTCGATGAAGAAGAATTTTTGCAGGGTAAGATCGGAGGTAAGATAAACTTACTTTAAAATTATTTATTTATTTTTAATTCAATTGGTTAGCATATCTAATTGGCGGAGGCGGTGAGATTCGAACTCACGAGGGGCGCAAACCCCTGCCGGTTTTCAAGACCGGTGCATTCAACCGCTCTGCCACACCTCCGTGCCGCTGGAGTTTAACCAAAGCCCGGGCAAATGTGAATGCCTGCCAACACGCCAGCCAACTTCACGCCACACAAAAACACACCCTATCGGTACACCAGAAGCACACTATCTGCTTATTTTCTAATTGTTTATCACCAAATTAAAAATACCTTGGTTTCCGCAAGACCAAACCCGGTCTATACTCAAGAGATGCTCAATGGGAGCATTCCATAGATATGGCGGAGGAGAAAATGATGTTTAAAAAAATGATGATGGCGACGGTTTTAGGATTGGGGCTCGCCGGTTCTACGATGGCAATTGCAGCAGATACAAGCACTTCCGCAACGGATAGTAGCGCCACAGCAGCTGCATCTACAATCCCCGCTTTCATGTCTCCGGCTTGGGCCAAGGAGCTTTGCACAGCATGGAACAATAACCCGACGCTGACCGAAAAACTCGCGGGGTCGTGGATCAAAAATAATGGTGGCAAAGGCTATAAAATCATGGAGGTCTCTGACTCCAGCATGAAAACCACGCCGCCTATTCAGCTCGAAATCGCCGCCAAAGACGGTAAGGCCGAATGCACCTATGGTGGCGCCATTAAGGTTGCAGACCTGAATTACAACTATGACTACAAAATGTGGGCAACGACTCATGACTGGCATCACATGGGCTCACCCGCAATGGCCATGATGTTTGGGCGCCTCAACTTCAAGGGCCCGAAAATGGAAGCCATGGAAAACATGGGTCCGTTCTCCGAGTTTCTGAAACTGGTTAAGGACGTACCCGCTACTGTTCCGGCTTCCTGAACACACACCGTAAAATTGTCATACAAAAAAGGGGGCCATCTGCTGGCACCCTTTTATAATGAACGGATATTACCCCGTAAAACCACTACTTCAAAATGTTATTCCGGTTTCTGGAGCCGTTCCAGCAACAAGGCATTTACCTGATCAGGATTAGCTTTACCCTGACTGGCTTTCATTACCTGGCCGACAAAAAAGCCCAGAAGCTTATCCTTACCCGCCCGGAAACCCGCAACCTGCTGGGGATTGGCAGCAATAATTTCATCGACCATAGCGGCAATGGCTGACACATCGGTAATCTGACGCAGGCCACGACTATCAATAATGGCATCAATTTCACCACCCTGGTGAAAAATTTCTTCGAATATTTCCTTGGCAATTTTCCCGGAAATAGTTTTATCTTCAATACGCTGCACCAACAGGCGTAATTTTTCGGCAGAAACCGGGCAATCCTGAATTTCGACTCCCGCTTTATTCAAAGCTCCGAGCAAATCACCCATGACCCAGTTGGCCGCCAGCTTACCTTCCACGCCATCCGCCACACTCTCGTAGTAGTCGGCAAGATCGCGCCCGGCGGTCAACACGCCAGCATCATAGGCTGAGAGCTGATAGGCCTGCATGAAGCGTTCGCGCTTGGCATCCGGCAGTTCAGGCAGGCTCTGACGGACTTTTTCGATGCGAGCCTCCTCCAGAACCAGAGGCAACAAGTCAGGATCAGGAAAATAACGATAATCGTTGGCTTCTTCCTTGCTGCGCATCGAGCGGGTTTCATCACGGTTGGCATCATACAGGCGCGTTTCCTGAACAATGCTGCCACCGCTCTCCAGAATATCCTTTTGGCGCAGAATTTCATATTCAATGGCTTTTTCCAGAAACCGGAAAGAATTCAGATTCTTGATTTCCGCACGGGTACCAAAAGGGGCTCCGGGACGACGCAGGGAAACGTTTGCATCACAACGGAACGATCCTTCCTGCATATTTCCGTCACAAATTTCCAGGTAGCGTACCAGCGCATGCAGTTTCTTCAAGTAAGCCACCGCTTCCGCAGACGAACGCATATCCGGTTCGGAAACAATTTCCAGCAGTGGCGTCCCAGCGCGATTCAAATCAATACCAGTCTGCCCGACAAAAGCCTCATGCAGCGATTTACCCGCGTCTTCCTCCAGATGTGCGCGGGTGACGCCAATGACTTTCTCAGAACCATCCGCCATCTGTACCGTCAACTGCCCTTTGCCGACAACTGGCAACTCGTACTGACTGATTTGATAGCCCTTGGGCAAATCCGGATAAAAGTAATTTTTCCGTGCAAACACACTATGCCGATTCAGTTCAGCACCAATCGCCAGACTCAAAGCAATAGCTTTATCGACGGCTGCGCCATTCAAAACCGGCAATGCGCCCGGCATGGCCAGACAAACCGGACAGGTATGACTATTGGGTTCTGCACCAAAAGTCGTCGGACAGCCGCAGAATATCTTGGTGGCCGTGTTGAGTTGAGCATGGACCTCCAGACCGATAACCACTTCCCAGTCCATACTCATGCCTCCCCCGCTTTCAAGTTTGGCCGTGCCCGATGCCAGTCCGTTTCCTGTTGATATTGATGCGCTACATTTAACAATAAATCGTCAGCAAAATAATCTCCCATCAACTGCATGCCAATGGGCAAGCCGGATTGGGTGAACCCACAGGGCAGACTAAGGGCTGGAATCCCTGCCAGATTCACAGCAATAGTATAAATATCAGCCAGATACATGGAAACCGGATCAGCGTTTTTGGCACCCAGTGCAAAGGCAGGTCCTGGCGTCGTAGGACCGACAATGACATCTACCTCAGCAAAAGCGCGGCGGAAATCTTCGCGAATCAGACTACGCACCTGCTGAGCCTTGAGATAGTAGGCATCATAATAGCCCGCAGAAAGGACATAAGTGCCGACCAGAATACGGCGCCTTACTTCCTCACCAAAGCCTTCATAACGGCTCTGCCGATACAAGTCATCGAGGTTTTCACCTACGCTGCTGCGATGGGTATAGCGCACTCCGTCAAAACGCGAGAGGTTACTGGAAGCCTCAGCCGGTGCCAGGACGTAATAGGTACTGACCGCATGGGGGTTATTGGGTAAGCGAATCGACTGAATGGATGCGCCTTGTCTGGCTAACTGCTCTATTCCAAGCTGCACGGCAGCAGCCACTTCCGGATCCAGTCCCTCGCCAAAAAATTCTTCGGGCACACCGACGCGCAATCCCTGCAAAGGACGATCCAGCCCTCGCAGAAAATCACTGGCAGCGGCTGGATGACTCGTAGAATCACGAGGATCATGAGCCGCCATCGCATTCAGCAGCAAAGCACAATCCTCGGCGGAACGGGCCATCGGTCCCGCCTGATCGAGACTCGAAGCAAAAGCAATCATGCCATAACGGGAAACTCGTCCGTAGGTGGGTTTAATTCCGGTAATACCGCAAAGTGCTGCCGGTTGGCGAATGGAACCACCGGTATCTGTGCCCGTTGCCACCGGCACCAAACCCGCAGCTACCGCCGCTGCCGAACCACCAGAAGACCCTCCGGGTACCATTGCTGTATTCCACGGATTACGGACAGGCCCAAAATAGCTGGTCTCATTGGAAGAGCCCATGGCAAATTCATCCATATTGAGCTTACCCAGCATCACCATGCCTTCTGCGGCCAAACGCTCTACGACAGTGGCACTATAAGGAGCGACAAAGTTTTTCAGCATTTTCGACCCGCAGGTAGTGGGTAAATCTGCCGTACAAAAAATGTCCTTATGGGCCATGGGCAACCCCAGCAGCGTTCCGCTTTCACCTTTTGCCAAGCGATCATCAGCCCGAGCAGCAGATTCCAGGGCAGTAGCTTCGGTCACCGTTACAAAAGCATTCATTTCCGGGTTTAAGGTATGGATACGCTGGAGCAGGGTTTGCGTTAGCTCTCGTGCAGAGAAATCCCGTTTTTGCAGACCCTCGCGGAGTTGTCGCAGGGAAAAATCGTGGAGGTCCAAATGCTGCTCCTGTTATTCGATGACTTTGGGGACGAGAAAAAGCCCGTGCTCGGCGGCCGGGGCACTGGCCATCAGGCGTTGGCGTTCATCTTGATTGGAAACCTGATCCGGGCGCAGTGGCTGCTCCAGATCCAGAGGGTGCGCCATAGGTAAAACTCCCTCTGTAGGTATGGCACTCAACTCCTCAACGAGTGACATGATTTTTTCCAGTTGACTGGCCACTGCTGGCACTTCTTCCTGGGGTAGGGCCAGGCGGGCCAGATGCGCTGTACGGCGCACTGCATCCTGATCAAAAGCCATATTAATGTATTCCTTTCGTGTTGGCGCTGGATTCATTGCCGGCCTTGGTCGTTCCAGCAGGCGGAGGTAAAGACAGACCTTCAAGCAACTGGCTTTTACTGACTACTCCGCCGCTGATCAAATACTGTTCATGCTGTTCCCAGGCATTACGCATAAACTGATAAGGATCCACTGCCTCCTGAACCATGCGGATTTTCGGACCATCCACATAGCCCGTATTAATCACACCCATGCCACTCAAGGCATATTGGGCAGGGGTACTGGTGATATAATAAGCGGGGCCGGTAAACATGACCATGGCGAGGCCCGGCAAACTCCGCAACGAACTGGGTCCATAAAAGGGTAATACCAGATAGGGCCCCTGTGGCACGCCCCAAACCCCAAGCGTCACCCCCAGGCTATTGTCGTGCATGGGTAAATCCAGCTTGTCTGCGACATCAATCAAACCACCCACACCAAAGATGGAGTTGACCATGAAACGGCTCATATCCTCCATACCCTGTTGTACCCGACCTTGCAGAAAATCGTTAATAAAAATGTAAGGCATGCCCACGTTGGAAAACACGTTACTGACGCCCGCCCGGACAAAGCCCGGAGTCACCGCCTTGTAACCCGTAGATACCGGCTCAAGCACATAATCATAAAGTCCCATATTCACGTGGAACATGGCATGATTAAAGGTTTGCAAAGGCGGCCGACCGGATCCTGACACGTCGGACCCGGGACCATTCACCGTAGCGCAGCCTGATAGTGCCAGCAAGGAACTGGCAAAAATACCGCCGAGCAGCCAACGCCAACGAACCATCAATTTTTACCGCTCGCGTACTGAGCGATTTGCGCTTTTAAGTGCGCAATCAGCGCCGGAAATCCCTTACTTTTTATGGTTTCGTTGTATTCAGAACGCTTCAGGGACAAATCACTGACCCCGTCGGCAACCACATTCACAATACGCCACTGGCCATCCTGTTGCTGGAGCAGGTAATCAAAACGATGGACCTTACCATTGCGCATGGTCAGCGTACTGAATACGCCCTCAGTTCCGGGCTGCATGGTTTCACTATTGACGACCGCAAAATGCTCGCCTTCATAATTGTCAAAACGGGCCGCATAAGTGGCTGCAGTATAGTCCGCCAACACACCTACAAATTGTTTTTGTTGCGCGGGTGTCAGTTTGGACCAGTGGCTACCCAGAGTCAGGCTGGCAATTTTGTCAAAATCATAAACCTTCCCGACCACCGGAGACACGACGGCATAACGGCCCTGATAACCCATTTTGCTGCCGCCCTGCATGGCTTTCAGCAAGGCTGCATCGAGCGTGTCAATAGTGGCTTTTGGCGTCACCGCGTTGGCTGGCGCAGCCGCCGAAGCTGGCGCGGCAATAGCAGCTGAGGCTGAAATCATCGGCGACATGGACAAAGCCACTACCGCCGAAAGCAGCACGGCATTTCTCATAAGCATAAAACCTCCCTGTTAGCCTGTTTGGACGGCCGATCGCTTATTATCGTTCAACCCGTAACGGGAAAACCGGATGATCGGATCCCTGTGAAGGGGGAATGGTTGGCATATCCGGGGCCATAGGACCTTTCGTACGCGGCCCACGTAAGGCCACTTTAAGGGCCCGCAAGGGGTGCGCAAACGTGTCATTGACCGCTGTCGGTTCAAAACCGGAATGAACCTGACACTGATCGCACTTGCGGTTAACCCCAACGCCGTATTGATCCCAGGGCGTCGTTTCCATCATTTCCTGATAGGTCTGCGCGTAACCTTCGCTCACCAACAGGTAGCAAGGTTTCTGCCAGCCAAAAATATTGCGGGTGGGGTTTCCCCAAGGCGTACATTGGTAATTCTGGTTGCCCGCCAAAAAGTCCAGAAACAGACTGGACTGATTGAACGTCCATTTCGCCTTGCGCTCCTTACCAATACGAAAAATATCCCTGAACAACTGCCGGGATGCGCGCCGTTGAATAAATACTTCCTGCTGAGGGGCTCGCTCATAATTGAAGCCGGGAGAGATCGTCACGCCCTCTACACCCAAGGCCTTGCAATCATCCAGGAAATTAGCCACTTCTTCCGCACCTTCACCCTGAAAGAGGGTGCAGTTCACGGTTACCCGAAAGCCTTTTTCAACCGCTTCGCGGATAGCCACTGCTGCCCGCTGGTAGGTCCCCGGTTGACAGACTGAATCATCATGGCGGTGTTCATTACCATCCAGATGAACAGAAAATGTCAAATACGGAGAAGGCGTATAATCATCCATACGTTTTTTCAACAAGAGCGCATTGGTGCACAAGTAAACGAAGCGTTTGCGTTCTACCAAACCCTTCACCACTTCCGGCATATCCTTGTGAATCAATGGTTCTCCGCCGGCAATGGAAATAATAGGCGCCCCACATTCTTCTGCTGCGCCAATGCATTCTTCCACCGACAAGCGTTTATCCAGAACATCATCTGGGTAATCGATTTTTCCGCAACCCGCGCAGGCCAGATTACAACGAAACAACGGCTCCAACATCAGGACCAAAGGATAACGCTTACGCCCCCGCAATTTCTGCGAAACAATATAGCGACCTACCTTATAGCTCTGAATTAAAGGAACACCCATAATATCAATACCCCCACCTGATGGCTGTCAAGCCCGTGAACAAATAACAACATTATTGGCCTAAGTATAACATACCAAAGCGTATGCGGGACAAGCACACCGAAAAATCAGGCGGCTTTCCCTCGGGAAAGAAAGAAAAACAGTATATTGGCAATACGCGGTGCCAATTTTGGACGCAGCAAACGGGCATCATAAGCAGCAAAACGGCGTGCGTTTTCGGCCCGGCATAATGCGAGCAACTGTGTCAGGTTAATGTCGCTACTCACCTGTTCATGACCAGTCATGGTAAAATTTTCATCCTGATGGTCATTCAGGCCCCTTGCCGTTTGAATCCGCGCCCAGGCTTGCATGCTGATGACCTGGATACGGTGATATTCCAGAACAATTTTTTTCCAGAACGGCAGGCGCCGACGGTGCCACTTTAACCAGTTGATGAAAAAAATGATGTGTCGCGCTTCTTCCTGCATGACCGGCTCAAATATCTTGACCAACTCAGACGGAAAAAAACCCGAGTTTTTGGCCGCAGCAAATAGTCCAAAAGCAAAATAGGAGTCCAGACATTCGCCATATCCCGTAAATAGAAACTCCCAGTAGGGATCCCGCAAGGGCGGCGGCGGCGGCGCTGGAGGTATCTGAATATTGTAATGTTTCACCAATGCCTGCAGCAATTCCGAATGCCTTTGTTCTTCCTGACCATCCAGGGCCACAGCAGCACGCACTACGGGGTCGGTTTCCCGTGCCGCC
Organism: Acidithiobacillus concretivorus; assembly: GCF_018853445.1. Lineage (GTDB taxonomy): Bacteria > Pseudomonadota > Gammaproteobacteria > Acidithiobacillales > Acidithiobacillaceae > Acidithiobacillus > Acidithiobacillus concretivorus. The sequence continues at coordinate 87,573 of NZ_JABELD010000017.1, forward strand.
ATACTCTGAACCATCCGCGCGGTGATACTTTCCGTCGCTACCGCCTCACCCCAGAAAGGCAAAGATTTAACCCGCTGTTCCGTGGCAGCATCGAGTTCCGGCCAAGGCATATTTGCAGGATCAAAATACACATGCGTATCGTGCATGAACTGACAAAACAAATCACGATGCTGCTCAGAACCCAGCTCTATGGCCATTGCCGTCATAAAACCCCCTCTTTCCCGGTTGAAACCTGTAACCACCTTCGCCGCATATAATGACTTTCTGATGCAGCCCATGACAAGAGGACCGGAACACCCAGAAATAGTTCACGCAAACGTCGGGCCAAAGCATAAGCCAGGGCCAGATCTGGACCGATACCGACTACCGCTCCAAACAGCATGAAACCGCCCTCCTGAATCCCAATGCCTGCCGGCACCACAAATGCCACACTACGCAAAGCCTGTCCCAGACTTTCGAGGAGCAAGGCCGCCCAGAAAGGCACCGGATGGTGCAGCAGCCAAAAAGTAAAAACAACCTCAAGAGTGCCCGCAAAAAGCCCGGCTAATTGCCAAAAGTTGGCCACTAGCAAAGCGCGTCCCTTGTCGTAAAAACTCCGGATTTCCGCATCCAAAAGGTGCGGATCGCCGATAATCCCCATAAGATCATAACCACCAAGCATGCGTTTACTGATGTTCTGCACCAGCGAGAACAAGCCTTTATGTTTTTGCAGCCAGAAAAAAATAACCAGCACCGGAATCGACAGGAAAAGAAACCCCAGAACTTCGAAAACCAGGAGGTGATTGCTGACTGCGAACAGCAACACCACCACGCCCAGCAAAGCAAACAAGAACTGACTCATCAGAGTCAAAGTGATCTCAACCATGACACTGGCACCAGCCACATAGGGCGAAACACCGGATTGACTGAGCATTCGGATTCCCAGCAGTTCACCACCTATCCGTGCTACCGGCAATAAACCGTTCACCGATTCGCGAATCAGGGCCAGCCATAACAAAAACCCAAAGGAGGCACGCGCCTTGCCGCGTAACAGCCACTTCCAGCTCAAGGTATCCAGAGCCAGCGGCAGCAAATGAAAAGGGAGCAACCAGAGCAGTCCCCAGCCAGCCACGGCGAGTACCGCCATAATCTCGGCAAAACCGGCATGCTGCACCAGATAAACAGCCAGGGCCAGACCCAGCAGTCCAGCGAGCAGAATGAACATTTTCTGTTTCAAAGTTTAGCTGCCTTCATCCTGCTCTATGCCCTCTTCGCGGGGAGAAGGCGTAAACAGCAGCATCAGCGTCGGCAAAATAATCAATATACACAAGAGCACAATAGACAACGCCAGACTCAGTGCCTCACCAAGACTTGACATACCCGGATCACGGGATACGGCCATACTACCAAAAGCACTGAGGGTGGTTAGACCACTGAAAAACACCGCCATTGGTGTCGAGGTTCCCAATAAATGGGCAACATCCACGCCATTACGCCAGCGCACCACAATATAAATGGCGAATGCCACACCCAGGCCAATCAGGAGGGGTAGAACAATGATATTACCCAAATTGAAACTCAAGCCCAGCAGACTCATAGCGGCGACCGTAAACAGCGCCGCCAGCAGCAAAGGAATCATGATCAGCAGCACATCCCGATAACGGCGCAAGGCCAAAAGCAGCAAAATACTGATACTTGCCAGCGCAATGTAGGTAGCCTCCTGAAAGGCACCAAGAACCGCTTCTCCACCTTGCACCAGCATCACCGGGGTTCCAACCGCCTTGGGCTCAACCTTGAGCACACTCTGGACAAACTGATACATGGCCTGATTACTACTCAGATTGGCCTTGGGGAAAATCTCTACGCGCGCCTGACCTGCCGCACCCACATAACGATCCTTGAGCGCTGCTGGCAGGGTTTGCAAATTGACCGGTCCGGCAGACAAAGCCATGCCCAGTTGCTTGAGCTCTCCGGGTAAAGTGCCCATCACACTATTCTGCAAAGCATTCATGGCGGCAGGCTGTTTTCCCTGCTCTTGCAAAAAAGCCTGAAGATGATCAGCCAACCGTCCAGTTATTTGACCATCTGCAGACGTCTGACCATCCTTGACGGCCAGCGCGCGCAAATCTTTGACCAGTTTATCCAGCTTTTTGCGCGTATCCGCAGCGGGCGGCGTCAATGCGGTCGGCATCATCAGTGAAAAGGGGGGCACCAGAATCTGCAGATTCTGCAAAATGGCCAGCTTCTTGGATTGATCTTTGGGAATATAACTTTCCACTGTCAGCGCCCGCGCCACCGTCGGCAACTGCTCGACGCGCCGGGCCACGGCCTGAGCAGCGGCAATATTGGGCGTGAGCACTTCCATCCGGTACGGAGCAGTATCGGGATTGGCCAACAGTTTTTCAAAGACTTTCACACCCTCGGCGTGACTATCAATCATGTGTAGTGGATTAAAGTCAAAAGTAGTACGCAAAGCCAAGGGAATCGCCGCAACGGCGAGTATCGTCACCAAGCCCAATATCCAGTAGGCATAGCGATGAATTGGATGTTTTGCCAGCGTTGGAACCATCGTAAAATGCGGATAATTAACAACCCGATGTTGTCCGTTTACAGCAATGGGCCATAAGGTCAAATAAGCTGGCAAAAAAGTCAGGGTCAGCAGCAGCGCAATGAGCATGCTGGTACCAGAAATCAGCCCAAGATCGACAATTCCGGCATAACTGGTAGGCACAAAGGCGTAAAAGCTCAGTGCCGCAGCCACAGAGGCCAAACCCAGCGCTGTTCCCATACCCTGGGTCACTCGATGCATCGCTACCCGATGAACCGCGCCGTTGAATAATTCTTCGCGATAGCGCAAACAGAATTGAATGCCGAAATCGACACCCAACCCAATGAACAAAATAGCAAAAGCCACAGATATGAGGTTAAAGGGGCCAACGAAAAACAAGGCCCAGGCCGTCGTCAGAATAATGCCCGATACCAGCCCGATCAGCACACCAGTTACCAATTTCACCGAGCGCAGGGCAATGCTCAGCAGAATAATTTCCAGACCCAGCGTCAGCGCCAGGGATTCACCAGCACCATGACTGACGGTCTGGAGTTGCTCCGCATCAAGAACGGCCCCTCCGGTCACACCAACACTGACGCCGTGGGCGGCATTTAACTGCAAACTCTGCAAACCTGCTTGCAAGGTCCGGATGGCCGCCTCGGCAGGCTGTAAGGAATGATAATTCATGGCCGGCTGAATAATGACAAAGCGCTGGGCAGGACCCAGCTTAGCCAGGTCCCCGCCCATCATTTCACTCCAGGAAAGCTGGTACGGCTTATCCTCCAGGCGGGCTTTCACGGCCTCACTCAACGCCGAAAATATAGCCGTCATGCCCGGTAACTGCACACCATTATTCAGCCTTTGACTGATGGCCATGCTCAACAAGTCACTTAGACCGCCGAGACTAGGATCTGCAGACAAACGGGCGATCAGAGGCTGGGCATTGGTAATACGATCGGCAAAATCCTTTACTTTTTCCGGAGATAAATAGAGCAGGCCATTCCGCTCAAAAAAACTCCCCCCGCCCGGCACATACACACTATGAAACATCTTCGGACGCGCGTGTAGCCAGTTCTCCAGACGCGTAACTGCCGCATCGCTACTCTGCGGATTTTTCCCCTGCAGAACCACCACAATAGTATGCTGGTCCTGGGAAAATACCTTGTGATATGCCACCTCGCGTTTTTGAAAGGGCAGATCACGAGACAAGGCATGGCTGGTATTGGTATCTACTGCAAAGTGCGTAAACGCATAAAACAGAGCCAACAAGGTGCCAATCAGCACCAACCCCATCACCCAAAGAGCGCGGCGCACCGAAAAATCGACCACCTGCACAAAAAATTGCGCAATGGATTTTCCGATACTTTCCAGGAATCGTTCAGCCGCCGGTGAAATCACTGAATCTACCTCTTACAATCTGATGATTACGCAAATACTCCCCCACCCTGGGGCTCAGCAGGGCGGCATATTCTGCCTGGGGCTCATAATCAGGCATGAGCGTACGCAGTAAAGGACTCTGGGTGGTGGCCGGATGAAAATAAATTTCCACCAAAGCCTTCTCTGGCAGACAGTTCAGCAAACCCAGCAGACGCGACTCGGTCATATGTCCGGTGGCATCCAGACCGCAAAGCAAATCATTGTAAAGCAGTCCACGCTTATCCAGTTGACGGCGCATTCTCGCCAACCAGGGACGCAAAAAAAAAGCCCAGAAGGCCGGTGCGAAGCCACGCGCACCACCACACCGCGCCACCGCCAGTGACTCCCAGGGGAGACGCACGGCCCGCAGTCCAAATGCTTCCCCAATATCCAGCATCAGGCTTAACACCGTAGGATGCAAATGCAGATGTTTGTGGGCGTTGGCATGATCCAGCACCAAGCCGGTGTCTGCAAAGGCGGCAAACTGTGCACGAATTTCTGCCGCCAACTGCCTGCGCACCTTGGGCAGAAAAAAATAACGCACACCGCGCAACCATAAATCCGCTGCAAAACGACCGTGAGCATCCACCAGATCGGGTACCTGTTCCGCCGGCAACAGCGGCGCTCCATCCACCAAAGTCAGGTGCAAACCGACACCCAGCCCAGGCAAACTTTTCGCCCGGCGTATGGCATCAGCCGCCGCCGGAGCCCCCACCATAAGACTGGCGGTGGTCAGCACACCCTTCTGATATGCTGATTCCACCGCCTCATTAA
>NZ_JABELD010000170.1 GCF_018853445.1 Acidithiobacillus concretivorus
CGTCTACTTGCTGCCGCCAATATGTGGCCTTCTCTTCCTTCGTCATACCCACCCCTTCTCGCTGTATGCGGGGCAGGATCGGTCAGGTCAGAAAGTTTGGGAAGGTGGGTTGCTTAGACGCTTACGTTCGAGTGCGGAGCTACAGTCCTTGTGTACCTTCTGGGCAGTCAGAATTTTGGCATGAGAGATGACGCGCATAGGTTCATCTTATCCCGCTTGGGGATAACGTCAAGTCTATCTGTCTGATGGAACTGTTTGGCCTGATGCGCTACTAGACGCTAAAAGTACGTTTTTTTCGCACGATGACTTCTACCTTACGTTTATCCGTTGATTTGGGTGTGGGCTTGGCGGCCATCTTGGGTGCAGATGTGGACGGGAGATCGAGATCCCTGGGGTACCAGAATGGTGCAGCACCATGAGCAGCGCCATTCACTGTAGCGCCGCCCATATCTCGTACATCCTCTTTGGATTCTTCGTGTTCAGAGGCCTTTGGCTTGCCTGGGGATGGATCAGCATTTAGATGGCCGCCAATCCCAAATTGGGGGGCTTTCAGGTTCGTTTCGCGCCTAGCCATGCGCCGCCCTTGCCCAATCACGATTGAATTGCGCCTGCAGCTCGGATACTGGCCGGCCATTCAGCAATAGCCCAATTTCCCGATTCGATTCAAGTGAAGTAACCGAGAAATTTTCTGAACCTACGAAGGCCTCATTCCCGGAAATGACTGCTTTTGCGTGCATATAAATCGGCTTCACCGCCATGAGGCGCACCTGAACCCCATGTGCCCGCAGAAAGGCTACATCCTGCTTATCCTGGGCATTGATACTGGCGGGC
>NZ_JABELD010000171.1 GCF_018853445.1 Acidithiobacillus concretivorus
CCCTCCAGAACAAAGATGGAATCACGCAGTGTTCCAGGGACGACAATGCCATGAAAGCCGGAGAACTGATCCGAAAGAAAGTTGTACCAGGTAATGCCACGACAAGAACCAAAGTACTTTCGGTTAGGTCCGGCATTGATGGTGCGGATAGGCGTCACAAATCGCATACCATCGGCGGAGGCAACTTCACCGCCACCCCACTTTCTGGCCAGAGACAAAGTGGATTGGTAGTCCACCAGCTTGGCATTGGCTTTCACAAGAGTCTCTGCCCGCAGGTAATTCTGTTTGACCCAGCTCAGTCGGTACCGGGTCAACGCGGGCACCTGGTGCTTGATCAGCGGCTCCAGACCGATGTTGCAGGCCTCCGCCAACAACACCGCGCAGACGCTAACAGTGAGGCCTTCGGCGCGGGCATTGGATTCGCTGACATCAGCAATTCTCAATATGGCCAAGAGCCCTTTTTATGGGGTGGCACCACCATATGAATGACTCGGCTTTTTTGGATGTACGGTGAGCGCTGGACAAATCCATCCATTCAACGTATAAGAGGCTGGGT
>NZ_JABELD010000172.1 GCF_018853445.1 Acidithiobacillus concretivorus
GCTCAGGATTACTATGCCCAGTACGGCGGCAAGGCGGGTATTACTAATCTGATCAATACGTTTGTGGGTAATGTGGCTGCAGATCCGCACATCAATTACTACTTCGCACATACCAATATCCCCCACCTGAAGTACGAATTGGTGCAGCAGGTGTGTATGGCTGTGGGTGGTCCTTGCAAGTACACCGGTCTGAGTATGCGTAAAACCCATGAAGGAATGGGTGTTACTACGGCAGCTTTCAATTATCTAGCTCAGGATATGATGGATGCGATGCAGACCCAAAAGATTCCCATGGCGGCACAGAATTACCTGATTGCTATTCTGGCTTCCATGGAACCGCAAATCGTCACCGCTAACGGCCCATTGGGCTGAACAAGGTAACAAAAAATGTTGTATGCAGTCTCCTCCTCCCGCTAGCAAAATCGGGAACTTCAGGCTCCATTTTGGATGGGGCCTATTTTGTCATTGAATTTGTTGTTTAAAAATCAGCTACTAAGGAGGCATAATATGAAAAGAATATATAAGCAAACATTGGCTGTGGCAGTGGTTTTGGCCGCTGCCGGCTGCGGAACTAATCCTTTTGCCTGTTCTCCGGGGATTCCTCCGGCGGCGCCTGCGGCACCAGCCGCAAAACCCGCAGCAGTGGCTCCAATTGCGCCGGTGCGGCATACGGTTCTGGAGAGTAAACCTATTACCATTACCGGGATTAATTTCCAGACCAATTCTTCCAAACTGATCAGTCATGATATTGCCGTGCTGGATCAGGTGGCTGATTTTGCCCATAAACATTCAGCCACTGTTCTGGATGTGAATGGTTACTGTAGTAAAACAGGCAGTTTTGCTTACAATCAAAAACTCTCTGAGCAACGTGCACAAAGCGTTGCCGGTTATCTGGAGGCGCATGGTGTAGCTGCTTCACGAATTGTGACGAAGGGGCATTCCTATATGGATCCCGTCGCCAGCAATGCGACTCCTCAGGGACGTTTCCTGAATCAGCGCGTGGAAATCAATTCCAGTATCAAGGTACGTAAAACTGTGCACTAACTGGCTTGATGAATCACCAGTCAAGACGTCATGATCAACAGGCGATGCTGCTTAAGGTATTGCCTATTTTTCTTTGGATCGATTTAATGAAGGAGAATTTGTGTGCGAAGTATTCTAAAAACACTCACAGTGGCTGGATTAACAGTGGGAATCTCAGCCTGTGGTCTTTTTTCGAGTTCAGGTCCAGAAAATACGGCTATGCATTTTGTGCACGGTATGGCAAAAGGGGACATCCAGAAAGTAGATAAACTGGTTTATTGGGGACCTGAAGTGCAAAATCCAGCACAACCCTATGCACTGCGGCTCGAAGAAGCGAAAGTAAATGGATATGTGATGGCTACTTATCAGCGTCTGCAAGCTGAAGGCGGTTTGAAGGAGGCCAAAATAGTCAAAAACCAACGGACCATGATTCATGGCGTTGAACATGCCACGGTGATTATCAGTCTGATTCCTGAGAAAGGAAGCCCACGGAATACGACGCTGCAACTGGTACGCAGGGACGGGAAATGGTTCGTGAGTGTGGACTGACAGCGTATATACTGTTGCGTGAAGGGCTGGGGGTCGAGGCACGCCTGGTGCGCCTCAAAAATCGCGGTCCCTGGACCCATGTCGGAGTTTTGGTAGGCGGTGCTTTATTTGAAAGCATACCGTCTACGGAACGCACCCGAGGTGGGGTGCACATGGGTAGACTGGACGATTTTTGTGCGCCGGAACGTGCTGTAAAAGTTGGCTATATACCGATTGGCTTGGTAGAACCACAGTGTGAAAATTTGTTTCACTGGTGTCATAAACAGGTGAAGCTACGTATTCCTTTTGATGATAGTTATGACTTGCAGGATGATCGGGCATTATATTGTTCCGAGTTTGTTTATAAGGCATTTTTGCAAATACAGATCGACCTGATCTCAGCGGAGTTAAGTACTTTATCCATACCCTTGGTGGGGGTGCGGAAGGTGGTATTTCCCGGAGATTTGATTGGAATGAAGCCGGTATTCAATAATATTTTTACTCTACGCAGTTGATTATCAAAGTCTGAATATATAATGGGGACCAATTATCTGTTGCTTGCATCCATTTCAGGACAGATTACGTAGAACTAAGTGGGCTCTTTATAGGCGCCTCATTCATCATTTGGGAGAATATACTATGAAATCTATGAATCGTCGTGAATGGTTGAAATCAACAGGTAAAATAGCTGCCGCAGCCGCAGTGGCTCCTTTGGTATTTTCATCCATGGCCAATGCGGGTACTGCAGGTGGGTTGCAAAGCAAAAGTTCTGTCAGTTATCAGGATCATCCCAGTGGCAAGGATATGTGCAGTAATTGCGCGCATTTTGTACCGGGAGCCTCTCCCAGCGCGGATGGTACCTGTAAAGTGGTTGCTGGCAAAATCAGTCCACATGGATATTGCTTTGCCTATACACCTATTTCTGGGTGATTAAGGCGCGCATGGCTGCGCTCTTGTGGTAGATGCCTAGCACATGACATGCCATGACTTTATGTCATGGCATGTCATTTTTGTGTGTGAAAACGTGTCATGGCCATGTCATGATAATATTTCATATTGGCAATTATGCCACTACTCGGCTTCCATCCCGTCGTTCACAATTCCTTCTGCTTTCCGTACGTTGTCGGCCGCTTCCATGCCGTCAGGCATCGTGCCATCTCGTGCCCGAGAGGGATCTTCCATCTCCATGCCATCCGGGATAATCCCTGCCTTTTCTCGGGCAGGGTCGCCCGATTCCATTCCGTCTTGCTCTAGTCCTTTTTGAGCTAGATTGGGTTCTTCAGATTCCATGCCATCATTTACAACACCCTGTTTCTCGACTTTAGGATCCGTACTTTCCATTCCGTCTGGGGTTAACTTATTCATTTCTCACCTTTCTTGCTCCATATAGAGCTTAGCGCCTAAAAACACACACTATAGAGTATAGACCATAATACCGAGTTCTCAAGTTGTAGGTCCCTGATAGAAGGGCGTCAAATCCTCAAATGAACGGCTATAACCAGTGATTAATAGCCCGTATCAATTAGATCCACCTTGTCAGGTAAAAAACATTGTTATATTATATGACTGATGATGACTGTCAAAAAATAATTATAATAATATATAGTAATATGGTGTTATCTTCCCCTTTTTGGTATTTGAATTTTGTTTCGGTTTGTCTATTGCGATAAGCTCCCATAAGAGGCGCGAGAATAATCTCTGAAACCCACCAAAATAGATAACTTCGCCCTGTGGAAGGCACTGGATGACCATTATAACAAGCGACGAAGCCCTGCATTCACCAGAAAATATCCAGGCCCATTTTCGGGCACAGGGATTGGGTGATCCAATTGTGCGTGAGGCTTTAGAAGTAGTGGCAAAAGCCAATGGACTTCCGGTGGAACGGGTCAACCAGTTATTTTTTTCTCGCGGGATGCCGTTGTTGCCGATATGGTCAGAGCTCTGATTAACCTGCGTTATCCTGATCGCTTTGAGCAACTTACTTATTGCCTAATCTGCCAAAAGTTTTCTTTAATCGAAATTGAGGACAGGTAGCCGTCTACTCTGGACCCTCCTGGCTGAATCCAAAAGAGAATCCATGTTCTGTCATCTAAGCAATCTACAGTAAAAATGGGATATTCTCATTGAAGTCCAAAAACTGGTTTTGCACCATGTTTCCATCGTGGTAGTGTTGTAATCACAGATGCTATTAAAAAAGCCCCTGAACAACAGGGGCTACAAGCGGGGCGAGTAGAACACTTTAAAGCTGTAAAAATTAGCGCATGATCAGTGCCTGAGGCGGCAGGAACGGAAATGTTTACCGACCAGCATGAGGAACTGGATGGTTTGCTGGGTTTCCGGTTTTTTCATCATGTCCCAGAGTCCGGTGATTCCCCCCTTGGGAGCGGGGGCGCTGGCGGCCTCCTCAGTGGCACCACTGAGGCAGTGCAGGAAATCGGTGAGGATATGATCCTGATCCATTTTTTCAGCAACGACGAGCAAACGGTCCATGACCCCGGTCCGCGTTGCCCGGTCGAGCAGGCACATGGCATCAGTCGCCAAAGTGGCCAGACGCGAAACCATCTCATCATTCATGGAATCGCCGGCGGCCCCTGCCATACGGGCCAGATGAACGATGCGCTCCAGATCGCCGTTTTCTACCAGAGAGCTGATGGCCGGTAAGGCATGGACCACCTGGCTGCGGTTCACCCGATCCAGTAAATCCATGCCATCGCTGGCCAGACCGGCCAGACGCCCCACCATTTCATCGCTCATGGAATCGGCAGCGGCCCCACTCAGCCGGGCCAGTTGCACGATGCGTTCCAGATCGCCGTTTTCCACCAGGGAGCTGATGGCCGGCAGGGCCCGCGCCACCTGGCTGCGGGTGACCTGATCCACCAAATCCAGACCGTCGCTGGCCAACCCCGCCAGACGACCCACCATTTCATCACTCATGGAGTCTGCTGCCGCACCACTCAGTCGTGCCAGGTGCACAATGCGTTCAAGATCTCCGTTCTGCACCAGATGCACCAGGGCTTCCTGGGCGCGTTGCAGTTCATCTTCAGAAGTTTCTGCCATGACCGCAGCCATACGTCACCTCCTCAGAGTAAACCACGGGCGGTAGCCCAATAGAGTTTGTTATAGGACATCTTGAAGGCGTGTACGGCTCCGGTAGGCGCTTTCGGCTGGGGTGGGGTTTTATAATCGAACATGGCATACGTTGCCCGGTCCTTGCCCGCCTCAATGAAGCAGAACACCTTACCATCATAACTGCGCACCGGCCGTCCCATCTTGATGACCGCCGCCACATTCTCGGCAGCCACTTCCGCTTCGAAGTGGGCCGTTGAACCGGCCTTACTGATGGGCAAATTGGTGGTATCTCCCAGCACCAGAACATTCTTGCCATGCTCCCCTTCCATGTGCAGGGAAGAGCGATTGGTGGGAATCCAGCCGTTTTCACCCAGGCCATTTTTCTCGATGACTTCCTGACCCTTATGGGGCGGAACGGCCACCAGCAGATCGTATTTCACCGCGCCGCCTTCTTCGCTCAGCACCTGAGCGTTTTTACCATCCACTTCTTTCATGTTGAACAGGGTTTCGTATTTAATCCCCATCCGGTCAAATTCCGGCGCCGCCCACTTGGCCACATTCTCCAGACTGTGAACCCGGCCGATGGGGTAGGTGTAATAGAACTCGGTCTTGTCCAGCAGGCCGCGATCCTTGATGAAGTCGTGCATGGCAAAAGTGATTTCCAGGGGAATCATCGGGCACTTATGCGGCAGACCGACGGTAACCACAATGCGTCCACCCTTGAAGTCCGACAGTTGCTTGAAAAATTCGACGGCGTTTTCTGCGGTATAGCAGTTAATGGAATTTTCCTTGAGACCGGGAATTTTCTCGGGCAGGGCGCGTGAACCAGTCGAAATCACGATCAAGTCGTACTCATGCACCTTGCCGCTTTTGCATTTGACATGGTTCTCGGCCAGATGAAATTCTTCAACCGGATCCACATGAAATTCAATCCCCGGCTCCAGCAGACTTTGCTGTTCGCGGACCAGTTCATCGGGCGTCGCCCGACCCATGGCGACATACAACCAGCCGGGTTGATACACATGCTCATGACTGGCAGACAGCATCGTAATACGTGCCTTGCCGGTTTTCATTTCATGGTGAATACGCCGAGCCAGATGATTGGCAAAAATGGTACCGCCCATACCGCCACCTACGACCAGAATTCTCATGATGTCACTCTCCTTAAGGGTTTTACGCCTGTGATTGTTTGTGCATTTACTTGGCCTTGCGGACCCGAATGTGCCAGGTGCCTTCGCCGTCCTGCTCTGTATTTACCATTTCGTGACCGACTTTTTTGACCCACTCCGGCAC
>NZ_JABELD010000173.1 GCF_018853445.1 Acidithiobacillus concretivorus
TGGTGCATCTGGTGCAGAACGGAGATCTTGAACGCATTGTGCACCTGGCACGACTGAGTGGTGCGGCAGCAGACTCCATGAGTGATGAAATGGTGGGTCGTCTGGCGGGGTTGGCCAGCGACGGTCTGGATTTGGTGGATCAGGTCACCCGCAGCCAGGTGGCGCGGGCCCTGCCGGCCATCAGCTCCCTGGTGGAAAACGGCGATCTGGAACGCATCGTGCAACTGGCCCGGCTGAGTGGGGCCGCTGCCGATTCCATGAGCGATGAAATGGTGGGGCGTCTGGCCGGTCTGGCCAGCGATGGCATGGATTTACTGGATCGGGTGAACCGCAGCCAGGTGGTCCATGCCTTACCGGCCATCAGCTCTCTGGTAGAAAACGGCGATCTGGAGCGCATCGTTCATCTGGCCCGTATGGCAGGGGCCGCCGGCGATTCCATGA
>NZ_JABELD010000174.1 GCF_018853445.1 Acidithiobacillus concretivorus
TGTTAAACAGCGTGCAAAAGTTGCCAGAACTGGGTGGAAAACAGCGTGTAAATTGACCACCTGATATCCTGCCGGATTTGTCCGGAGGAAACTGGAGTGATTTGCATGGAAACCATAGCCAAAGTGCGCCGTCTGTATCATCTGGACAAAGAGACGGTCAGTCATATTTCTCGAAAAATGAATTTATCGCGTGCTACGGTGCGCAAGTATCTGGATCATGTCGGAGATGAACCGAAGTACCCCCAGCGGAAATCCCGGCCACGGCCGCAATTGGGAGCTTTTGAGGCG
>NZ_JABELD010000175.1 GCF_018853445.1 Acidithiobacillus concretivorus
AGAAAAGCTTCCTGATGGGCGGCGAAGACCATCTCCTGGGTTTCTCTGGGATAGGCCCGGACAAAGGACATCCGGCTGTAAGTCAGGCGAAAGTGGGCGACCTTGATCGCCATGGCCACCCCATCCAGAATCACCGTCTCGCTGCTCCAGTCAAACTGATACGCTTCACCGGGACGGAAACTCAGGGGAATAAAGGCTTGGTGCAGACCAGGACGAACATTAGCCTTCCACGCCTTTACCCAGCGCTGAATGCTGTCATAG
>NZ_JABELD010000176.1 GCF_018853445.1 Acidithiobacillus concretivorus
GTCTCGCTGCTCCAGTCAAACTGATACGCTTCACCGGGACGGAAACTCAGGGGAATAAAGGCTTGGTGCAGACCAGGACGAACATTAGCCTTCCACGCCTTTACCCAGCGCTGAATGCTGTCATAGGCCCCCTGGTATCCTGCCTTCTGCAAACCCTCGAACAGTCTGCGTGCGGTCCGCTTCTGCTTGCGCGGTAAGTGCGCATCCGTCTCCAGCCATTGCTGCAGGACCGCCTCAAAAGCTCCCAATTGCGGCCGTGGCCGGGATTTCCGCTGGGGGTACTTCGGTTCATCTCCGACATGATCCAGATACTTGCGCACCGTAGCACGCGATAAATTCATTTTTCGAGAAATATG
>NZ_JABELD010000177.1 GCF_018853445.1 Acidithiobacillus concretivorus
GATCGGCTGATGGCTTTGACGGAGAGATGATAGATCGCCATTCTGGCCTCCTCCTACGGGGTGTCGGGGCGGAGCCTTGACCGCACGCAAACTCGCAGAGTTTGCATAAGTGCGCCCTTGCTTTTTCGCTGCGGGTCTATGTTGCCACACCGTCAAGGCCTCTTCCAGCAGTTCGTTCCGCCCTAAAAACGCGCTAAAGTATCTCCATGATATTGCAGAGGAGTGACCATGACGACCATCGAAGAACGCATCGCTAAACTGGAGGCAAAACTCAAACAGGAGAAAGCCAAGAAACAGCAGATCGAAGCCCGTAAACGCAGCATCGAGGCCAAAAAGAAACGCAGCGCAGATACCCGCCGTAAAATCCTCGTTGGAGCCGCC
>NZ_JABELD010000178.1 GCF_018853445.1 Acidithiobacillus concretivorus
GTGGAACTGCCAGGCCAGGGAAATATAAGCCATCAGACAGATTCCGAAGAATCCGGCAGCGAACAGGATGACCCATTTCCAGGAAAACCAGGCGGAAGCCTGGCTGATGGCCTTCCCGGCCTCGGTCGTGTTCCCGATGACGCCGGAGAAGTTTTCGAGAATCGGGTTTAAGGCGGTTTCCAGGGACGTAGCGGCGATTTCTCCGGCATCCCCCATCTGATCCTTTACGGCAGCGCCTACGGCGGTTCTTACGGCCTTGGAGATGCTCTGGACGGTTTGGGCGAGGCGGGTGCGTTCCTGGGCGAGGGCTTCGCGTTCAGCGGTCAAGGTGTCGATGGCGGTTTGTATGGCCTTCTGCTGATCGTTTGCCACCGCCATGTAGCCGAATAGCTGCTGTTGTGAGTCCATTACTGGCCTCCTTGGGAATTTTCGGGACGTACTGGCAGATCAAAGAGGGCGCGATCATCGGCACGGGTCAGGGCGGCCTCCATGAGGGCCATAAATTTGTCGTGTGGCCATTCCCCGCGTTCGACCTTGGCGAGGATGGCGGCTCCAACG
>NZ_JABELD010000179.1 GCF_018853445.1 Acidithiobacillus concretivorus
GAGGGGACGATGATATACCACGTCCACGATGGTCTTGGGGTTATCGTAAATACCCCGCTCAGGGACCCCTTCAAAGGCTAGAAAAGCTTCCTGATGGGCGGCGAAGACCATCTCCTGGGTTTCTCTCGGATAGGCCCGGACAAAGGACATCCTGCTGTAAGTCAGGCGAAAGTGGGCGACCTTGATCGCCATGGCCACCCCATCCAGAATCACTGTCTCGCTGCTCCAGTCAAACTGATACGCTTCACCGGGACGGAAACTCAGGGGAATAAAGGCTTGGTGCAGACCAGGACGAACATTAGCCTTCCACGCCTTTACCCAGCGCTGAATGCTGTCATAG
>NZ_JABELD010000018.1 GCF_018853445.1 Acidithiobacillus concretivorus
AACAAAACGGCAGTTTCTGGAATCATGGTTCTCCACGCATTGAGTGATTTTTGGCGGTTATTGTTCAGAATTAGTTTAACGGCTCTCAGTTACCCAAGCCAGGCACAGCACAGGACTGTTCATAGCCTTTCATGTCATACCAACAGTGCAGATCATGGATGAGGCCAAAAGAAACGATAAATACCGGCTTAACACTAAAAACTACGGTTGACCTGGGGGTTTTGCAGCGACTTTGGGCTGCGCGTCGTGTTGCCCGGTTTGGTCTCTGGTCTCAGACCATGATACAAATCAGTTGATGGCCTGGAACATCCGGGTATTCCGCAAAGGAGTGATGCACATTGGCCCCACGCAAATCTGCCCCTTCCAGGAAAAAACCCTGGATTCTGGTGGTCATTATCGCACTGATCACCACAGCCATTGTCATTGGCATTGCCCTCAATATTCCGTTATCCACGCAAGCCGTCAGTCCAACTCCTGAAAAACCGGTACCCAAGAAAACAAATGTTCCCAAACGGATGAAAAAAACTCTGGACTTGGGTTCTTTCGGGGTGATGGTGCGCAGTGCTGATGGTTCTGAAAAAGCATTGACCATTCACCCTGTTGCCATTCTTCACGGGCACGGACCCTGGCAGCCTCTACATAACGCCCAAAATCATTTTGAGAGCCTGATTGCTAATCCCTTCATGGCCTTTCCAGACTTGAATCAGGTTTCACATTCACCGACGGTACAGAAAGAACTCAGTCGTCAGATCATGGACAACATCGCCCCAACCCTGGCAAGACTGGAACCAGGCTGGACTATCGAACACATAGAGCTGCATCCCGCCCTTCAGGAACCACCATCATGAACAACGCGGGCGACAAAATGGAGCAGATTTTATGAAGTATCTCGGGCGACTGAATCCTCAGGATCCGCTTTTTGCCTATTTACGCGATGATGTTTATCCACAAATACTGCTCAATGATCACGTCCGTAATTTTCGGGTATTTCAGTTTCCTGCTTCCAATGAGGTTTTTCTATATGAAGAAACCCATTCTCAGCAAAAGGTGATTGGGAAATTTTTTCAGCGTCCGGGTAAAGATCCCCAAAACGCTTGGGACAGAGCCTGGAATGAATGGCAAAATCTGCATTATTTGCGCAATATCGGCCTCAATCATAAGCATTTTCATATTCCTCAGGCTTTTGGCATTGCCCGTCAGATGAATAGTCTGGTCGTGGAAGAATATTGTCCTGGTCAATCGTTATCGAGTGTTATGAGTCAGAGTCTTGCTGAACACCATGAAGATTTGCTTTATGCCCGTCTCACTGATCTCGCCTGGTTTTTAGCCAAGTTACATAACCATACTGCCGGCGCTGAGACCGTTCACTTTCATACCCAGTTTCCCTACTTTGATAAAATTGTGGCACGCCTGCAGCGACGCCACCGCATTACCGAGGCACAAATACGCGAAGTTTATGGATTTCGCGATCAGTGGCAGCAGTCTTCCTGTATGTGGAGTGATCAGGCGGTCCTGATTCATGGGGATGCCACGCCATCCAATTTTTTGTTTGCGCAACCCCGAACCATTATTGCCATTGATTTCGAGCGCATGAAGCGCGCTGATCGGGCCTACGACCTGGGCATGATTGCCGGTGAAATCAAGCATCATTTTCTGCGCAACACCCATCATGGTGAGCAGGCAGAGTCCTACATCGGTCATTTTCTCTGGGAGTACAGCACTCATTTTCCCGACCGACAGAAGGCATTTGCAGCCATCACTCAGAGAATTCCCTTTTATATGGGCATGACCTTGTTACGCATCGCCCGTAATTCCTGGCTGGACTGGCGTTACAGTCAAATTCTGGTTCATGCTGCACTCTCTGTTCTAAGGAGGTAGTCTCGTGTCTATTCGCGCTGTCTGTTTTGACTTGTATGGCACCCTGATCAACATAGAAACCAATGAAGACATGGAGGAAATTTATCGAGGAATTTCTCATTATCTGACCTATCACCGGGTATTCATGAACCGTCGGGAAGTGCGCGAACGCTACTTCGCTGTCATGAAAGAACGCAAACGCCAATCCACCGAACGCTATCCGGAAATTGATGTAGAAGCCATCTGGCATACCATTCTGATTCAGGAAAACAGCAAGCCTCTGAATGGCAGGGAAAAGCTGGCAAAGGAACTGGCGCGACTGCATCGCGGCATTTCCAGAACCCGTCTGGAACGTTATGAAGGGGTCAAAAGAACGCTCAAAAGCTTGCAGGAACAATACCAGCTTGCGCTCATTTCCGATGCCCAACGCTGCTTTGCCCTACCCGAAATGCGCGCATTAAATATCAAAAAGTATTTCGATATTCGCATCATTTCCGGTGATTACGGATATCGCAAGCCTGATTCCCGATTATTTCAGATGGCTGCTGAACAACTCGAAGTAGCACCACATCAGGCCATTTATGTGGGTAACGACATGTTTCGGGATATTTATGGTGCGCAACAGGCTGGATTTAAAACCATTTATATAGACTCCAACCAAGGATCAAAATCCTACAACGATATTCAGCCGGATTATTTCGCCCACGACTTTTATCAGGTACTGGATGGCGTGGCTTTTCTGGCGCAAAAACATGCAGACAACTGAATCCCTCAGGCTGAACGCCGACGCATGAGGATACCCAGAGCAAAGCCCAATCCTGCCAGAATAAACGTCAGAACAATGCCATAGACCCAGCTGTTCTCTCTGGCAAAACGGGCAATCCACGCTTGAAAACCGACCTGGCGAACATCAATCTGCTGCTTGCGCACTGCAACCACCTGTTGCTGTCGGACCAAATAAGTCAGTAATTGATAATGTCCCAGGGGTAATGACGCGGGCAACTTGATTTGCGCCGAAAACAATCCCTGCTTGAGAGTGACCCCTGCGGGTTCCACCACATAATTGCGGTGGCGAATTTTCTCGTCCAGAAAGGCTTTTTGCCAGGCATTCAAATGATCGGGTTCGGGAGCGAAATGGGCTTTATCTACCAGCGAAGACAGGGTTAATCCTAATTGCTGCAGGGTGTCATCAGGCAGAATGTGCCTAACCGGCTCAGAGGAAAGCCGCTGCCAGATGCCCGGAGCCTTGGTCACCGTTACCTTTGCACCATTCAGCCATATTGGTCCGGTTCGGGTTTTTTGCTGCATGGCTTCAGTACTGTCGGGCGAACGCAGTATGACAATGACCTGCCCCGGACCCGTGATGGCACCGTACACCAGCAGATTTTTCCCGACAAAGTGGCTGGTCACGTTTATCTTATCCGTACTGCTAGCCACCACCAGGGGCGTAGATGCTGCTGCCAGCATGCCAGTACTCATAGTCAGCAACATGAGCATCAGTCGCAGATAAAGCATCTACACTACCCGTGCCATGCTGAAAATGTGTTCGGGCGTAATGAATAATCCCAACCCCATTTTGATAGCTACTCCCACGACCACCAGGGCCAGCACCAGACGCAACTGTTCCCCCTTCATATGCGCCCCGGCCCGCGCCCCGAATTGCGTGCCGAAAATAGAGCCTAAAACCAAAGCCAGAGCCAGATAAGGATCTACGGCATGATTCATTCCCGCCTGCAGAATACCCACTTCAGCGGTGGTAAATAGCAATTGAAACAAGGAAGTGCCTACCACCACCTTGGTAGGCATTTTCAATACATAAAGCATGATGGGCACCATTACAAAGCCCCCACCCACGCCCATCAGCGCGGTAAGTAATCCCACGCCGAAACCCAGTAAAACCGGGGTCAGAAAAGAAAGACGCAATCCTGAAACCGGAAAATCCATTTGCCCTGGAAGGCGCTGCAGAATGGACTGATTTTTTGTCCGGTTTTTATGGGATGCCTGCCCATGCCGACCACGCAAAGCCAGCAGCGATTCAATTAACATGGAAGTGCCAATAACGCCCAGCAAAATGACGTAGAGAAAAGTCACCACCAGACTGAAGTGGCCACCCGCCTCCAGAATCCGGGCAATGTGTACGCCGATCAGCCCTCCCGTCCAACTCCCTGCCAACAGAACAAAGGCCATGCGCATATCGACATTACCCATGCGCCAGTGTGCATAACTGCCAATGGCCGAGCCTCCTACAATCTGGGCCGCTCCGGTACCCACGGCCACCAGTGGCGGGACCCCGATAAAAATCAGCAGGGGTGTAATCAAAATACCTCCACCCACTCCGGTTAATCCCGACAGGAAACCTACCGCCAAACCAAAGCTGACAATCAGCCAGATATTCACGTCCATATGCGCGATAGGCAGGAACAACTCCACTCAACGGTCTCCCTGTGACGAATCGGGACAAAAGACCGCAGAACACAATTGGTCGATATTCGTATCAGGCGGCACCAGCAATACCGGAACCGCCAATGCCAGACTCAGTTTTGCACCGAGTCCCCCAAGAAGATGGGGTAACCCTCGCGGTTTACTTTCTGTGCCAAAACCACGCTGTCCTACCACCACCATGATCGTTTCCGGAAGACTCTGGACCAAATGCGGAATTTCCTGTTCTGGATCCCCTTCCAGCAGAAAATATTCTGGCAACCCAATATCACAATGTTCTTCGATCCGTTCGGCGACGGCGCGCAGATTACTCTCCGCCTCAAGGCGGGCTTCTGCCAGTAGTCGATCTGTCAGATCACGGGAAAATAGTCCCCCGCCAAAACCCAGTGGATCATTGGCCACATGCAGGGACGTCACCAACCCGAGACGTGCACCTAGAAGACGCGAAAACCGCGCCGCCACAGCAGCCGCCAGCAAGGCATTTTGTGATCCATCAATAGCCGTCAACAAGACTGGATCTGACATAAACAACCTACAATGTTGAGAGATTCCATCAATATTAGAGGATGACCCTATGCCTGTCGAGGCGGCAAGCTCAATGCGCAAAATCCATGGTCCCGGCAGAACGGTGTATGAGTACTCTTGATTCTTGGTGACACAGGCCCCACTTCCCGTCTGTCCATTTAAATGATGCTGCTCAGACAAATTGTCTACATGAAGGAGAAATAATGACCACTAACAAGGAAACTCTACAATTTCAGACTGAAATCAATCAGCTGATGCATCTGATGATTCATTCTCTGTATTCAAACAAAGAGATTTTTCTGCGTGAACTGATTTCCAACGCGTCTGATGCCTGTGACAAGCTGCGTTTTGAAGCCTTGGCGGATCCCAGTCTGGTTGCGGGAGACAGCGAACTGAAAGTGGAGGTAGATTTTGATGCCGAACAAGGCACCTTAACTATCCGCGACAATGGTATCGGCATGAACCGCGACGAAGTCATTGCCAACATTGGAACCATTGCCAAGTCAGGAACCAAAGAGTTTTTTGAGCGACTGAGTGGCGATCAAAGTAAAGATGCCAAGCTGATTGGTCAATTTGGCGTCGGTTTTTATTCTGCCTTTATTGTCGCCGATCGTGTAACGCTGAGTACCCGTCGAGCCGGCATGGAAGTAGAACATGGCGTGCGCTGGGAGTCCGATGGAACAGGTGCCTACACCCTCGAAACCGTCGATTTACCGGAGCGTGGTACGGAGATAGTGCTGCATATCCGCGAAGATGAACGCCAGGACCTACTCAATCTCTGGCGCTTACGCGGTATTATCAACAAATACTCAGACCATATTCCCCTACCCATTCTGATGCGTAAAGCCGGCGAAGATGGTAAGCCCGGCGATAGCTGGGAGACCGTCAATAAAGCCTCTGCACTTTGGCAACGCGCCAAGTCCGAAATCAGCGATGCGGAATACAAGGAATTTTATCAGTACGTCAGCCACGACTATGCTGATCCACTGGCCTGGGTGCATAACCGGGTGGAAGGTCGCCTCGAATATACTTCTCTGCTCTACATTCCTGGCAAGGCACCTTTTGATCTTTGGGAACCCAATCAAACGCATGGCATCAAGCTTTACGTGCAGCGCGTTTTTATCATGGACGATACCGAACATCAGATTCTGCCCCGTTATTTGCGTTTTGTACGCGGCGTCATTGATTCCAGCGACCTCCCTCTTAATGTTTCCCGCGAAATTCTCCAGGGCAACCGCATCATTGACCAGATGCGCTCGGGTTCCATCAAACGGGTACTGGGCCTTTTAGAGGAAATGGCCGAAAAAGAACCCGAAAAATATCAAAACTTCTGGAATGAATTTGGACGGGCCCTGAAAGAAGGTCCTGGTGAAGATTTTGCCAATCGCGAACAAATCGCGAAATTATTACGTTTCGCCAGTACCCACACGGATGCCGAAACCCAAAATGTTTCTCTGGCGGATTATATTGGCCGTATGCGCGAAGGTCAGGACAAAATATATTATATTACTGC
Source organism: Acidithiobacillus concretivorus (assembly GCF_018853445.1). Classification (GTDB taxonomy): domain Bacteria; phylum Pseudomonadota; class Gammaproteobacteria; order Acidithiobacillales; family Acidithiobacillaceae; genus Acidithiobacillus; species Acidithiobacillus concretivorus. Next base: position 6,335 of record NZ_JABELD010000018.1, read on the forward strand.
GGATACTTTTATTGCTGCCAAAAATAGTCCGCAACTGGAACTGCTCCGTAAAAAGGGTATTGAAGTATTACTGCTCAGCGACCGTGTAGATGAGTGGTTGACCAGCCACCTGCATGAATTTGAAGGCAAGGCACTGAGCTCTGTGGCCAAAGGCACACTCGATCTGGGTAGCATTGAAACCGAAGAAGAACGCAAATCTCAGGAAGCAATCGAAAAAACGGCTGAAGGTCTGGTGGAGCGCATCAAAAATGCGCTGGGTGATCGGGTTGAAGCGGTACGGGTTTCCCACCGGTTGACCAGTTCTCCTGCTTGCATGGTCTTGGGCGAACGGGACATGGCCCTGTATATGCAGCAATTATTGAAGCAGGCTGGGCACGAAGTGCCCAGTACCAAGCCCACCCTGGAAATCAACCCTACCCATCCAATGTTGACCCGCATTGAAAGCGAAAAAGATGCGTCACGCTTTGCTGAATGGTCATCGCTGTTACTGGATCAGGCGATTTTGACCGAGGGCGGACAACTGGAGGACCCTGCTGGCTTTGTGGCTCGTCTCAACCAGTTAATGCTCGCCTTAGCAGGCTGACATATCGACTGACCCTCTTGTTCAACGGTCATGGCATCACCTTCTACTCAACAGAAGGTGATGCCATTTTTTTGTCTGCTTTTTTATTAAAAAAATAATACCACTTATTTTAATTCACAAAATATATAATAGTTGACATTCTTTTTAAGATACCAAGTGTAATCCTATGTAACCATGTTTCAATTTTTTACATTTATATTATTGATATCTTATATCGAGAGGTTTAGGGTTCAGTAACTCAATGATGATACTGAATTATTCATTAACAAATTAGAATTTTCTAATTATTCAGCACGCCTCATGAGAGAATTTACAACGAGATTGTTTCACATTTTCAACGCGCGAGGAGAAGTGATGAAATTCCGCAAGATAGTCATATTGTCAGCAGTCAGCATCTTGATTTCCGGGACCGCCTGGGCGCAGACCAATCAGGTTCCCCAGGATCCCATTAACAATACCCTGGACCCCCAAAGTCCCTTTGCGACGCTATATTTACCGCAAAATGCGCCACAGGCAAATGATCAGGTCGGTCCTTCGGAGTGGACCCACGCCTATGGAAACCCTCAGCACAATGCCGGATTCCCTGTTGCTCACAACGCCCCCCGTTGGATTCGTGATGGCGTCCGCTGGAATTTCCCTGAAGCCCGGGCCTGGCCACTCAATGATAACCATCCCTACGGCGAAAAAGTCGATGGCATCAAGGAAGCACTCCCGGTACAAACCCAATTTTATGGAAATGCTCTGGGCGTTTCGGTGGTCAAAGGGGTCGTGTATGCAGAAAGTGATGACATGTTTGCTTACGCCGTCAATGCCCAAACTGGCAAGCTGATTTGGCGGAGCAGCCCGGTAGCCAATACCCTCATGGGTAATCCTTTGGTCGTCGGCAAAAAGGTCTATCTATCTGCGGGGAGTGTGTCTTTCAATTTTGCCAATGTCATGGAGTATTCCAAGCATCCCAGGCAGGCCGGGCGCGGCAAGGATATCAGTTACAACGGGATTTTCTGCCTGGATCGTCAGGATGGCAAGCTGCTCTGGAGTTTCAAGACCCAGGGTGATGCCATGCCCACCCCGGCCTATGCGGACCACTCGCTTTTCATCAGCACCGGCGACGGCAATATTTACCGGATTCACTCCACAGATGGAAAGGCCATCTGGAAAACCCATGTAGGGGGCATAGCCAACATGTCCAGCCCCGTAGTCTGGAAAAACCACGTTTACGTCTCCATGTCCGTCATCCCCGGTCTTTATGCACTGAATATCAATAACGGCAAGGTGTTGTGGAAGGGTGAAATTCCCGGTGCCGTCAACACCGGCATGGGCGATGTCTCTCCTGTTGTGGATAATGGCATTGTCGTCATGGACACCGTGGCCAACCCCAAAATGGTGGATGGCAAACCCACCATGGAAACCCTGGTTCGGGCTTTTAATGCCAATACCGGACAAGTTCTGTGGACAAACAATATGGGACGTGGCCCCAAGATTCCGGCCTTCAAGGGCGGGGTTCCCATGATTCATGATGGGATGGTTTATGTCGGTTCTCCTGTCACCTCGACCTATGAGGCCATGAATCTGCATACCGGTAAAGTGGCATGGACCTGGCACGTACCCAATCCTGGTCCTGCCGGAGCAGGACGCGGTGCACCGACGTACTATGAAAATATGCTCTATATTTCTACCGGACCGGATATTTATGCCATTCAGCCTAAAACCGGTCAGATGGTTCACGAATATCATGTCGGAGGTCGCTTTGGCATCGTGAATCCCACCATTGTCGGGGGCACCATGTACCTGGGGAACTCGTGGGACTGGATCAATGCCGTACCGGTCAAGGACGTCAATCCGCAATTCAACGCCAACAAGGCTTAAATAAGGCTTAACAGAGGTTCAGAATGGCAACGACCATGAAATCTGCAGCAACCGATCAAGCCACGCAACATGCGTGGCGCATACTGGCCATTGGCATGCTCGCCGTACGTTTTGTCCAGGGCTGGATTTACTGGGGTGGCGGCTCCCGTCGCTTTATTTATGGCCCCCAGAAAATCAATCCGGCCGGACACTGGATGGCTTACAAGTTTCAAACCGCCATGCCGGGAGCCATTCTTGGCTTGAATCATCTGGTGGCTTTTTTACTGCACCATTTTGTCCTGCTTTATGCGGGCGTCATCATTTTCAGCGCGGTAGAGCTGATTTCCGGATTGATGTTGTTATCCGGCTTTATGACTCGCCTCGCGGCTTTTTTAACCCTGGGTCTTTCTTTTACGCTAATGCTGTTGTTTGGCTGGCAGGGTGCTACCTGTATTGATGAATGGACCATGGCGGCATCCAACTTTGGCATGGGCATCACCCTGCTCCTCGTTGGTGGTGGTGCATACTCCATTGATAACTGGATGATGAAACGCAATCCGGCTTTGGCCCAGAAAGGCTGGTTTCGCTGGCTGGGAGGCAGTTTACCCCTGCCCCTGTCTGACGGCGCTTTCAAAAAGCTGGCCCTGACCCTGTTCTGGATTGCAGTCATTTTCATTGTCGCCACCTATTCTTACTATCGTGGCTCAGTGATCACCCCCTTCCACGGCGATCCTACCGGCGTGAAGGCTCACCATGTCAAAATGACCGATGTGCAGGTTCTTCCAGATGGCCGAGTGGATGTGCACATGTATATTAATGCAGGAACGGCTTCCGTACCGGCGCATATTATTGCCATCCGCCTGCTGGATTATAATGGCAAAGTCGTGGAGTCCTGGGATGGCAAGCAGCTTTCCCATCTGAATCCCAAGGATATTCACAATGATTTTGCCTACCAGCAATTTGCTCCAGATAAAATTCTGGGCCTAAAGGCAGGTCTGGGTGCAGAAGCCATGCTGCATCTGCCAGTCAGCAGTACGGGCTTTATCAACACCAGCTCCGGTCCTTACCAGTTGCAAGTACTGAACATCAATGGTCAGAAAGTGGAAGTAAGCGCACAAATCGCCGCCCATTAAGGGCATTTGACGCGAACCGTTCGGCGGGAGACGATGCCGTTTGTTTCTCACCGAACGGATTTTTGCATGCAACGCTGTGCGTGGGTACCTCTCGATAAAGCGGATTATGTGCAATATCACGATCTGGAATGGGGTGTTCCCGTCCATGATGACCGGCAACTTTTTGAAATGCTCATTCTGGAAGGCAGCCAGGCCGGGCTGAATTGGTACACTATCCTCAAAAAGCGGGCAGCGTATCGTCAGGCTTTTCACCACTTTGACCCTGAAGGGGTGGCCAGGATGCCGGACACAGAGCTGGAAATGCTTCTAAACAACCCGGAAATTATCCGCAATCGCCTGAAAGTCTATGCAGCACGGGATAATGCGCGCATTTTTCTCACCATTCAAAAAGAATTCGGTTCTTTTGATGCGTACGTCTGGCGATTTGTCGATGGTCAGCCCCTGGTCAACCACCCCGGCAGTATGCTTGAAGTGCCCGCCCGTAACGAAATATCGGATGCCCTATCCAAAGATCTCAAAAAACGCGGTATGCGCTTCGTCGGCCCGACCATCATGTATGCCTATATGCAAGCTGTCGGCATGGTCAATGATCACAGCACCGACTGCTTCAAAAGTTTGTAGTCCATTATTATCCTAAAAACGGCCGTTGCCGTGGGTGCTTTGCAGCGACTTTTGTTCTGAGCCGTTGTTGTTCTTGGCGAAATCCAGCGCCCGTCAGGAGAGCTGTTTGAGCCCGTAGGGCGAGTTCTCTCCTGACAGCAGGATGAGCCTTAGAACAACAGGCGAGGAACAACGGAGCAAAAAGCACCCACGGCAACGGCCGTTTTTAGGATAATCCGGAAAGCGGTTGTTGGCCGGTAGGCATTGCTGCGACTTTGGCCCGCGCCTTTGTTGGCTTGGCGTCATCAGAAAGGCTTGCATTTTCGTTTTGTTCGGTTTACTGTATTTATATACAGTAACCGTAAGGAGGCTTATCATGATTACGCATCATTCTACTCTTCAGCTCTGGACCAAAACCATGGGAATCATTGTCTTTGGGGCATTCATCGGTGTCTGGCTCGGCCATCAGGATAAGCACTATCAGCCCGGCCCAAGTTCAGTCATGGAAACTGTCGCAGTCCAGCAAGTGCAGTATCTACCGGCCAGTGCACAAAATCCCGGCATGCCCCAAGATCAGCGTCCACAAATATGAGATCGTGCTAAACTGCTGCGCGACTACCATCCACCATTTGCAGAGGAAAACATTGGAACTTGATCACAAGGCCCGTGAGGCCATTGAAGACATCATCAACCGCCGGGAAGGCATCAATTCCATTCAGGCACAGTTGAAAGAAGACATGAAGGCCATTGCCGAATATCTGGCCGTCAAACCGGCCCAAGTGGCGCGTCTGATTAATCTGGTAGAACGGGAACGCGCCAAGGGAGATGTACTCGAAACCGAACGTGGCGTCATTGATGCCGCTGAATCCATGGTTCCGGTAACCGCTTCTGCCCAAGAGCCTGCACCCATTTAAGGCAGCCGGGGAACTTCTGGCAGATTGTCGGCGTCATACTGGTTGATCCTGAATAATAGTGAACCAGAGATGCCGCCGCTTACCATTCGTACTTACAAAACCGCCTTACCTTCATTTCTTTTTATTTCTGTGCTGATGACCTTGTCTTTGTCCGGTTGCGCCAGCACACCCGATCGCGAGCATACCCATGTTCATGTGGCACCTGTTGCGCAAATGTTCAGACCGGCCCAGGAAGCTCTGCATCGGGGCGATTACGATCGAGCCATCCGGCAATTTGAAAATTTGCAGACAGAATATCCCTACGGCCCCTATTCTGAGCAGTCCCAACTGGATACTGCCTACGCTTATTACCAGTCTGGCGATTCCAAAGCGGCGGCGGCAGCAGCCTCGGCTTTTATCAAGGCGCATCCCGCAAATCCACATGTTGTTTATGCTTATTATCTGAAGGCTCTTGCCGAATATGAAGGCATTGAGGGTCCGGAATATACCCCTACTCCTGACTATGAAGCATTAAACACCTTCACCTATCTGGCCAAAACCTTTCCCAAGACACCATACGCAGTCAGTGCCCGACTACACATTGCCAAAATTATCGACATTCTCGGCCAGCGTAATCTTAATATCTGCAAGTTTTATTATATTCGCGATGCTTATGTGGCCTCAGCCAATCGCTGCAGCAGGGTCATCACTGATTATCAACTCAGTCCGGCCCGTGAAGAAGCGCTGTATTATTTAAGTAAATCCTACCTGCATTTGAATTTGAACCAGCAAGCACGGACCACAGCGGCCATATTACATGCCAACTATCCCCAGGGACGATTCACAAAAAGGCTGCGCGCACTTTGGGAACATGCACCCCAAGCCAGCACAGCCTCCGTCGGTTAATATTGGTTACCTAAAGCATTAGCTCTCTCCATTCGAGAGAGCCTCCCGATCCTGACGTTTTTTCAAAAGACTTTGCATATCTTCCAGAAACCAGGCACCGACAAATGCAGCCAGACTAAAACTGGCGGCTATCAAAAAATCCGTACGCAAGGTCTGAACAATCATGGCAGCGTGTTCAGCAGATGACGCCACACCGGCCATTAATCCAGAAAAAACGGCACCAAAAGCAGCCACTCCCAAGGTTCCGCCCATGGAGCGAAATAAGGTAACCGTCGAAGTAGCCACTCCGAGATTTTTATGCGGAACCGCCAATTGAGCTGACAACACTAATACCTGCATGGTCATGCCAAGACCAAGGCCCAACAACACCAAAGCACCGTCGATATGCCACATCGGGGTCTGCTCACCGAGCCTGGAAAGCCAACCCAAAGAAACCGTGATCAGCAGCGCACCGATAATGGGAAACTCCCGATAACGCTGTTTATGGCTGATCCGCCGCCCAGCCATAATGGACATGGACAACATTCCGACCAAAAGATATAACAATTCGAGTCCCGACATGGTGGGTGAAAAATGGCGAACATCCTGGAGATAAATAGGTAAAAAACTGATGGAACCCAACATGGCTAAGCCCACAAAAAAAGACAGGATGACACTCAGGGTAAACGTCCGGAAGTTAAAAAAAGACAGTGGTAGCAATGGTTGAGGATGGTGTTTTTCAAAGATGAAAAACCCTGCGAAACTACCCAATCCCAGCGCCAGCATTAACCATAATTCGGGAGAGTTCCAGGCCAATATCGGACCTGCCACGCTGGCAAATAACACCAGTGCACTTAATCCCGTAATCAGCAAAATGGTCCCCCAGACATCCATAATCCATTCTGCCGTACGTAGAGGTTTGGGAAAAGCGGTTCCAATAACCAGCAAGGCAAATATACCAATGGGTACATTAATATAAAAAATCCAGCGCCAGCTCAACGTTTCCACAATAAACCCGCCCAGAAAAGGGCCAATTAAAGTTGCCAAACCAAAAGCCGCACCGACCAGCCCCTGATAGCGTCCTCTTTGGGTTACCGGAATAAAATCCGAAATAGAGGCAATGGCTGTTACCAGTAAACCGCCACCACCAATACCCTGTAAGGCACGGAACAGGATGAGTTCATCAATATTTTGAGCCAATCCCGAAAGGGCTGACCCAGCCAGAAATAATAGTACAGCGGATTGCAGCAAATATTTGCGGCCCAGCAAGTCACCGAGTTTGCCATACACCGGCAAACAGACCGTGGAGGTCAGCAAATAAGCCGTGACAATCCAAGGCAATTTAGCCAACCCATTCAGATCACGAGCAATAGTCGGCAAGGCTGTCGAAACAACAGTCTGGTCCATCGCCGCGAGAAAAATGGAGGACAAAATAGCGACAAACATCAGCCGCGCCGACCAATCCAGCTGAAATTTTTTTTCGTTGTTGATAGTGACTGGTTTTATGTCCTGCGTATCAGCTCGATTGCTCTGCGTCATCACTCTTCCACCCCTGCCACCAGGCCATCAACATGCCCATCAGCATCGGGCCCACAAAAATACCCAAAATACCCAGCACCGAAAGCCCCCCAATGAGCCCCATAAAAATCAGCATGAACGGCATTCTTGAACGACCACCGATGAGTAACGGTTTCAACAAATTATCTGCCAATGTGGTGATAATATTACCGGCAATAAATATCACCAATGCCAGTAGCGGTTCAGATGCCGCCAACCAGACCCACAAGGTCACACCGGTAAATACTGCCGAAGCACCAAAGGGAATTACGGAAAACACGCCAGATACCGTCCCCCAGATTAATGCATGCGGTACTCCGCAGGCGGCGTATAACGCCCAAAACAACAGGGCTTCAAACAAACCGGTAATTACGACGCTCCAGAAAGTGCCTCGCAAAATATCAAGGCCACGGGCAACCACCTTCCACACTTCAGCACCAGCCAGTCCGGTGACACGTTCTGCCAGTCCCTGGGCCAACGTTTCGCCATGCAATAAAAAGAAAAACAGGAGCAGCAACGCCAGACTGGCATTTAAAGCCGTATCTTCGGCACCGCCAAGAACATTGAGCACCATTTGCCCATGAGCCAGCAACGCATCCGAGCCCCCGAGAACCTGCAATCCCGTCAAATGCGGGGCCAAAAGGACACTTTTTGCACTGATTCCGGGTAAAAATGCGCCAAGCCAACCCGTAGCAACGCGCCATAAATGTCGCAACGGATCCAGTAAAATGAACGGCAAATGCTGACTCATCCAAGCGGGTAAAGCCCAGTGCGAAAGTTCTTCCCGGGAAACCCACGGGCCGAGCAAATGCAGTCCGCGCAGCATTTCTAAAATCACAAAGGCCAGCGGCAAAAGAATCAAACTGGCCGCAGTCAGGGCAAAAAACAAAGCGCCCAAAGGTCGCCATCGCCCCGGAATGCGCGCCACAAACGGCCAGAAAACCACGGACAGCACCCCCGACCAGGCCAAAGCTGACCAAAAATCCTGCAATATCCAAATCAATGCAAAAACAAGCAGTAAAATGGGTAACCAACGCTGCACGGACTGAGCACGATCCGTCAAAATGCTGCCCTCGCCTGAAATAACTTTTCTATTATGCCTGAAACTGCATTTTGGAGCGTCATAAAACCGCGCCGACAGTGCGTGCGGCCGAGCGCCAAAAGGCCAGGGAAAGTAAAAGCCTTGAACTGGGATATTGATGCCAGTGTCGCTCTGAGGTGTTTTTTGAAGGACACATCATTTTTTTAAGGATTTTCAAGGCCCGCAAAATGATTATTATTGACGACTTCCGAGGCGACAACATAGCCTCAAAACATCATAGCACCCAACTCGTCGAAGGATTGTCTCATGCGTACTACACTGGATATCGAAGACGATGTGCTTGAAGCCGCACCTGAACTGGCGCGGCGTGAGCATATCAGTGCAGGTGCAGCAGTATCCCGACTTTTACGTGTCGCGTTTACCGGCCATTTCCCCATATCCATAACACCGCCTGAGACCACCATAGTGAATGGCTTCCGCCCCATCTCGGCTAATAACACGCTCGTCAGCGATAGTCTCATCGACCGGCTACGCGGCGGATCTGCCCTTGTTTTACCCATCAGACGAATGCGTCATTCTGTCTCGTGGGCGCCGACCTAGACTGGACGGATGAACTGATTTTGCTGGGTTTATAGCCTGCCGGTGCAGGGCAATTTTGCGACATTACGATGAGGCTACTCATTTTTGGTTGAACCCGGAAACTCACGGCGGGCATGCACCACGTTCACCACCTCAATGCAGGTGGCTGTGACACGATAGAGCACGATG
>NZ_JABELD010000180.1 GCF_018853445.1 Acidithiobacillus concretivorus
CGTGCTCGAAAAGCTCCCCACTTGGCCCAACAAGCGGCTCCACGAACTCTTGCCGTGGAACTGGAAAAAAACCGCATTACCCTGATGGGCGCCAATCCGCAAGGGTGGGTTGGCTGAACGTTTACACTCGAACAATGGTATCGCTTGACGAAAACAGTGCGATGGTCGAACTACGCAGAAGTGAAAGCCCGCTTTCCTGCCGTGGACAAAGTTGGCGATAAGTTTGTTTTTGACCTGGGTGGCAACAAGTTGCGCCTTATTGCTGCTATTCACTTTAATTCAGGCAAAGTGTTTGTACGGGCAATATTAACGCATCAGACTTACGATATTGGGGATTGGAAATGAATACACAAATTGATGCTGTAATCACACATTGGCGTCATATTGCGCCGCTACTGACTCCGCCAGCCAATGACGCGGACTATCAATCACTGGTGGAATCTATGGATGCCATTCTGGATGCGGGAGGCGCTGATGAAAATAATCCTCTGGCTGGACTGGCCAGCATGATTGGAGATTTGATCGCAAAGTACGAAGCCCAGCATTATCCCATGCCCAGTGCCATGAGCAGTCAGGAAGTTTTGGCATTCTTGATGGCGCAACACCATCTCCGCCAATCCGATTTGCCCGAAGTTGGAAATCAGGCAAAGGTTTCGGAAGTGCTTTCGGGCAAGCGTAAGATCAATCTTCGTCAGGCGAAGTCCCTGGCAAAACGGTTCGGTCTTGCCATCGAAGTGTTTGCAGGAACCTGATCTGTTGGATAAGGCCGCTTCCTGATGCGGGTCAAGCCGGAAGAACTCGTCATAATCTCCATTCGTTATCACTATTAACAAAAACCACTGCAAAGGAATACCAATCACATGCCAAACAGTTTTCAAGAATGGATGGACGAGTTAAACCGCATCGCCAAGGACGTGCATCACAAAGGGATGCTTTTCGAGCGTTTCATGGTGTCCTACCTGAAAACCGATCCGGTGTATGCGGATAAACTGGAAGCGGTTTGGCAATATAAGGACTGGCCGGATCGTCCGGATCATTGGAATGCCGATAATCTAGGCTTTGATCTGGTGGCCAGGACCATTGATGGGGATTACTGGGCCATTCAGTGCAAGTTTTACGATGAAAAGTCCCGCATCCACAAAGATGCCATTACCAATTTCACCCATGATGCCAGCCGCAAGTTCATGGTGGATGGGACCGCACCCGGCGAAAGGGTGGAAAAAGGTTTTTCCTACATGCTTTTCGTCGATACCCAGAACGATCTGGGGCGGCAGGCCAAAGAAGCACTCACCGACATAGATGATTTGGCTGTTTTACCTTTACGCAATATGGAAGCCGCCCCGATTGACTGGGAGAAATTCAGTTGGGGTGCTCCTGAAGCTCTGACAAGAACCCCAGGGAAATCCTTACGCGAACACCAGCGCGAGGCTTTACAGGCGACACTGCAGGGCTTTGAAACCCATGATCGCGGCAAGCTCATCATGGCCTGCGGTACGGGCAAAACTTTCACCAGCCTCAACATCATGGAGCGCATGGTGCGGGATGATGGCATTGCGCTGTTTCTGGCCCCTTCAGTCACACTGGTATCGCAGACCCTTCGGGAGTGGGCGGATCAGGCCAAGACGCCCTTTGATGCCTTTGTGGTCTGTTCGGATAGCAAGGTCGGACAGGAAGATGAGGACATGCGAACGGCGGAACTGGCTTATCCCGCGACCACCAACGCACACAAGTTGGCCAACGCCATTCATAAAACTCGAAACAGCCGACGCAAGATCATTTTTTCAACATATCAATCCATTGATGTAGTCATCGCCGCGCAAAAAGCAGGCAATCTGCCAGACTTTGACCTGGTGATCTGCGATGAGGCGCATCGTACCACCGGCCTCACACTGAAAAACAAATCCGAAGCGGATTCGGATTTCGTGAAGGTTCACCAGGGAAACCTGCTGCGGGCTAAAAAACGCCTCTACATGACAGCTACCCCGCGCATTTATACAGAAAAGACCCGCAAGGCGGCGGCGGATAAAGAAGCGGTACTCTATTCCATGGATGATGAGGGCACCTATGGACCAGAGTTCTTTAACCTCAGTTTCGGTGAGGCGGCCAGCCGTGGGATTCTCGCGGAGTACAAGGTCATCATTGTGGCCATGCGCGAAGAAGACATGGCCAACATCGCCAATGAGTTCAATGCCACCTACAAGCTCGATGACAAAAAGGGCATTACCGTAGAGTTTGCGACCCGCATCATCGGCGCATGGAAAGGTTTATCCAATCAGGATCTCCGTGTCATTGACGGCGCAGACATCAGCGAAACCAGCGATGCTCCGGCCATGAAACGCGCCGTGGGCTTTTGCAAGAGCATTAAGGCCTCTGAGCAGGTCCGTGACGCCTTTGGCAAGGTGATAGAGCTGGCGTTGAAAGAAGAAGGCAGCGAAGACGATGGCAGCCCTGAAACACCCCGAAATTTCCTGAAAGCCAAGACAGAGCATGTGGATGGCGACATGAACATGGGCCAGCGGCTCACCTTGCTGGACTGGCTGAAAGAGGAACCGGAATCCGGCTCCTGTCATTTACTGACCAATGCCCGCTGTCTTTCGGAAGGTGTCGATGTACCGGCACTGGATGCGGTGATTTTCTTCGATGCCCGCGATTCCATGGTGGATATTGTGCAGTCCGTAGGAAGGGTGATGCGAAAAGCGCCAGGCAAAGCATTTGGCTATGTCATCCTGCCCATTGCGATCCCCTCAACCGATGTGGCGAGCTATGACGCCTATATCGACAAAGATCCGCGCTTTCAGGCGGTCTGGAAGGTTTTGAAGGCATTACGGGCGCATGATGAACGCCTGGTCGATGAATCTGAATACAAGCGCCGTATGAAGTTGATAGATGGCGGTGGCGGATCATCCCGCAGTAAGAAAGGGAAGAAAACCGGCCCCAGTATCGGTGGCGACATTATTGAATTGCCTTTGTTGCCCGTCGAGAACATCGAGAAAGCTCTGTATGCGGTGACACCGAAGCACCTGGGCGATAGCGAATACTGGGCGAGCTGGGCCAAGGATGTGGCGAAGATTTCCCACGCCGTCATTCAGCGCATTGAAAACCTGATCGAGAAAAGAGAGGGCGGGATTGCTTTCAGAGCGTTTCTCAAGGGGATTCGCAAAAACCTGAACAGCGGCATCTCCGAACAGGAAGCGGTAGAAATGCTGGCCCAGCATGTATTGACCAAGCCCATTTTTGAGGTTTTGTTCGGGGACCGATCCTTTTCGGATGAAAATCCGGTATCGCAATCCATGCAACGGATTCTGGCGGTCATCGACAAGCATGATGTGGATGCCGAAACCGAAAAGCTGGAGAGATTCTATAAGAACGTCGCCAAGGTAGTGGCTAATGCCAAAAGTGACGCATCCAAGCAGGATATGATTCGCAATCTCTACGACACGTTTTTCCAGGCGGCATTTCCTGATTTGGTTGCGCGTTTAGGCATCGTTTACACGCCGGTCGAGATTGTGGATTTCATTCTGAACAGCGTCAACGAAGTGCTCAAGACCCACTTTGACGGAGATTTGAACAGTGAAGGGGTGCAAATTCTCGATCCCTTTACGGGCACCGGCACGTTTATCACCCGCCTGCTGCAATCAGACCTGATTAAACCTAATGCGTTGCAGCGCAAATATGAAAATGAGATTCACGCGAACGAACTCGTGTTGCTGGCCTATTACATTGCCGCCATCAACATCGAATCGGCCTACCATGCCAAGACCCTGCAATATAAGCCGTTCAATGGCATTGTGCTGACGGACACGTTTCAGATGAATGAAATCAGCGAGAAGGAGGCGAAAGATTCTCTCGGCGTCACGGATGAAAACTATCTGGAAAGCAATTCAGAACGCGCCGAGCGCCAAAAGAAACTCGATATTCGGGTGATTGTGGGGAATCCGCCGTATTCATCCGGACAGAAAAGCGAGAATGACAACAACAAAAACATGGCTTATCCCCGTCTGGATGCACGGATTCGGGATACCTATGCAAAGCTATCTGGTGCTCAGTTGGTAAATAGCCTTTACGATTCCTATATTCGTGCAATCCGTTGGGCCTCTGACCGGATTGGAGACAAAGGCGTTCTGGGTTTTGTCACGAATGGTTCCTTTATTGAGAAAGGTGCCATGGATGGTTTGCGGAAATGCCTGACGGATGATTTCAGTCATATTTATATTTTTAATCTCCGTGGTTTTGTTCGCGGAAGATCAGGTGATTCCGCCAAAAGAGAAGGGGGGAATGTTTTTAATATCATGACGGGGGTAGCCGTGACCATCCTCATCAAAGACCCACAACATACCGGTCCAGCCGAGTTGTATTATCACGATATTGGCGATTACCTCAGTCGTGAGGACAAGCTGAATATCGTTCGCAAGACCGCTAGCCTGAAAGGTCTGACATGGAATCGCCTTCATCCGAATGAAGCGGGAGATTGGATTAACCAGCGCAGCGAAGGTTTTGAGAAATTCATGTTGTTGGGCGATAAAGCAGATGACGCTGAGGCTATCTTCAGCATTTATTCCAGTGGAGTAAAAACCAATCGTGATGCCTGGACTTACAACCAGAGCCGCCAAGACCTGTCAGACAACATGCAAGACATGATCGACGTATTCAATGCGGAATCACAAAAATACGCGCAAGCCTGTGACGGTTTACCACAATCTGCATGGCCGAAAGTTGAAAATGTCCTCTGTAATGACCCTGAACAAATTAGCTGGACACGCGCCTTGAAGCAGGATGCCTCACGCGGCAAGCGACATGATTTTGTACCGGAATCGCTCAGAACGGCCATGTATCGTCCATTCTGCAAACAATGGCTGTATTTCAACCGCCAGTTCAATGAAACGGTCTATCAAATCCCGCGCCTGTTCCCGACGGAACGGCAGGAGAATGTGGTGATTACTATTGAAGGACTTGGTGCTAGAAAAGGTTTTTATTGCTTTTGTTCAAAAATGATTCCTGATCTGCATATTCACATGGATGGCGCTCAATGCTTCCCTCTCTACTGGTATGAAACCGTCGAGGAAGCCCGCAAACGTCTGAGCAAATCGAACGCCGCGCAGGGCGATCTTTTCTCTGACCCTGATGATCTGGATGGCACCCCAGACGCAGACGGTTACATTCGTCGTGATGCGATTACGGACTGGGCCTTGGCCGAGTTCCGCCGTCATTATCACGATGAAAGCATCGAGAAAATGGATATTTTCCATTATGTGTATGGCCTGCTGCATTCGCCGGAGTACCGCGAAGCGTATGCGGCTGACCTCAGCAAAATGATTCCCCGCATACCTTACGCGCCGGACTTCCGGGCCTTTACGGAAGCCGGAAAGAAGCTGATGGATTTGCACCTGGGCTATGAGGAAATCGAGCCGTGGCCGCTGGAAGAAGTCTGGTCCGGTGACAAGCGCGATTATACGGTGCAGAAGATACGTTTTCCGAAGAAAGGGGAACGTGGAAGCATCGTTTATAACAATGCCCTGACGCTGAAAGGTATTCCGGAAGAAGCCTATGACTATGTGGTGAACGGAAAATCACCAGTAGATTGGGTGATGGAACGCTATTCCGTGCGGGTGGATAAGGCTAGTGGCATCGAGAATGATCCTAACCGGATGTTGGCGGAGATCGGTGATGAACGGTATATCGTTGATCTGATTGGCCGGGTGGTAAGGGTGAGTGTGGAGACAGTGGGGATTGTGGGTGGGTTATCCGTTCATTGATACATCCTAAAGACTTGACGCTCCATGTTTGTCTGGTATGATTATTGCTAAGATTCAAAAAGGAGTCAACAGGAGGGGTGTATGGAAACCGCGCAACCGTTATTTTTTGATAAAGGAACTTATTATGAATAAGGATAGTTATGGAAATCAGATTGCCTTGCATGGTGCCACTCAAGTGATAGGGCACGTCGCATTGAAGGCAGTATTTAAGGATTCTTACAACGATAATAAGAAGGACATTTATTTTTGGGGGGTGTGCATAATTATTTCTCTTTTGACCACCTATGGAATATCAAAGCTATGACAACATCAAAGAAAGATGCAAGCAAGGCTGGATCGCTATTGGCCAACAAGAAAACTCCCAAGAAAGTGAAGTCTGTAGCAGCATCAGATTTATCACAAGCTAAAAGAAAAAATAAATAATATAAATTATTTTATTGAATTTGATGTTTCTTGTAAAGTTTTCATTTCTCCATCATATTTTGTTTGATATTCTTTTATAATGTATGCCGAGTCTTTAACTTTTTTTGAAAATAGGTCGGCAGAAGCGAACTTGGTTTGTTCGTTATTGCACAAAGACAATATATCGTTATTTTTATACGCTTGCGGCAATCCGTTGTAAGCTATGCAATTTCTTTTAATTGACAAAATCGCATCTTTTATTCCGGCCTCCAGGCTTTTGGCGTTTCCATACATACCACTAAGATCAAAGTTAATGTTGCTTACGGTAAAGGCAACATTGCTTACATCGTAGTTCAATGAACTAATGCTGTAGTTTTTACCGTAATGATTTGGCTCTTTTCTTACCTTTAGTTGCTGTGCTATTATTTTTTTTGCCAAATCTATTTGTTTTATATATTGCTCTTTGACTTTTTCTGGAGAGAGGATTTTTTCGTTTTCTAGCCTTGATAGTTTTTTATATTGGTAAGATATGCTTCTTCCTATATATTCCTCTCTGTGCTTAAAATCCTTTATCTCTGTTAGCTCTTTTTCCCTGGCATCTCTTAATATCTGGTTTCTACTGATGAGCTTTTCCATGACAATACGCAAATTATTGTATTCCTTTTGTGTGCTGACATTGAATACCACCGATGATAATGGCTCACCAACAATAAAGTTTGGTATCTGAAAATCTATTTGTTTTCCATGAACCTTTCCAATCCAGTTTCCACCGTATTGAAATGTTATACTGATGGTGCCATCACCTTCATAACCAGTGAAATATTTTTCATCGACTTGTTCACCAGTGCCGTGACTGTTCAGCGTATTGCTAATGTAATTTCCAGTGATATGTCCTGAAATATCAGTAAACTGTATTAGAAGCACCGCATTTTTTAGCAAACATACATAGGTGTTTAGTCCGCCTTGGTTAATGCTTGCTACCGCAGTCTGCGTAAATCCCAAAAAGACAATAGTGGCAAAAAAAGTATGCAATTTTATTTTCTTCAAAATAAATCCCTTCGGAATACTACATCCCAGTGTTTTATGGTAGTCGGCACAAGCCAGACCGTCAATCACGAATCTTAATTTTTAAGATGTTTTTAATTTCGAGACACGCTTTGCCACCTATGGTAGTCTCTATTTGGGGTTTATTGCCTCTAAAGCTATCTTGCTTTGGGCC
Source organism: Acidithiobacillus concretivorus (assembly GCF_018853445.1). Classification (GTDB taxonomy): domain Bacteria; phylum Pseudomonadota; class Gammaproteobacteria; order Acidithiobacillales; family Acidithiobacillaceae; genus Acidithiobacillus; species Acidithiobacillus concretivorus. The sequence continues at coordinate 7,375 of NZ_JABELD010000180.1, forward strand.
TTGGCGTTGCTGCCAAGCCGGTATCAGCCCGGAACACACTTGATTCGCCCCGTCCTCTGGTCGGGGCTTTTTGTTACAGTCTATTTAGGCATCCAATCTGGCATGTCTGGTGCGCTTTCCGGCATAGGCTGACCATCATGCCTGCTGCGTTCCATCGCGGCCATTCTCCAGGCTGTTTCATACCCGTATTTCAGAATGGAATAGCTTTTATTTTTCTGCTTCCCATCCACCATAAACCGCGCCTGCCAGGAGAGATTGCGAAAAGATCCGTCCGGGTTTTTGTAAGACACCAGATTTATACCAATTCTACCAGATACCGCGTTCCTACGATTATATTTTAGGAAGTATCCACTACCATCCCTTTTTCTTGGCGCTACGGTATGTTCTCGCATTTTTTCATCGCGCCAAACTTTGGCTACTTCCAATGCCTTATCGGTTCCACCGTGTTTTTTGTCTGCAAAATAACGCTGGGCTACAGGCCGCTTATTTTCTCCAGGCAAATACAACCTGACCAACCAGCCATTACCGCTTTTCTGTTTTGACCGGGTGATGCCGAATTTTTCTTTTGTCTCCATGTCAGTCCTCAACTTCCCGCAAATACTTGCGAAAATTCGCCCGCGAAATCATAAATGAGCCGGTCGATGGCAACCCTGGTCCGGCTTTCTGGTCGAAGAACACCGATTTGTGGTTCAGGTCAGTAATCACCACCGTGCGGTCGCGGCTCCGATCCTCTGGGAACGCGGTATTGGCCAGGATGTACCAATCTCCGATTTTCAGCTTCATCTAATCACTCCAATAAATGCAGATACCGACTGCTGGTAGCAATGTTGGCGTGCCCCATATTCTCCTGTACCTGCCTGAGATCCATACCCTTGGCCAGCCACGCACTTGCTGCCGTATGACGCAACAAATGCGGGCCGCACTGGGGTTTCTCGATGCCTGCCCGGATGAGTAAGCGAGACACCATCGTATGCAGCGCCTTGGCAGGAATGGCCTTGCCCTGGTCGGTCACAAACAGCGCATCGGTTTCCGGATTGGAACGATGACGGATCTGCAGCCAGTTTCGCATCGCTTCGATGCCTTCGGGCTGGAATCGCACCAGACGTTCTTTATTGCCCTTCCCGACCAGGCGGATCCGTCCTTCAAAGTAGTCGCCGGCGTCTTTGACGGTCATGGCCACCACTTCCGATGCTCTGAGGCCGGTATCGAGAATAAACCGGATAAGTGACTTGTCACGCATGGCGGCATAGGACGTACCCCTATCCGTGTGGGAAAACAACTGATCCATTTCTTTCCACGTTAAAACGGGAACCAGCCGCTTTTCCTTGAACCCGCCCCTTCCGCCACTACTCCGCGCTCTCTGGGCGCGATTCTCTTCCTGAAAGGATAAAGCGAGATTCGGCAAGGAATCGTCATTCAGACTGATAAATTCATAAAAAAGCATTAGAGTAGCCATTTTAACATATTGACTGCTTCTCTTGCTTTTCTCGCCGTGCTGCCCTGTTCTGATATATTTCCGGACCATGGCAATGCTGACTTCGCTGAGGTCTTCTACACCGTCATAATCGAGTGCATCAAGAAAACGACGCGCATGAGCACAATAACCGCGAATACTGACCTGCGAGTAAGGATTCGTGAAATTCGGGCCTGTAAGCCACTTTTCAAACTGCTGAATCCAGCCATTGATGTCGATCATGACCCTGTTTTTCCTCTCTCTGCATCTGTAGTAGGAATAATCTATATATTATTACCACTACGCGACCCTCATAATAGACCCTTTCGGGCGTATTTCAGACAAATATTATTCCTACATATATCTTAATACTGGCTTCTTTGTCAAATATAGTGATAAAATTGCACTTTTACGACATGAAAAGGAGATTGTTCACGATGGTTAATAAAAACACGTCCGGCCCCGTTCGTCGCGTTTGCGCGGATATATTGGGTGATGATGCGGTTGATCTGGAGATTCTGGAAGTCTCTCTTGGTATCCAGAGAATCGCCAAGAGTAAGGGTGATCGGGATGGAATGCTGATTAAAGCGGCATTTGTCGCACTCGGTTGCGCTGTTGAGGACTATCGTGCAGAAAGCGGTGTGAAGCATCCGGAGTACGATTCTTTTGTTGAATGGCTTGCGAACAATGAAAAACCGCAAGAAACTGAGAAAAGCACTCATGTTGCGGCAGTCGGGCATTTTCTGGATAGTCATGCTCAAACGGAAGAATAAGTTTGGGGCAGCGGTTATGTTCTCTCTTCTGCTGTTTTCCGGAACGGCACTGGCTTCTGGCGGCTGGCATCAGTATTGGAAGAATCTGGGTACCAGTGCCTACATCCAGATAGGAAACGGGAAAACCGTGGTGTATGATTTTTTCGACCCCAACTGCGCTTATTGCGCCGAAGCCTTTAAGCGGGAGCTGCCCGCGATTCAGGCCGGCCAGCTTTCCGTGCGCTATGTGCCTGTAGCCATCCTCACGTCTTCCAGCCTTGGCAAAGCAGCAGCGATCCTGGAATCCCACGAGCAGGCACACGCCCTGGCATTGGATTTTCAGGGTGTGATGCAAAATGGCTCTGGCGGTGTGCGTGCGGTTACACCCAGCGACCAGGCGCGTGCTGGCATTGCCCGCAATCTGCGGCTTTTACTCCAAACTGGGAACGACATTGTGCCGGATCTGGTGTTTCGTCTGCCAAATGGCCATGTGGGGATGATTCGCGGGCTGTTTCCGGTATCCGCCTTGGATTCCATTATTGCTGGCCAGATGCCATAAGGGGGGGGCACGGGTTAAAATCTACCAGAGCTCCCGAAAAACCATTACGCATACCACTGCGGCAGCAACCGGCCACAAGGTTTTGCGTGCAATCCGCCAGTCTGCTGTTGAGGGCGCACACTCGACCAGACATTCTGCGGCAAATACAGGGATCAGGACGATGCGCCAGGCTTGCGCCCAGCTCCAGGATTCAGGTGATCCATAAACAATGGCAACAAAGGCCATAGCGATCAGCAGCAAGGGTGCCAGGCCGATAAACGCTCCGTTGTACCATGTGGGATTGCGAACTGGCACGCGGGCCAGAACATAGCCTCCGGGCACCCTCTTGGGCAGCATACGCGGAAAACAAGGCCGTCCATTGCTCACAAAGGCGAGCAACCAGTGGCTCAGTTCGTGGAAAAGAATCCCCGGCAGTGCCGCCAGCCAGAAAAGCACGAAATATCTTCGCAAGCCACGCAACAGAACCACCAGAACCAGGGTGCTGATAATGATCGCCGTTTTCGGCTGGATCATCACTGTTCCATCATGATGATGCTTCCTGAGATACCCAAGGATTGATAAGCGGAATGCTGAGATCCTCGAAGTCTGAGATGTTGCGGGTGGCTAGATGCGCCCGCCGAAAACGGGTGATGGCTGCAATCTGGGTATCCGCCTGGGGAATAGCCCGCCCAGACAACTTTCTCTGAGCGGCGATCTCTGCAAACGCCATTGCAGCCCCTCCATCAAAGGGAAGTATTCGACCCGCAAAGTCTTCCCTAAAGATCGCTGCGATGGCTTGTTCGAGTTTCGTTCGGCGATTTCCTTCCGGCAAGATACGCACCCCGTAAAACATCTCTGCCTGCGTGATGCTCGTCGTGTAGAGATTATCTAACGTACATTGCGACTCGCGCCACCCCGGAGAATGAAAGAAAATGCGAGTGGGTGGTGGCGGGTAGAGATCGCGCAAAATTTTGGTGACTTGATCCCGTATCTAACGTGACCCGCCGGACCGACTCGTACCCCGGATTGCCTCTCAGAGAGCGCACATTAAAAGGACCGTCTGTGGCTTGCTGCAGGCTGGTTGATTCGGTCTCGGCATCCGCCGCCTCCCGACTTACCAGTATAGAGCGAGAGGGAATGTGATGGAACTACAACCAATTTTTCAACGGGTCATCGGTCTGGATATCCATCAGGCGCAAGTGACGGCTTGCGCTATCGTGGCCGACCCTGATGGCCAGATTCATGTAGAGCGTCGCCAGTTCGGTGCTTTCAAGAAGGACCGCCGCGCTCTGGCGGAATGGTGTTTGTCCTTTCAGCCGGATGAGGTGGTCATGGAGAGCACAGGGATTTATTGGAAAAGCCCCTATGCCGCACTGGAAAAGGTGGGCATCCAGGCCAAAGTGGTGAATGCCCGTCATGTCAAACAGGTGCCCGGTCGCAAGACCGATGTGGGGGATGCGGAGTGGTTGGCCATGTTGGCACGTGCGGGCTTGTTACGAGGTTCGTTTGTCCCGCCTGCCGCGCTGCGGGAATTACGCCTGATTGCCCGTCAGCGACAAAAGTTGGTGGGCATGCTGGCGGCAGAGAAGAACCGGCTGCACAAGGTGCTGACCGATGGTGGCATTCGCTTGGGTGTCGTCGTCAGCGACATTCACGGACAATCGGCGCGGGCCATGATCAAGGCGCTGATTCAGGGCGCCACTGCCCAGGAAGTGCTGTCCCTGGCGAGCCGTCGCCTCAAGGCCAGCCGGGCGGAGATACTGGATGCGCTGCAGGGCGATTTGAGTGCCAGCCATGGTTTTGTGCTGGAAGAAACGATGCGTCATATCGAAGCCCTGGAGGCCCAGATCGCCCGCTTTGACGCCCGATTACTGGAGGGTTTGCAACCACAACAGCACGCGCTGACCTTGCTGCAGACCTTGCCGGGAGTGGACCTTATGGGAGCGGCCTTGCTGCTGGTGGAAATGGGCGACGACATGAGTGTCTTCGGCAGCGCCGATCGCCTGGCTTCGTGGACCGGACTTTGCCCTGGGAACAACGAGTCAGCGGGCAAACGGAAAAGCGGACGCACGCGGAAAGGCAATCCCTATGTGCGGCGCGTGCTCTGTGAATGCGCCCATGCCGCCAGTCGCACCCGATGCGCCTTACAATCCAAATTTCAAAGCCTCGTGGTGCGCCGTGGGCATAAACGATCCATTGTCGCCCTGGCCCATAAAATGCTCCGCATCATCTACTTCATGCTCTCTCGCGGTACATATTACCGGGATGCCGCCACCGACTATGAAGCGTTGAGCGTGCAACGCAATGCCTCCCGCTGGGTGAAAAAGCTGATCAAGTTCGGATTCCTCCCCGATCCAGCCTAGCTTCATCCCGCTTACAACCTATGGCCAAAATCGGTCAGGGATGCGTGCGCCCCTCAGGCTGTTTCTTTCACATTAATGATTGGCTGGCTATCCAAGACATGACCTGTCCGGCTGGAGCGGGGCGAAGCAACTCTGAAATGACGTTAGTATCCAGTACAATCATTGGAAGTTGGGAGGATCCCGAACAGGATCTCTGGGCATGGTCGGCAAATCCACTCCACCAAGAGGCTCTATCCGCGCTCGGATCCTCTGTGCCAGATTGCCTCCCTGCTGCTCCGACGATTGCAAAGCAGCACGTAGAATCTGTCTGGCTTCTTCTTCCATAGAGATCCCATGAGTCGCCGCACGGATGCGTAGGCTGGTTTTTACTGATTCATCCAGGTTCCGAATGGTGATAATGGCCATGATAACCCCGCGTTTAGCCTGTTTCGATTTAGTATAGGCATTGCATTCATTGCAGGCAACAACAGGCCGCGAAGCCACTGATGGTCTTAGGTATCAGTCGCTTTCTGCCATCAGAACCCAGCGCGGGTACTCCAGCTAAAACGCAATGCGTTTAGCTGGAGCGGAAGCGCCCCTCCGTATTTAACTGTACGCATAACCGTCATTCCTCTGTAGAATTTTGAGATAATTGGGATGCACATTGATGGGTTTGTCATGCCCCTTGGCCTTCAGCGCAAACGACGGACGAAAACGAATGGCGATGCGTCCGACATGCGTACCAGCGTATTTCCCTTTCTGAATCACCGCCCGCACCAGATCGCCGGTTTGGTATCCCAGAAAGGATTTAGCACCGGCCTTGTGCCCGACCGGAAACCCGTATCGGTTCAGTCGCGCCCGTTGCCGCTCGCCGTGGCCCATAGCGCCCATCTGCAGGGGCTTGTGGGCTGAACCCAGCCTGACCTCGGTACCACTTTCTCCAGCACAGGCGGCCTCTATCCAGTGCGCTTTTGCATAGCCCAGCCGCTTGCGGTTCCACTTGCTCCTCGCT
>NZ_JABELD010000181.1 GCF_018853445.1 Acidithiobacillus concretivorus
CCTGCTTCTGGTCGCCACCCTGGGCTACATGATGCCCGCCTACCCGATCGCCTTCTATCTGGCCGTCGGCCAATTCGCGGTTGGATTTTTACTTTTTCACGCCGTCAGCCTCAAACCCAAAGACCCCGGCATCATGGTCGCCTTTCACCAGAGCATGGTACTGCTCATGGCCCTGGCCATTGTCCTGGTCTGGCGCTGAGACACGGCCACAGGAACCCGCATGAAAAGTCACATAATCACCGCTACCCCCACCGACGCCGACGGCATTCTGCCGACGGCAGGTGCAGAAGTCGCCCGCCACCAGAATTTTCGCCCCGGCCTCTTTCTCCATGACCTCTGGGTCCTGGCCAAAGCCCGGGTCGTCTCCCTGCTGGTATTCACCGCCGCCGTCGGCGAAATTCTCGCCCCCAACGCCCTGATCCACTGGCAGTCCGCCCTGGCCGGACTGCTCGGCATTGCCCTGGCCGGTGGAGCGGGCGGGGTGCTCAACCAGATCGTCGAACCGGATCTCGACCAGCACATGCGCCGCACCCTGCACCGGCCGCTGGCCGAAGGCCGCATCAGCCGCCGGGGTGCCATCGTCTACGCGGCTCTGCTCATGACCGCCGCCATTGCCATTCTCGCCTGGGGCACCAACCCCCTGACCCTGATTCTGACCCTGGCGGGTACCGTGGGCTACGGCGTGGTCTACACCCTCTACCTCAAACCCAGCACCCCCTGGAATATTGTCTGGGGTGGACTGGCAGGTGCCCTGCCGCCCCT
>NZ_JABELD010000182.1 GCF_018853445.1 Acidithiobacillus concretivorus
CCACGGCGGAACCAATCCTAACGCGAGAGAAAACAGCTCTTCAGGGACCATCAGCTAACTCCAATTCAGGGCACGACCGCTCCACAGCATTCTACCCCCTACCCACTCAATCTGACGAAGAGCCGCGACAAGTATAAATGGTCAAAATTGAAACAGGCGGTGGACTATGACCAAGATAGAGACTTTGCGGAGCTTGCCAAGCGCAAGCCAACTAATAGAAGTGTCGATGAAAACGACGGCAGAACTGGAAGTATTGCCGGAAGCAATAGCGAAACAGATAGCCGAGAGCTTAGAGCCGATGGAGAAAATGGCGCAAGCCTTGGATCAGGGTTTGGATACCCATCGGGCGATCATACAGCCATTAATACAGGCAGCCGTGGAATCACTGCAGGAACAGATGCAGACGCTTTCACAGGACAAAGTAAAGCGGTCAGCGATGATGGCGAAGGAGCAGCACAAGAAAGCGATGCAGATGGACAAACAGATGCAGGGTTGGATGAGAGAAGCCCAAAATTCACGGAAACAGAAAGCCGAGATGCAGGCGCGGATTCAAAAATTGACGTTGAGGTTTTGGATAGCGTCGGCATCAACAGCAACATTGTTGATCATGATAGCACTGATTCTGGGAATGTTACCGTAACGGCATGGAATAGCCGATTCAAAATAAAATCCGCAAAGCGTCGGGCTAAGCAAGATTCATCTGATATGCAGGCGAAATATCAACAGGTGCGAGATGATGCGCACATGGCCGATCTGGTCGCTTACATGGAATCGGTCGGGTTAGAGGTAAAAAAAGATGGGGTGAAAGATTGGGTGGTGGATGACCGTTACCGCGTAACGAAAAAGCCTGACGGTCATTTTGTCTGGTGCACATGGGACCAAAGCAGGGGTGGCGATGGAATAGCTTTCTTGAGGGATGAAATGGGTTTGACCTTTGAGCAAGCCATTGCCGATTTATCAGGTTCTTCAATTACGCATAAGACAAAAAGAATCGTAATGTCTCATAATAAACTGATCAGTCCACCGCCTCGGAGTAAAGACCGCGATGCCATTACTGCCTATTTGGAATCCAGAGGCATCAGTAAAACAACGGCAGGAATGGCTCATACTAGAGGGTTTTTGAAGTTTGTGGATTACAACGGAATCCCGGCTGCGGCCTTTTGTGGCAATGGCAATGGCTCATTACGCTCAATGACGGTCAGGCTTACTCAACCGATCAAGTCATTTGATGGTGAAAAAGAGCTGACAAAGTTGGATGTAAGGCACTCCGATAAATCGTATCCCGCGATATGGCGTGGCGATCACCCAAGTACCGTCTGGGTCGTTGAGGGTGGCGTTGATGCACTGGCAGCGATTGAATGGCATAGGGCATCTAAGAAGCCGATACCCACCATCATTGTCAGTGGTGGCGCTGGCGTTAGTTCTTTCTTGAACCAGCCGCATGTGCAGAAAATACTGAAAGAAGCTGATACGGTTTATGTGGCGATGGAGAATGAGAAAGACCAAGAGACACAAGCCAAAACCGATGCTGCCCATGAAAAGCAGATCGATAAACTATGTGATCTGGGATGTGAAAAGGTCATTGCATGGATGCCACCAGTCGGCACTAAAGACCTTGCAGATGCATGGAAAGCAGGGGTGCTGCCTGATCCACATGATGACGCACATGATCAGTCTGATAACAGCGATGATGTGCTGATGTTGCCAAATGAAGTGGCTGAGGCGGTTGAGGCGATGGCACCAGTCATGCGTGATTAAAGCTTTTGAACAGAAATAAAATCACTTTTTTTCAAAATTTTTAAAAAAATAAAAATACTATCATTGATTTTATTAGGTTTTTCGGTCATCTCTCGATGCAAATGCATATGCATTTGCATAAAATTGGATGCTTTTGAGATGAGACGTTACAGCTCAAA
>NZ_JABELD010000183.1 GCF_018853445.1 Acidithiobacillus concretivorus
CCCCTCGGTCCTAGTACCCGTCGGCTGATGCTTTACCGCTTCCGCAAAGCACTTGCGCCAGTAATGCAGGGTGGCTACCGCGATCCCTTCCTGCGCACAGTAATTCTTGACGGAAAGACCGCTCGCCTGAAATCCGTCTACTTGCTGCCGCCAATATGTGGCCTTCTCTTCCTTCGTCATACCCACCCCTTCTCGCTGTATGCGGGGCAGGATCGGTCAGGTCAGAAAGTTTGGGAAGGTGGGTTGCTTAGAC
>NZ_JABELD010000184.1 GCF_018853445.1 Acidithiobacillus concretivorus
TAACGATGCCGCCAGCAACTGCTTTTGCCTGATCTGGATTTTCAGACTTTGTTCCTGGGTATGCAGTGCATCGTATTTGTCGTTTTCCGGGGAGATGAATTCAAACCAGACGACAATGCCCAAAATAACGATAATGATGGCAATGGCAATCAATTTGGTTTTTAACGGCCAGCGGATAATGTCATCCACCTGCAAATTGCGAATTTCGTCGAAAGTCACGGCTGGACCCCCTGTGTGCTCGCTGTCTGAGCGC
>NZ_JABELD010000185.1 GCF_018853445.1 Acidithiobacillus concretivorus
CCAGCACTTTCCTGCAGGTTTCCTTTCAGGATCGGACCTACCGGGCGCTTTGCCAGGGCGGAGTCACCAACAAAATTGCGGACACACTGGTCTGGGTGTTGTTCCCGCTATTTTTCAAGTTCCACGGCCTCGGCGTTATCTATATCGGCTGGATTACCGGCGTTTATGCCATGGTCTGGGGGCTCTGCCAGTTCTGGACCGGGCATCTGGCCGATCGCATTGGTCGCAAGCCACCGGTTTTGTTGGGCTTTGCCCTGTTATCCGCAGGATTGGCAGGAACCGCATT
>NZ_JABELD010000186.1 GCF_018853445.1 Acidithiobacillus concretivorus
TTCACCTGGACTATGACTGTTACCAGCCAGATTGATCTGTCGGCCAATCATCAGCGCGGTCTGGCGGTCGGCATCAATGAGGCCATGGGTTACATTGCCGTGGGTGCAGCGGGTCTGGCCACGGGGTATCTGGCCGTTTTGTATGGTCCCCGCTGGTCCTTGCTGGTCTTTGGGCTAGTGGTCATTGCGCTGGCGTTGGTGCTGCTGCTGTGGATAAAAGATACCATTTACTGGGTGCGGGCCGAGCATACACAACAAGAGGCTGACAACCCGGCAGCGGCACCCGCGCAAAGTATG
>NZ_JABELD010000187.1 GCF_018853445.1 Acidithiobacillus concretivorus
AACCGCCTTTTTCCAGGGCAGCACAAAGCAGCCTGTAACCAGAAAGCATCTTGTTCAGATAATAATCAGCACCGGGATTGCTTCCCCTGGTCAAAGTTGGAAACATCGCCAAAATTTCTTCCTCTGCATGTGCTTTGCTTACAGGAACCTGTTTATCTTCTGCATCCATTTCAAAAATGATTTTGCCTTTGGCGTTTTGCAGCACGCTTAAAGCATCAGCCAGGGACATCCCTTGCCCCGTTTTTCCAAGAAC
>NZ_JABELD010000188.1 GCF_018853445.1 Acidithiobacillus concretivorus
CACAAAGTTCAGGGCGCCCTTGACCAGACCAAAGGAAATCACAAAGGAAGCCAGGAAGAAAAAGGCGTGGCTATCCACACCAAAGTGCTCCGCCATGCTGGGCAACACATTGCGTTCCATGCCGATAATCAGACCCACAAAAAAGACCTGAACTGTCTGCAGCAGAAATTGTCCACGGTTACAGCCAATGCCCCGGATGTAAGCGCTTGCATGGTCCGCCGTGACGTTCATGCGGTGCCTTTTTTGTGGAGAGTTACCACGGTACTCAGTACTGCATGGTTATGCGCGGTAATCTGCATCTGGTCGAGAATGAGCTCCCGAACAATCTCGCAGACTTCCAAAACCTTGGGGCTGGTAAGGCGGTAATGACAGAAAGTACCGCACTTGTCGCAGTGCACCAGACCTCTCGCCTTGAGAATATTCATGTGCTGTGAAACATTGGCTTTCGACATGCCTGTCAGTTCGGTGAGCTCGCTGGCGGTTTTTTGCCCTTCACCCAAATAGTGAATGATCTCCAGACGCTTGGGGTGGGCAATGGCCGCAAACACTTCCGAAAACAGCGCAAAGCGGATGGTTTCCTGATGCTTCATGCCGCCCTCCCCAGATTGCTGGCGACAATGCGCGCCATCTCCGCCGGTCGTTCCGGAATGTTGGCGGTCAGCTCGTGCATGAAGGTCATCCGGTCCATACTCAAATACGGGTCCCAGCGCTTTTCGAAGCCGATCGTCGACGAGGGTTTTCCCGAAAGGCCGGCCCCGCAGACACTGCCGGCAGCATGACCCGGAATGTAAATCAGCATCATTCGTTTGCCACCTGTCAGCATCAGGTATTTACCACCCCATATCGCGGAATATGAATCATTAGTCCGTTGAAATATTATGTGCATTAGCGAAACACTGAGGTTCTCAAAGGCGAACAATCCAAACGCTGATTTTTGCTGAAAACTGGCTAGCGACCAGCGCTGTTTAACACCATAGGCATATGCCCTCAAAGTTGCACCACTACACGGATGCTGACCATTTCCCGGAGGCGGTCATTAAGCAAACCACTTCTTCATAGTCTGTGTAAGGATGAGAAATACATTGGGGGAAACCTTGCCGCGTTTCGCCCGAAAGTCTCTACCCCGAAGCTATACCGGTTGTCAGCCCGAGCCCGTAGCCTCTGAGCATGCGCTCATACTATGTATTTTTGTGCGCACGAAAGGTGGAATCCTCTCATGCGCTGTCATGCAGAATTATGCAAGCGCAAGGCTGAAAGTAAACGTGAAAGTAAACGTGAAACAAAAAAGGCACCTAGCAAGTTTCGCTAAGTGCCTGTTTTATTTGGTGCTGGCGAGAGGAATCGAACCCCTGACCCACTGATTACAAATCAGTAGCTCTACCGACTGAGCTACGCCAGCTTGTACATACTTGACCATCAATCCAGTCATTATATCTTGATGCTATTACATGTGGCAACGCGTCAACGGCAGACAAATTATGCAACCGCATTTTACCACACAAATAGATTATAACCATTTGACTTTGTGTGTTTTTATATAGACGTTAATACTGAAAAGATGACAAACCGAGTCTCTCAGTGGACACCGGTCTGAGACTGCAGATCGGGGGGTGCTTCATGGTGACGATGTAATCCTATCCACAACAAGGCACCCGGCAGACTGGTCAGGACCATGGTAAAGCCGAGCAACAAGGAGAGCGCCAAAGCCTGATCATGCCCCATGTGCAAATAGCCCAGATAAAAAACCATCAGGCCTTCTCGCAGCCCCCAACCGGCAAAGGATATGGGCAGGGCCAGAAACAGACTGATTACCGGCCATACGACCCAGAGTGCTACGGCGTCCGGGGCCTCGCCAAGCGCATGGGCGAGCAACCAGAAGGTCAGAACTGATATGCACTGAATAGCAAATGATAGAACAATGGTCGCGCTCAATGCCAGACGATGGCGCAGCAGTGCGCTCATGCCCAAACGAATATCATGAAGCTTATCGCCGAGTTTTCCCGAAATTTTTTCGAGAAAGTTCAGCAGCGGACTTAAAATAAGAATAACAATCAAGGCATAGGCAAAAAGCAGAATCCCGATGGTCCAGCCCATTTGCGGGAGCAGCCCCACCCTTGCTCCACTCAGAGCAAAGGCGACCGCTGCAATGACAATCAAAGCGCCCATCCCCATAAAGCGGTCACCAAAAACCGCTGCAAGCGCCAGCGGCATGGAACCGGTTTGATGACGGGTGTACCAGGCACGAATCACATCACCAGAAACCGCCCCGGGCAATACCTGATTAAAATAGGCCCCAACCCAATTCAGCCGCAGCAACCAGAGGATGGGCGCCGTGCGCTCCATAGCCAACAAAATAACACGCCAGCGAATAACCGATACCGATAAATTCAGGGCATAGGAGGCCATGGCCGCGACAAACCACCAGGGCCGCATTTCTGCAAAACGTTGACTGAGCGACTGCCAGTGGGTGTTATGCAAAAGCCAGAACAGAACGCCAATGGTAAAGACAATTTGTAGCAGCAGTTGCCATCGGGTGTGGAGTTTTTTTCGGGACATGCCTGACTTTGAAAAGCGATCTATGGGTCGGACTCTATGCGAGACCAGCCAGTGCTGCAAGTTTCCGATGGAACAAAGCCACCTTGTCCAGGCTTTCCTGATACTCCGCAGTAGCCACAGAGTCCGAGACAATGCCCCCGCCTGCCCAGAACTGCAGTTCTCCCTGGCTGGCGGTAATGGTACGGATAGCAATATTCATATCCATTCTTCCACTGCGGTCAATATAACCGATGCTGCCACAATAAAGACCCCGCGATGCAGCTTCGAGCTCATGGATGATTTCCATGGCACGACGCTTGGGCGCGCCAGTGATGGACCCTCCCGGAAAACAGGCAGCCAGTGCGTGAAGGGGGTCCAATCCGTCTTGTAATTGGGCTTCCACGACACTGACCAGATGATGCACCTGGGCATTGGATTCAAGGCCACAAAGCTGGGCCACCTGCACAGAGCCGGTTTTTGCCACCTTACCCAGATCATTGCGCAGCAAATCCACAATCATCACGTTTTCAGCACGATCTTTAGGACTGCGCAGCAGATCTTCAGCTAACTGGGCATCCTGCAATGCGTCTGCAGAGCGGGGACGGGTGCCTTTGATGGGGCGAACCTGCATTTGTCCCTGCCGGACCTGCAGCAACCTCTCTGGAGAAAAGCTCAATGCACTCCCCCAGGGAAAGCGCAAATAAGCCGAAAAAGCTGCCGGATTCATTGATCGCATCTGCTGATACAAATACCAGGGCGAGCCACTATAGGTGGCAGAAAACTGCTGTGCCAAATTGATCTGATAACAATCACCGGCGTGAATATAAGCTTCCACCTGACGAAAAGCTTGGTGATATTGTGCTGGAGACCATTGCGCTTGCACGGCTCCGCGCGTCTGGAACACCGGCCATAAGGCAGGCTCCTGGACAGCCGCCAAGCGGGCTTCCCATTGTAAACGTACACTGGCCATTTGATCTTCAGGGGCAAGCAGCCAGGAACAACCCTGCAGATGGTCAACAATAAAGGCCGTATCGTAAACGCCAAAAGCCGCTTCTGGCCAGAAAGTCGTCGCAGGCATTGCGAGCCCCTGCTCCGCCAAAGCAAAATCATACCCCAAATAACCCAGCACTCCGCCGGTAAAGGGCAGATCTTCGCCCTGAGGCAACTGCGTTGCAGGGAGATTGGCGAGACTTTCCCGCAAGACCTGCCACAACGAGGATGTCGAAAGCTGCGCGGACTGATGGCCTTCGGCCACCCACAATTGTCCTTGATGTTGCCAGATACGGCGACGTGGTTGCGTCACTATAATACTGTATCTCCCCTGCCCTGACGTCTGGGCACTACTATCCAGCCACTGCGACCAATCTGTTTCGGCAAGCCCGGCAAATACTTTCTCAAGACAATCGGGATACGCCAAAGCACAGTAAACCAAGGGAGACAGCGTCATGATCCTGCCAAAAATCCTGCCAAATAGAGCGTTGTAGCATAAGCGATGAAAGGTCCTTTGCCCATGCGCTCTTGACTACCGACCGATCGGTCGGTATTGTCTGAAATCTCCTTCAGGCTCAGGAAATACCCATGCACGCCCATCGTTCTGCTTTGTCGTTGCTTGCCGCTGCGTTGCTGTTGAGCAGCAGTTCTGCCTGGGCAGAAAACCTGATTGATGCCTATCAGCAGGCCTACCATACCGACCCAGTACTGGCTCAGGCCCGCGCCGAACTGTCCGCGCAAATGCAGGACAAGCCTCTGGCGCGTTCGGCCTTGCTGCCGCATGTGGGGGTTGGTGCCGCGGTAGGCTTTAATACCGCCGACATTACCGGTTTTGGCAATATAGCTATTAACCGCGCCTATTTGTCTGACAGCTACAGCGTCAACATCACCCAATCCGTATTCAACGGCCAGGCTTGGATAGCGCTGAAACAGGCGGATTCGCGGATTCAAGCCAGCGCTGCTGGCCTGACCTACTCCGAACAGCAGCTCGCCCTGCAGGTCGCCAAAGCTTATTTTGCGGTGCTGGAAGCCCAAGCCCAGGAACGGGTTGCCAAAAAGCAGAAATCACTGCTGGAAAGCATTTACCAACAAACCCAAGCCACCCTGAAAATCGGCACGGGAGACATTATTGCAGTGCGTGAAGCCCAAGCCCGGGTGGAT
>NZ_JABELD010000189.1 GCF_018853445.1 Acidithiobacillus concretivorus
TTTGCTCTTGGGGTGGATATGGTCGATAGTCAGCGGGGTATGCTCTGCATCGCAATAGACGCACTTACGGCCCCATTTCTCCAGTAGATATTCCCGGACCTCGTAGCCGAACAGGGTGCCGTGCTGATACTCCGCACCACTGATCTCCGGATTCTGCAAAGCCTGGGTATCGAAGCGATGCAGCAGGGTGGACAGAGCCACGACGGGGGCCCAACGCTGCAAGCGGGATACGCAGGCCATCGTGGTATCGACCCGATGTTGCAGGCTGGGTGCCAGCCAGCCTTTTGGCTTCGTGCGGTTCAGGAAGCGCGGGGCACGATAACGTAACTTGGCCCGACGAAATCGCCGATGATCGCGCCGTTGTTGCAGCGCCTTGCGGATTACCGCACCCCGATGCGCCAATTCAGCGGCCCAGATCACCGTAGGGCCACGACGGACGTACTCAGCGACCAGAGCCAGTCCCGTCGTTTTGCTGCCGGGATGGATTTTCAGCCGCGTATCCTGCACGTCGC
>NZ_JABELD010000019.1 GCF_018853445.1 Acidithiobacillus concretivorus
GGAAGCCCCAACCCCGGCTGAAGCGCCATCCCAGAGTGGGGGTCAGATCCAGGCGCTGACCAATGGGTCCGGTGGAAGCAGAAAAATAATTGAAGCTGCTATGCCAGTTGAAGTAGCCGCTGCGTCCCACCCGCCAGTAGCCATCCGCATAAATGCGCGGCAACTGGGCATAAGGCGCGCTGCTGTCTGGCGCGAGTTCCTGGTAACCCTGTAATACGGCGCCGGCGCTAATGTGGGCATTGTTGTAATAAATGCCGCCCGTCGAGGTAATGTAAGGGGCGTTACCAATACCGCCAATAAAACTGCTGCCGAAACCTGCGGTGCTGCCGAAATCGGAAAGAAAGTTTTTGTAACTGACACGATTGTAATTGACGTTGAAACTGAAGCCATCGCCGAGATTCTGGTTGTGCTGCCAGGATAATGCCCAGACGTTTTTATGGGTCAGTTGATCCGAAGGTAACAAATCCAGAAAAAGCTTGCCGCTGTAGTTTGGTTCGAGGTAACGAAATTCGTTTTGCAGCATGACGCCACGCCGAGTGAAGTAGTTCAGAGTAAAGGTGTCATCCAGGTTGCGGGAAATATCAAAATAATAGGGTATGCCCAGATAAAAGCCGTTGACGGTGGAACTGCCCACGCCGGGGGCCAGAAAACCGGAGTGGCGCTTGAGCGGGAAACTGAAATAGGGCATCCAGAATACCGGAACGCCGGATACATTCAGCGTAGTATTTTTGGTCGTCACATAGTTGTCGTTCTGGTTGAGGTCGATCTGACTGCTCCATAGTTGCCAGGCGGGTACCTTGCCGTGGCAGGTTGTGTAGCAAGCCTCATTGAGCTGATAGTGACCTTTGCTCAACTCGCGACCGCTTTCTGCATGACCATGTCCCTGCTCGGCTTCGAGCAGATAACGGGGGTGTACGACTATTCCCTCGTTGGCCTTGAGATGAATGGTCGCCTGGGGGGCTGCTGTGACCATGCCGGGGCTCACCATCCGCACGTGGCCGTCAGCCAGAATTTCATCTTTGGCCTGGTCGTAGTGCACCGTATCGGCATAAACCCGCCGATCTCCATAAAGCACCTCGACATTACCCTTGGCCGTCCAGTGCCCGCTGCCCATCCCATTGACTTGATCGGCATACAGGGTCACCGGCTTTTCGACGGTCGTAGCCCAGGCGAGGCCAGGGCTTAGCAATGCTGCCAGCAGGGCCAGGCAAATGCGGCGACGCGGAGAGGCAACGTGCCCGGACGGAAGAGTTTTTCCGCGTCGAAATTGGTGAACCTGCTGAAGAGGGCTTTTCATAGGCGCCTAAAATCGCACAAAATGCTTTTATGTCGCAATCTCTAAACACCAGAAAAATTTTGACGCCCGCTGTTTCGGCCGGAGCAATGTCACCAGATGCAGCAGCCTGGCTGCAGGCCAAAGGTGTGGATGCTGGACAATCCCAGGCCATTCCCGGTGATGCCAGTGGTCGGCATTACTGGCGCTTGACGGACCGACGGCTGTTTATAGATGCGCCGCCACCCGAGGATATTTTGCCCTTTCTGCGGATACAGCAGCGCTGGCAAAATGCGGGGTTGCCAGTGCCAAAAATTCTGGCAGCGCAGTTGCAACCGGGATTTGTACTCCTTGAAGATCTGGGAACTACGGATCTCAAGGCCATTCTCGATACAGACACGGAAACGGAGTTTTGGATGCAGCAGGCGCTGGATCTTATTATTGCCCTGCAAAGCGCGGGCAGAAAGGATGATGCGCGTCCTCGCCTACCGTTTTTTTCAAGGCAACGTCTGGGCGAAGAGCTGACTTTATTTCATGACTGGTATTTGCTCAGGCATCTGGGGGTGACGCCGGATGAGGAAGCGCAGCAGAACCTGCAAAGGCTTTTTGCACTGTTGCAGGATAACGCCCTCAATCAGCCTCAGGTATGGGTCCATCGGGATTTCCACGCCCGCAATCTCATGCTGCAGACTACCCCTCGGCGCTTGGTGATGATTGATTTCCAGGACGCTGTGACCGGCCCCTGGACCTATGACCTCGCCTCCTTGCTTTGGGATCGTTACTGGGATTGGGGCGCTGCCCGCCGGCATCAATGGATTCTGGATTTTCAGCGCAGACTCACCAAAACCGGCAGGATTGCAATGCCACAAGAGTCATTTGTGCGCAGTGTCGAATGGATGGCATTGCAACGTAATATCAAGATTTTGGGAATTTTTTGCCGCTTGGCTTATCGCGACGGCAAATCGGGTTATCTGGATTTACTGCCGCAATTTCGCAAATATGTACTGGATGCTTTAGCCAGCGATGCGCAGCTGCAAATATTTTTCCCGCAGTTCTCGGCCTGGCTGGCGCTATGACCCGGGCGATGATTCTCGCGGCCGGACGGGGTGAGCGCTTACGTCCCTACACGGACCATCTTCCCAAGCCCTTACTGGAAGTCGGGGGTAAACCCCTCATCGTGCGGCATCTGGAATCTCTGGCCGCTGCTGGCGTCCGCGAGGTCATCATCAATATCGGTTATCTGGGCGACCTGATTGTGGAAAGATTGGGCCATCAATGGCAGGGGTTGCGCATTGTCTATAGTGACGAAAGGTCGGGTCGCCTGGAGACGGGCGGCGCTTTGATCCGGGCCTTGCCACAACTGGGAGATGCCCCTTTTTTGCTGGTCAACGGAGATATTTGTACGGATTTCCCCTGGGATTTTCTGCTGCAGGCGCCTTTGGCTTCTGTATGTTTGGTCCTGGTTCCTAATCCACCCCATCATCCCGCAGGAGACTTTGCCCTGAATGCGGGGATGGTGGCGTTGCAGGGCGAAGAACGTCATACTTATGCGGGAATTGCCCGCATTAACCCGGCGCTGTTGCGGGGCTACCCGGAACAGTCGGCACCCTTGGCACCCTGGTTGCGACAGTGGATTGCAGCGGGTGTGGTAGAAGGGGCCCTGTATCAGGGAATATGGAACGATGTAGGCACGCCGGAGCGGTGGCAAGTGGCGCAGGAAACATGCAGGGTACGGCAAGATGGAATTTGACCTGGTAGCCGTTCAGGACGCGATATCTGTGTCCGTCGAACTCCGAAAACGCTGGCGGAAAGACTGGGTTGATTTGATGGAACTCGCTGTCTGGGGGGATTTGCGCAGTCAGCAAATTGGGCTTGGCGGCAAGTTGCGCAAACGGGTTCTGGAGTATGGTGAGCGTTTGCGCTCTTACGTCAGTGACCGAAGTTGGATACCTCATCCTCGCGAACAAATTAAAAATGCCCTGAGCACCAGTTTGCAACTGCGTGAAGTCATTGAAAAGGTGGGTGAATTGATGGGTCAGTTTGCTGAAGGAGAAGATCTCGCCCGTTTGCAATCATTCTGGCAGGATTTCAGCGACCGCCTGATGGCCGATATTACTGAGCGCGAAGGGAAACTGGTACAATTGTTGAATCAGCAATATCACGAAGAAGTTTAACTTGACTCAGGTCTTCCAGCAGAATTTATGAAAATTGTATATACGTTGGTCATTATTGGTGCGCTAGCACTTTTTGCGCTGCTATTGTGGTGGGCGCGTGGGCAAGTGCTTGTCGGTAATACGCCCAAGGACAGCAGTAACTGGTATGCGCAGCATCCCGAAAGCCTGGCCGCAGAAAATATGCGTTGCTGGACCTTGCTGCGCCAGACTTCATTTGCGGATATTGACAAGGTCATGGCGGCGCATCCCCATTGTCATGCAGTCTATGAAGCCATTCAGGAACAGGACGGTGATCGTGCAGATTGAGTGTTTGTCAGAATGGCAGTAAGCATGGATGTAGATAATTTATTGGCTACCGGGCGTGATGTTTTGCGTCTGGAGGCTGAAGCGGTGAGTGCATTGGAAGCGCGCCTTGACGACAGTTTTGTCCAGGCTTGTGGGTTACTTCTCCAATGTTCGGGCCGGGTGGTCGTGAGTGGTATGGGTAAATCCGGCATCATCGGCAAAAAAATTGCCGCGACCCTGGCCAGTACCGGCAGTCCCGCTTTATTTCTGCATCCTGCGGAGGGTAGTCATGGCGATCTGGGCATGCTGACCCGCTCTGATTGTCTTCTGGCGCTCTCAAACTCGGGTGAAACGGCTGAATTGCTGGCCATTCTTCCGGTGGTCAAGCGTCTGGCTGTGCCACTGATCGCCATGACCGGCAATCCCCAATCGACCCTGGCGCGCAGTGCCGCTGTGCATCTTAATTGCAGTGTGCAGCGCGAAGCCTGTCCTCTGAATCTTGCGCCGACGGCGTCTACCACGGCAACTCTGGCCATGGGCGATGCCTTGGCCATGGCCTTGTTGCAGGCGCGCGGATTTTCGGCGGATGATTTTGCCCTTTCTCATCCTGGTGGAAGCCTCGGCAAGCGTTTGTTGCTCCGGGTTCAGGATGTGATGCACCAGGGCCAGGCTTTGCCAAAGGTGCTCCTGAAAACCATGCTGCGTGACGCGGTTCTGGAGATGAGCAGCAAAGGCTTGGGGATGACCGCCGTGGTGGATGGCGAAGATCGGGTATTGGGTATTTTCACCGATGGAGATTTGCGGCGTGCCTTTACCGAGCGTCAGGATCTTTGGGAGCAACCCATGTCGGCCCTGGCTCATGCCCAACCCTGCAGCATCCGCGCTGAAGCACTGGCGGCCGAGGCTTTGGCCCTGATGGAGGCCAAGCGGGTGGGGGCGCTGCTGGTTGTGGACGACAATCACCGGTTAGTCGGCGCATTGAATATGCATGATTTGCTGCGGGCTGGCATTGTATGAAGCATTTGGCAGCAGAAACCCTGATGGAAAGCGCTGCGCAAATCCGGCTGCTGATCCTGGACGTGGATGGGGTGATGACCGACGGACGGCTGTATTTTGATGATGCCGGTACCGAAAGCAAAGCCTTTCATGTGCGCGATGGTTACGGGATCAAGCTGCTGCAGGCGCATGCGGTAGAATTGGCCATTATTACGGCACGGTTTTCTCCAGCGGTGGCGCATCGTGCCCGAGATCTGGGTATCAAACATCTTTTCCAGGGCTGCCGAGACAAACATCTTGCTTACAGTGAGCTGAAGCTGGCGCTGAATATTGAAGATGCCATGGTTGCTTATATGGGTGACGATCTGATTGATTTGCCCATTTTACAGCGCGTCGGGCTGGCCACTGCGCCGGCTGATGCCCATCCGGAACTGGCCCAGCGGGTTCACTGGCAAAGTCAGTATGCGGGTGGCCGAGGGGCCGTCCGGGAATTATGTGAGCTGATTTTGCAGGCCAAGGGCTGCTGGTCCGCCGTTTTGACCCAGGCTGGGCAACAGGGGCATTGTTGATGCTGCGTTTGCGGCTTCCCAGCCTGGGTTTTACCGTGCTGGTTATGTGTCTTGCCGGAATGGTCTGGTGGTCATGGCCGCAGCGCCCCCTGTCGCTCCCGCAAATTGACTGGCACGGTCAAATTCATAAGGGCGATCAAGCCGCTGAAGATGTTGTCATGCGCCAGTATGATGCCGCCGGGAAGCTGGATTTGCTGGCCACAGCGCAGACGGCCTATCACGAACCGCGTCGCGATCAGACCATACTCAAAGACGTCGCAGTCAAACGTTTTCGACCCGGCCAGGAACTCAATTTGCGCGCCAATCAGGGCAAGGTCGATGGATCCAGCCACCTGATTACCCTGTGGGGGAATGTCATCGGGACAATGAAACCAGATACCCGTTTTCTGACCGGGAGGGTGCACTATAACCCGCAAACGGGCATTATTAGCACCCAGGATCCGGTTCGTCTGGAACATGGTCAGGACTGGATGACCGGAATAGGGCTCTGGGCGTCGGTCAAAACCGAGGAGGTCAATATTTTGCGGAATGTACGTGGTGTTTATGCGCCTTAAGTCTGGCTCGATAGGGCGCTACTGGCCGGTCGGGCTGGTGATGGTTTCCCTGGCGGCCCTGGCGGCCCCTGCTGCCCAACAGACGTTGGCCAAAGGACCCATTCATATCAGTGCAGATACGCTGCATGCCGAAAACAAGCCCTCCCAGCAGGCCACTTATCTCGGCAATGTCGTGATGACCCAGGGCGACGTGGTCATTCATGCCAACAAACTCGTCATAGCTGCCCTGCAGGGCAAAGTACAGACGGCCACGGCAACTGGCAGTCCCGTCAGCTTTACCATGTCCAGCGCCCAGCGCCACGGCTATGGAAATACCCTGATTTACAAACCGGGTACGGGGGAGATTGTGCTGCAGGGAGATGCCCATCTCTGGCAGGAAAAAAATGAAATCAGTGGCCAGCAGGTGACGTACTTTTTGAATAACCAGCAAACGGCAGTGACGGCAGCCCCCGGACAGCGCGTCCACTCCGTGTTTTATCCCGCAGCAGCAAACCGCTCTGCCAGCGGTGGGAGGCCATGAGCGATCTGCTCCAGGCCCAGTCCCTGTTCAAGTCCTATCGTCGTCGTACGGTCGTCCGGGATGTTTCTGTTCAGGTTGCCGCCGGAGAAGTCGTGGGCTTGCTCGGCCCCAATGGCGCTGGCAAAACCACCACTTTTTACATGATGGTCGGACTGGTACGCCCGGATCGTGGTCATATTTTTTTGCAGCAGCGTGATATCACTGCATTTCCCATGCATGAACGAGCGCGTATGGGATTGGGTTACCTGCCTCAGGAACCATCTGTATTTCGGCAAATGAGCGCGGCAGATAATATTCTCGCGGTTCTGGAGACCCTGCCACTCAGTAAAGCCGAGCGCCAGGATCGCCTGGATCAGCTCCTGGCCGAATTGCATTTGGGTCTGCTGCGCGACACCAAAGGGCACAGTCTTTCTGGTGGCGAGCGGCGCCGGGTTGAAATTGCGCGCGCCTTGGCCATGAGTCCGCGCTTCATCTTGCTGGATGAACCTTTTGCGGGGATCGACCCGATTTCTGTTTTGGAAATCCAACGTCTTATTCAGGACTTGCGTGAACGCGGTATTGGTATCCTGATTACCGATCATAATGTGCGCGAAACATTAGGCATTTGCGAACGTGCCTATATATTGCATGATGGGAAGGTGCTGACGGCCGGGAGCCCACAGGAAATCGTGGATGATCCCATGGTCCGTCAGGTATATCTGGGAGATCAGTTTCGAATCTGAATCTGGAAAGCAATGAAACAAGGTCTAGAACTCAAACTCGGTCAGCATTTGGCCATGACCCCGCAACTGCAACAAGCCATTCGCCTGCTGCAGTTATCGACGGTTGATCTGCAACAGGAAGTTCAGGGGATGCTGGAAAGCAATCCCCTTCTGGATGAGGATGCATCCGTTGAAGAATCCGGCGCTTCGGGTAGCGCTCCTGAACCTGGTGAAAGCTCCGGTGAAGATCGCCAGCTGGATCTGGCTGCGGAAGATACTTTGCCTGATGATTTGCCGGTCGACAGTCAATGGGATGACGTGTTTGATCTGGGCACCAGTGCCTCAGGCGGGGGGTCTGATGATGAGCTACCCGACTTTGAGGCACGGAATAGTCACAGTCAAAGTCTTCAGGACTATCTGCGCTGGCAGGCGGATATGACGCACTTCAGCCCTGATGAGCGCAATATGGCGGAGATGATCATTGATGCCATTGATGATCGCGGTTATCTGGTTGAAAATCCAGATGATCTGGCTGCTGCCATGGGCGCTGATGCTGCTGTCTTCCAGGCCGTATTGCTGC
The DNA here is from genome assembly GCF_018853445.1 of Acidithiobacillus concretivorus. GTDB lineage: Bacteria > Pseudomonadota > Gammaproteobacteria > Acidithiobacillales > Acidithiobacillaceae > Acidithiobacillus > Acidithiobacillus concretivorus. Next base: position 7,653 of record NZ_JABELD010000019.1, read on the forward strand.
GCGTTCAAGACTTCGACCCTCCTGGTGTTGCGGCACGTGATCTGAGTGAATGTCTTTTGTTGCAACTCAGGCAGCTGACGGATGTAGATGCCAGCGTGCAAAAATTGGCGATGGATGTTGTCAAAGACCATTTGCAGGCCCTGGGTCGTCATGATTACCCCCGACTGTGCGCAAGTCTGGGGGTAGATGAAGCGGCGCTGGGGTCAGCCATGGCGCTTATTTCCGCGCTCAACCCCAAGCCGGGTGAAGAAGTCGGTAACGAAAATACCGAGTATGTTATTCCCGATGTGATTGTGCGCTGGTCCGGTAAGCGCCTGCGGGTGGACCTGAATCCTGAGGCTATGCCCAAGCTGCGCATCAATCGCCGTTATGCGGGAATGGCCGTGGGCAAAGATGCTGCCCATAAATACATTCAGGATCAGCTTAATGAGGCACGCTGGTTTATCAAGAGCCTGCAAAGCCGTCAGGAAACTATTTTGAAAGTGGCCCGGGCGATTGTGGAGAGACAGAAGGATTTTTTTATCAACGGACCGGAATCCATGCGCCCCATGGTACTGCGCCATATCGCCGAAACCGTGGAAATGCATGAATCTACGGTATCCCGGGTGACCAACCAGAAATATATGGTTACACCGCGAGGTCTTTTCGAGTTCAAGTACTTTTTTTCCAGTCATGTGGGAACAGACAGTGGCGGCTCGGCATCGGCAACGGCTATTCGCGCCTTGCTCATCAAATTGACCCAGGCGGAAAATTCCAAACATCCTCTAAGTGATGCAGAAATTGCCAAAGTTCTCGCCGACCAGGGCATTCAGATTGCCCGCCGGACGGTAGCCAAATATCGGGAAGCGGCTAATATCCCACCTGCAAGCCAGCGTCGGCGGCTGTAGTTTTCGACGTCGATAAGACAGGGTTTTTTGTGGCGGCAGTTGGCGCTACACTGAAGCCGGACCCCAATCAGGGGCGATTATCATAAACAATCCTCGCAAGAGGACAGGAGAGCGCCATGCAAATTACCATTACCGGTCAGCACCTGGACCTGACAGAAGCCCTGAAAAACCATGCAGAAGATAAAATTGGCAAACTTGATCGACATTTTGATCAGGTGATTGATGCCCGGGTTGTTCTGAAACATGCGCCCCATGAAAACCCCGAAAATACGGCCGATGTGACTCTGCATGCTTCCGGTCACGTGTTTCATGCAGTCTCCCAACATGCTGACATGTACCGCGCCCTTGATCTGGTCACGGAGAAGCTGGAGGGTCAGGTCCATAGTTACAAGGAAAAACGCCAGGACCGACGTAATGACAATCCCTCCGGTCTGGCAGCCATTGTCGAGATGGAATAACCCTTAACCATGACGACTCTGCCCCTAACTTCCCAACAAATTCTGATTGATCCTCCGGTTACGGATGCCGGAGCCGTGCTGGACGCCTTGGCGGCGATTCTCGCAGAGTCAACCGGACAAACAGCCTCGGTCATTGCCGAGGCTCTAAAAAGTCGTGAAGAGCAAGGTTCCACCGGAATCGGCCATGGTGTCGCACTTCCCCATGCCCGCATTGACGGCGTTACTGAGGTAGCTGTGGCGGCCCTGCGCAGTGCTCAGGGAATCTCTTTTGCCGCACCGGATGGTCTGGATGTGCAGGTATTTATTGCGGTGGCTGTACCCAAAACGGCGGCTACGGCTCATCTTGAAATCCTTTCGACCCTGGCGGTACGTTTGGCCTCTGAGGCAGTACGTGCAGACTTGCTTAAAGTGCACAATGCCGAAGGATTTTTTACCGCAATGACCCATTCTGATTAGCTTTTAGGAAAGACGCGGACATGGAAAGGCAAATCAGTCTGCGTCGGCTTTGCGAAGATCTCCACAAGGAGATGTTCTGGGACTGTCTGCATCGACCAGATAATTATTGCCAGCTGCGCGGCGATCCCTGGGCAGAAGACGATGTTGGCGGCGCGGCTCTGGTCGGTTTTCTGAATTTTATTCGTCCCCACGTCGTGCAAATAGCCGGAACTTGTGAAATCCAGTTTTTGCGGGATAACCCTCTGAGTTTTGAGCAATTTCTGACGGGAAAGCTCAGCCTGTTGGTGCTGTGCGAAAGTGAAACACTAAGTCCAGAGCTTCTGGAAGCTCTTCGGTCCCGGCAAGTAGCGGTCATGGCGACCACTTTAGAGGCCCCGAAAGTACTCGCCCGCCTGCAACTGTATCTGCATCGCGAGCTGGCTCCCCGGCAGCAAGTGCATGGGGTATTGGTGGATGTGCTGGGTGTTGGGTTGTTGTTGCAGGGCGAGGCCGGTATCGGCAAAAGCGAGCTGGCGCTGGAGCTGGTTAGTCGTGGTCACCGTCTGGTAGCTGATGACAGCGTATTATGTGTGCGTGAGGCACCTCAGGTGATCACCGGGCATTGTCCGGCCCCTTTGCAAAATTTTCTGGAAGTGCGGGGCTTGGGTATTATCAATATCCGGGAATTTTTTGGTGCGGCGGCTATTGTCCGTTCCAAACGCATTCGTCTGGTGGTCGAAATTCAGGATATGCAGGATATGGAGCTGGCCGACATCGACCGACTGCAGGGTAAGGTCGACAACCTGGATATTCTGGGGGTTCCTCTGACGCGCTTGCGCATTCCGGTTTCGGCAGCGCGCAATCTTGCCGTGCTGGTGGAAGCTGCGGCCCGCAGCCAGTATGTGAAAGAGTCCGGAGGCGACATGCTCGCTGACTTTGAAGAACAGGTACGTCTGAGTGTCGGGGAGGAATGATGGCGGAGCGGGACTTCATCATTGTCAGCGGACTGTCTGGATCGGGAAAATCCACGGTGCTCCAGGCGCTCGAAGATCAGGGATATTATTGTGCGGATAATTTGCCCGCTACCCTGCTGGTGGCTTTTGGCGCGCAGCTGGCGCATCGCGAGGGACAGTCTTTATTGGCGGCCGTCAGCATAGATGTGCGTAATCGCGATTTTTTTGCGGCCTTGCCACAGGCCCTCAAAGATTTACGGGATGCGTATGGGCTGCACCCACGTATTTTGTTTCTGGAAGCGGGTGAAGACACCTTGTTGCAGCGCTACAGTGAAACCCGCCGCCGCCATCCCCTGACCGATGACAGCGCAGCCACTCCCGGTGAATCCCTGCTGAAAGCCCTGCAAAGGGAGCGCGAAATGGTGCAACCTCTCGCTGATATGGCAGATAAAAGGCTGGATACTTCACGGATCAATACCCACCAGTTGCGCCTGCGGGTGCAGGCCTGGAGTCTGGCATCGCAGCACTATGGCGGTTTGGTGTTGCTGCTGCAGTCTTTTGCCTTCAAGCGGGGGCTGCCACTGGATTCTGATTTTGTGTTTGATCTGCGTGCCTTGCCCAATCCGCACTATGATCCGGAACTACGGGCTTTAACGGGACGCGATACTGCCGTACAGGCCTTTTTGGCAGAAAGTCCCGAGCTACAGACCGCACTGGAATCCTTGCGGAGTTTTTTGCAGGTGTGGTTGCCCCCCTTTGCCCGGGAACATCGTAATTATGTAACCGTTTCCCTGGGATGCACGGGCGGGCAGCACCGCAGTGTGTACATGGTGGAAGTGCTGGCGCGTGAATTACTGGGTAGAGGTCAACGCATTCTGATTCAGCATCGTGAACTGAATATCACCGAGACTTTGACATGATTCACCTTGTTCTGCTGACTCATGCAGGTATGGGCGTGGCATTTGCCAATACCTTGGAACATATTTTCGGGACCATGCCAGCAGCCGTCGAAGTTGTGGAGATTTTGCCCGACGATAATCCCGAAACCGGGCGCAAGCGCCTGTGGGAATTAATCGAAAAGCTTCCAGAAGAAGATGCCATGCTGATTCTCAACGATCTTTACGGAGCAACCCCGGCAAACCTGATTCCGGCAATTCTTCCCGAAGACCGCGTCGCAGCTATTAGCGGTTTGAATCTGGCGATGCTGCTGCGGGCTTTATCGCGGCGCGAAGAAGGTTTGACCGCAGCCCGTCAGGGGGCCTTGGATGGGGCTGTGCAGGGCGTTGTGGATATTCTTGCTCTGCGTGCTGCGCCGCGTACCTGAACATAAACCTGGAACGGGTAGCGGTCATTCGCCACCATACCCGGTGTTGTCGGCGCTATGGTCGCACCTTCGCGGTCAGGTTATGCTGAAAACAATTTGAGTCTGAGCTTCTTGTCGGGGAGTGAGTGTTGTGACGGTCCGTGTTGACTATCCTATTATTAATTCGTTGGGCTTGCATGCCCGGCCTTCGGCGAAGTTTGTCAGTATTTCGGCACGTTACCCCTGTGCAGTCTGGCTGGAGCGCGATGATCAGCGGGTCAATGGTAAAAGTATCATGGGATTGATGACGTTGGCTGCAGCCCAGGGAACCATCCTGACTTTGGAAACCGAAGGAGAGGGTGAGCAGGCTTGTGCCGATGCCCTGCTTGCGCTGACTAAGGACCGATTCGGGGAAGATGCATGAGTTTTGAACTGGCAGGTATAGGGGCTTCGGGTGGCATTGCGATTGGTACAGCGCTGGTGCTGGAGCCGACGACGCTGGATATTCCCGAACATCTCCTGGCTCCAGAAGCGGTTGAGGCAGAAGTGTTGCGCTTGCGTGCAGCTCTCAGCAGTGCTCGTGATGAACTTTTTGCGGTACGTGACGTGATTCCTGCTGATGCACCCCAGGATACCCGCCTGTTTATTGATGCGCATCTCCTGATGCTCGATGACCCCGCCTTGCGGGAAAGACCATTACGTTCCATTCGCGAAGATCACCGCAATGCGGCCTGGGCCATTCAGCTTGAACGGGAGCGCCTGCTGGAAATTTTTGATCGCATGGAAGATGCCTACCTGCGTGCCAAGCGGGAAGACATTATTCAGGTGACTGATCGGGTGTTACGGCAGCTCGTCGGTTGGGAGCCGCCGGCGCTGCAGAGCGCGGAAGGACAAATCATCATTGCTGAAGAGTTGAGCCCTGCTGATACCGTGCTCATGAAAAAGGACAAGGTCCTGGCCTGGGTGACTGACTTTGGCGCAGCAAACTCGCACGCCGCCATTCTCGCACGGAGTCTCGGACTGCCAGCGGTCGTTGGCGCCCATTCTGCCAGTCGTCTGCTACGC
>NZ_JABELD010000190.1 GCF_018853445.1 Acidithiobacillus concretivorus
GACACCCTGGAATGCGCGTGCCAGTTCCAGGCTCTGTCGGACAAGGGTTAAACAGGGATTCGGGAGTATGAACAGTGCCCTGTCCATGACAAGCCCCGATAACTTTGCCGAGGCGCACTTTACCCCCTTGCGGGGTATGTATCCCGCAAGCGGAGACTGAAAAAGGTAAGGAGTTGTTTATGCAACAAAACAGAGTATTGGTACTGGACAAAAATCGGCAACCGCTCATGCCCTGCCATCCGGCACGGGCAAGAGCCTTGCTGAAAGCAGGAAAGGCTGCCGTGCTCCGGCGTTTTCCCTTTACCCTCATCCTCAAGGAACGGGAAGGCGGCGACGTGCAGGATACGCGGCTGAAAATCCATCCCGGCAGCAAA
>NZ_JABELD010000191.1 GCF_018853445.1 Acidithiobacillus concretivorus
ATTGTGCTCCAAGATGCAAGTTTTTCCATTAGCCACGGTAAACTTGGCATCCTGTTGATAAAGCATAGCACTCATCAATTGTTGATTGGTCGGCAAATACAATCCATAAGTACCGTCATGATCCTGTATAATCGGCGGAAGATTCGCACAACCGCTGAGAACAAAAGCACCAAATATAATGGTATGTTTCTTTATTTTACTAAAATTATTCATGATGTTACGCCTCATTTTTAATCAGTAAAAAGCGATAAAT
>NZ_JABELD010000192.1 GCF_018853445.1 Acidithiobacillus concretivorus
AGCATCGACAATAACCCTGTAGAGCGGGCGTTGCGGGGCGTGGCCATTGGGCGCAAGAATTTTTTATTTGTTGGAAATGATGCCGGTGGCGAGCGTGCCGCGTCCTTCTACAGCATCATCGAGACCCGCAAGCTCAACGGCATCGAGCCCTTCGCATACCTCTGTGACGTGCTCGAAAAGCTCCCCACTTGGCCCAACAAGCGGCTCCACGAACTCTTGCCGTGGAACTGGAAAAAAACCGCATTACCCTGATGGGCGCCAATCCGCAAGGGTGGGTTGGCTGAACGTTTACGCCTGATGGTCCCATTGGGCATTCACCACATTATGCGCCGACAAGCCAGATAGATAAGACAACCCATGATAACCGACGGGATAGCCTTTTTTCTGTCCGCGAATACGTAAAATGGCACCAGAGGGTACGGGTTTACCATTTTCCTGATGCAGTGTGAACGTAGCCGAACGAACCACTATGGTGGACCCATGAGTCAAGACAAAAAGAGCGAGAGTTTAAGCTAGTCTGGTTTCTAACATTGCAGCAGAATGGCGCTGCCCCAAATTGTCCCTGAGTAATGGTTATGCTGCAACCTTCGGA
>NZ_JABELD010000193.1 GCF_018853445.1 Acidithiobacillus concretivorus
TCATACTCCCGAATCCCTGTTTAACCCTTGTCCGACAGAGCCTGGAACTGGCACGCGCATTCCAGGGTGTCATGACCCCAATAACGTAGTTCACGGATCACTCCGTTCACTGAGCCTGGTCAACCAGGAGCCTGCGTACCGCCTTGCAAGCTCCGCCTATACCGACATCGGTTAGGGGGAGTGGTTGACTCTACTTAAACTGTCTGCCTGTTTGCGGGCCGCAGTCGCATTTCGGGTGTCCTGGCCGGATAGTGCGGCGTCATGAGTCATTGTATATATCTGTTCCATAAGCGTTTCCTTGCACATCCAGCCCACCACATCCGCCAATCATGGAGAATCCACTGGCCGGGTTGATGTCGCAACCAGAATTTGTATCTGAACTGAGGCCTGCAGCGTCATCTAATCGTCCATACCCCACATTTGACGATCATACCACGCATCCAATCCAACCCCACAGACTGCATTTAGAAGGCTATCGTCATCATCATCCTGATGGCGACGAGCAGAATGATGGTTTACCGCAGGACGGGGCTTCTTTACGACACGATAGCCGAAAATCCAGTATGGCTTAAAAATATAAAGAACAACGGATAGGTTAAAAAACAAGCCTCCAGCTATAAAAGCATACATAATGGGGATTGCCACCGGGGATTCCGGATGCACGGTGAAGTAATGGAAATACAGCCAGGTCAACACGGCGACGGGCAGCCATAAAATTTTAACGAATAGATCCAAGGCCGGTTCCAAATAGTGAGTGACGAACTTACTGGCAATGGGATGCGGACGGTTCTTTCCCCAAATCCGGCGCAGATGGTCCCCGGTGTTCGTGGTGACATCACCATCTCGGAATGCCCACGGATTTTTTGCCGGAATGGTTTTGTTCTTCTTAAAAGCTACGTCTCCGGCTGAAGTGGTAAGCTCAAACGGTCTGCCATACCTATCAACGATCCTTGGTCCGCTTTCAGAAGTAGCAGGATCCGCAGTCTCAGACCCACCTGAAGTGGTAGAATCATCTGACGGACCATTGGTATCGTCTGTAGCTTTTGGAAACTTCATAATGCACCTCGAAATCCTTTCCATTTCCTCGCAAGATTTGCGTTATAGTGTAGAATCCTTTTCAGATATAGCACCGGGGAAATTGCTTTGCAAATCCTGACGCAAAACACCGTGTTACCACATCCTAAGAGGATGCTGTAAGGGCGGTTCAGGGTGGTCTTAACCGGTTCCTGCATCCTTTCCGGCTTCCTCAAACACCAACCGCTCATCGCCGGAAACGCGCCGCACCAGCAGATAGCCGTGTTTCTCCAGATACTCGACGATCTCCCCAACCGTGGCGACCATCGCACCTTGCGCCAGTGGCTTCATTTCATACCGTCCGTCCTGGCAGAGCGTCAGCAGCATTTTGCTACCCGGTGAACCGGGCAGGGCGGGGGAGGGCGATACAGATGGCGTATAACCGCCCGTGCGCCGGATTTCCGGCAACACTTCCTGCGTTATCCAGCGTCGGAACGGTTTGGCTTCCCTCTTGCGGCTTTTGAGGAGCGCGTGGAACAGTCCAGATTCGGAGATGATGGTGACTTCGCGGGACTGGATGGTGCCATTCTCGGATCTGGTACTCATAATGTGAGTATCAGCTTCGTCGTCATCGAGGACACGGGTCATGTTGATCGCGTCTCGATAGCCTAGTACCTTGGCAATATCACCGGCAACAAACCAAATTTGCCCATCCCTATCTACAGTACGGACTTCAGTGGATTGGAAAAGAAAAACAGTGGGTGCGGAATCGCTTTTTTTAGGGCTCATGGCGGTATCTCCTGTAGTGCGGTCTTTGTGCCGCCACCCCCTGCAAAAAGGGTGGACGGACCGAACGGGTTTGCAGACCGGCCTACAGGAACCGGCGAGCCGTAAGGCTCCCCGTCCGGCCCGCCCATAGAGCACTGCCGGACACGGACATAAAAAACGCCGCAATAACTCCCGTTAAGGGAATGGCGGCTGTCCGCCTGTAGTTTCCGGGCTGCAAAACCCGATCACCGGATGACCGATGATGGGCTGAGAATCATCCAGGAAACTGTGCTTGTCAAGTTAAACCCGGAATTGGGCTTAAACCGGGTCTTAACTTTCGTTTCCGGGATTTCCTTCGTTATCCTTATTTTCAGACAATTTGCTTGTTATCTGCTCGGCACCCTTTAAGTTACCGTCGTCGATGTCCTGGACGAGCTGCTGACCGCTGTAGCGGGTACCGTTGCCAAGTCCACCAGAGTAAGTCAGAGCCTGGACCCCGACCAGGGGTGCTCCAAGGGCATCTGCACCAAAACCAAGAAGTGCCGATCCACTTTCTCCGGCTGCATCTCCGGCTGCATCTCCTGCTGGAGTGGTAGGCTCAAACGGTCTGCCATAGCGATCAACGATCCTTGGTCCGCTTTCAGAAGTAGCAGGATCCGCAGTCTCAGACCCACCTGAAGTGGTAGAATCATCTGACGGACTATTGGCATCGTCTGTAGCTTTTGGAAACTTCATAATGCACCTCAAAATCCTTTCCATTTCCTCGCAAGATTTGCGTTATAGTGTAGAATCCTTTTCAGATATAGCACCGGGGAAATTGCTTTGCAAATCCTGACGCAAAACACCGTGTTACCACATCCTAAGAGGATGTCATAAGAGCGTATGTTCACGCTTTCCAGAAGTCCGGCTATGCCGTATGATAAGCTTGTATGCTTACCCTGAAGGAACTCATGGAACGGGACGCCAAGCGCGATATTGGCGCGGAACTTCTGGAATCCGTCCGGCAGATGAAGGCCGGGAAAAAAGGTGCTGTCCACAAGATCGACGTGCCCGAAGTGGTGCAGGCCCGTATCAGCGCAGGATTGTCACAGTCACAGTTTGCTGCACTGATGGGGGTGTCTGTCCGGACCCTTCAGGACTGGGAACAGGGGCGGCGCAACCCTTCCGGCGCGGCTATGACGCTTCTCCGCATCGCAGCCAAGCATCCGGACGTGATCCGGGAGGCACAGGTGGCATGAGATCTACCGGGGTTTTGAACATTAGCCCGACTGCGATAGACAACCCCTGGATTGTATTCCGCATTCGGAAAGTCTATCGGACTCTACCGAAATGCCTTGGGCAGCAGCCCAGCAGGCCACCCTTGCGCTACCGCTTTCTCGTACCAGTATTTCGCCTTCGAGTAATCCTTCGGCACACCATCGCGCCCGGTGTAATAGGCCCAGCATAGGTTGGATTCTGCATTGCGAGATCCATGCGCTGCCGCCTCCATATACCAGTAGATTTCTTTCTCGGCGTTATGCGGTCCACTGTGGCTGGGGGAATATTCTATCCCCCCTAGCAAAACCTCTGCTCTACGCTCTGAACTGAGAGGTCCATGTGCTGCGGCCTGCTTGTACCAGTAGATCGCTTTCACATAGTCCTTTGGTACTCCTACGCCGAAGTTGTAGTCAGAACCAACGGCAATTTCTGCCCAGCCATACCCCTGCGCTGCCGATTTTTCGAGCCAGTAATTCCCCTTCACACGGTTAAAAAGGCCCTCCAAACCATACATATAGGCATGTCCCAGCCTGTATTCCGCCCGCGCATTTCCTTGTGCTGCGGCACTCCTGATCCAGTAAACCGCCTTTTTATCGTCCTTTTTTGCACCCCAATAGTAGCGACCCATCCACATTTGCGCTGCAGCATCCCCGGACTTTGCCGCAGATTCCAATTTGGCCAAGTCCGTATCGTTTCCCTTGTGTGCTGCGGCCATCATTAGGTCTTTTGCCTGCGTATTAGTCAGCGCATAAGCATTGCCCACTGAAAATACCCCAATAAGCGCCAACGGGATGACAATACGAGCCCTCATCTTCAATTTCCTTTTTCTATACGCCGAATTTCAGAACCATCACAGAACCCTTGTTGAAATCGCGCATCCTCTTGCGATTTGCGCCCGAATATTCAAATGCTGGTGAAAGAATCATCGCTGCTGAAACCGGATGAAAAGTCATTATACATATCTGTTCCATAAGCGTTTCCTTGCACATCCAACCCACCACATCCGCCAATCATGGAGAATCCATTGGCCGGATTGATGTCGCAACCAGAATTTGTATCTGAACTGAGGCCGGAGTAGTCGGCTGATCTGTGCTGGTTTCGGGTATAACTACCCCCTCGGCCCATCTGCGGATTCTTATCGGGTACCCTGTGATAGCCGAAAATCCAGTATGGCTTAAAAATATAAAGAACAACGGATAGGTTAAAAAACAAGCCTCCAGCTATAAAAGCATACATAATGGGGATTGCCACCGGGGATTCCGGATGCACGGTGAAGTAATGGAAATACAGCCAGGTCAACACGGCGACGGGCAGCCATAAAATCTTAACGGATAGATCCAAGGCCGGTTCCAAATAGTGAGTGACGAACTTACTGGCAATGGGATGCGGACGGTTCTTTCCCCAAATCCGGCGCAGATGGTCCCCGGTATTCGTGGTGACATCACCATCTCGAAATGCCCACGGTTTTTTTACTGGAATGGTTTTGTTCTTCTTAAAAGCTACGTCTCTGGCTGCATCTCCGGCTGAAGTGGTAAGCTCAAACGGCCTGCCATAGCGATCAACGATCCTTGGTCCGCTTCCAGAAGTAGCAGGATCCGCAGTCTCAGACCCACCTGAAGTGGTAGAACCATCTGACGGACTATTAGCATCGTCTGTAGCTTTTGGAAACTTCATAATACACCTCGAAATCCTTTCCATTTCCTCACAAGATTCGCGTTATAGTGTAGAATCCTTTTTAGATATAGCACTGGGAAAATTGCTTTGCAAATCCTGACGCAAAACACCGTGTTACCACATCCTAAGAGGATGCTGTAAGGGCGGTTCAGGGATGGTCTTAACCGGTTCCTGCATCCTTTCCGGCTTCCTCAAACACCAACCGTTCGTCGCCGGAAACACGCCGCACCAGCAGGTAGCCGTGCTTTTCCAGATACTCGACGATTTCTCCGACCGTGGCCACCATCGCGCCTTGCGCCAGTTGCTTGACCTGATAGCGCCCGTCCGCTTCCAGCGTCAGCAGCATTTTGCTACCCGGTGAACCGGGCATGGCGGGTACGGCGGGGGAGGGCGATACAGATGACGAATAACCGCCCGTGCGCCGGATTTCCGGCAACACTTCCTGCGTTATCCAGCGTCGGAACGGTTTGGCTTCCCGCTTGCGGCTTTTCAGCAGCGCGTGGAACAGTCCAGATTCGGAGATGATGGTGACTTCGCGGGACTGGATGGTGCCATTCTCGGATCTGGTACTCATAATGTGAGTATCAGCTTCGTCGTCATCGAGGACACGGGTCATGTTGATGGCGTCTCGATAGCCTAGTGCCTTGGCAATATCACTGGCCACAAACCATACTTGACCATCCCGGTCGATAGTGCGGACTTCGGTGGATTGAAAAAGAAAAACAGTGGGTGCGGAATCACTTTTTTTAGCGTGCATGGCGGTTCTCCTGGAATGCGGTCTATTTCCCGCCTACCCAAGACGCCAATCAAAAGGTGGACGGAACCGAACGGGTTGGCGTACCGGATTCCAGGAACCGGCGAGCCTTGCGGCTCCCCGTCCGGCCCGCCCATAGAGCACAACCGGACAACGGACATAAAAAACGCCGCAATAACTCCCATTAAGGGAATGGCGGCTGTCCGCCTGGAATTTACGGGACGCCAATCCCGATCATCGGATGACCGATGATGGGCTGAGAATCATCCAGGAAACTGTGCTTGTCAAGTTAAACCCGGAATTGGGCTTAAACATGGTCTTAACTTTCGTTTCCGGAATTTCCTTTGTTATCCTTATTTTCAGACAATTTTCTTGTTATCTGCTCGGCACCCTTTATGTTACCGTCGTCGATGTCCTGGACGAGCTGCTGACCGCTGTAGCGGGTACCGTTTTTGCCGAGTCCACCAGAGTAAGTCAGAGCCTGGACCCCGACCAGGGGTGCTCCAAGGGCATCTAAACCATAACCAAGAAGTGCCGATCCAGCATCTCCGGCTGCATCTCCGGCTGCATCTCCGGCTGCATCTCCGGCTGGAGTGGTAGGCTCAAACGGTCTGCCATAGTGATCAACGATCCTTGGTCCGCTTCCAGAAGTAGCAGGATCGGCGGCAGGATCCGCAGTCTCAGACCCACCAGAAGTGGTAGAACCATCTGACGGACTGTTGGCATCGTCTGTAGCTTTCGCCGCTTTTGCCTTTGTCGCCGCTTTCCCCGCTTTGTAAGCCATTCCACCGCCGACCCCTGCAGTAATAGCAGTGCCAATACCCTCGACCACATCTGTCGCAACTGGATGTTTTTGCATCTCCTTATCCGCCGCCATCAACCAACTCCCATCCACCTTATTTAAATTCGCCTGGTGCGCCTTGTTCCATTGGGCAATCGCCTTCTGGGACATCCCACTGTCTTTTAAGGCATTGTCTGCATAGAATTGGGCTGCAGATGCAGGATTAAATTTCTGATTGGGATTGAAGTTGTTGACTTCTCCGGCTGCTGCAGACTGCGTGCTGCTAAATTGGGAGGATGCAGCTCCGGCGTTCGGCGGGGGTACCGCGTGAGAAACAGCATCGGCGACATTCTGACCCTGGGTGGGCATTTCACCCCCCTTTGCGACGCGCTTCGCCACCTGGCTTGTTACCGATGGATTATTAGTCGCCAGCGCACCATTTCCGAATTTGCGGGTTAATCCCTGTACGAATTCCCCCGCATTGGCGTTTCCGCTGGCAAGTGCATCTCTGGCTGTCTGCAAATTGGCAAACGCGGCTGCAGAATAGTCATTAACACCGGATTTCTTGGCCTTGTTAAAAGCACCTTCCCACTGTTTTCCCAACCCCGCGTGGTCCGCGTTGGCCTGCGATTCCAGAATCGCGTCACGCGAGCCACCCTGAACTTGTGCCATTGAAGCACCCATCTCCCCCATATTTAATATGGCATTTCCCCCTAGGCTGTTCATTTGAGAGGCGGTTCGGGCAACAGAGTTCTGCTGTTTTCGGGCTGCAGATAGGTTGCGTTGCAATCCTTCTGTTTGTGTTGCCGACTTACCCAGGCTGGCCGCCTGAGGTTGGAGAGCGCCGTCCGTGGTGTTTGTCGAAACCGAATTGGCTAGATCTGCAGCGGAAGCCGAAGTGACGCTGTTTAAGGCCGTTTTCGTGTTAGCTTTCGATAATTCGCTGGCAATCGTGGCGGTTTGTTTGCTATCGAGCCCCATGCCTATGCCTAAGCCTTTCATGGTGCCCGCTATAGCTTTTTGCCCTTCCGCGCTACTTAGCCAAGCAGCACCCATCGTTGCACCATCCATACTGGCTTGCCCATTTAACGACATCAGAAAGCTCGTGGCTTTTTTATCACTGACCCCTAATGTACTGGCAACAGATTGCACGGCCTGCCTCATCTCGCTGGCTTTTTGTGTCGCTGCCTCTGAATGTATTTCATTGCTGCCCTGTGATGTTCCAGCGGTTTGTAATAACCCCCAGGTCTGTGCAGCGGTTCGCCCAGAACTCACTTGGTAACTCTGAGACGCCTCGGCCACTCTCGCATCTGCTGCTGTTAGGCCAGCACTTGCCGCAGACGCCAGATTGACACTCGCGGCATCGAAAACAGGATTGGTTGAAAATTCTTCTGAGGTTCCGCCACGAGTGCTGGGCATACCCGAAGATTTCGCCTGAACCCCACTCGTCCCCTGGGTGAGCGTATTGGGGCCTTCCATCGGCGTTGTTTCACCAACCGCTTGTGAGGCAGAGTTTTCTTCGGACTGGTCCTGCGCCAGACGTGTGGCCGCATAAGCGCCACCCAGACCCAGCAGGACCATCGTGACTACGGGGGTCAATGCCAGCATTTTGTCCGCCATAGCCTGTGAGCGCATAGCGTGCTCCAGCAGAATCGGAATGTTATTGGAAGCCGTCATCGCTCCACCATTCAGGGTGTTTTGAAGCTGGGTCATGGTGTCGTGCATGTTGCTCTGGGCATAATTGGAGATAAGCTGGGCAATCGGTATCCAGGCCAACGTAGTCGCCCCGAACGCCATGAATGCACCAATCTTGCCGAAGCCATTTGGACCCATGGCCATAGCCACTACGATGATGATCGGAAAGCCCGCAAAGAACAGAAATTGCAGGATGGCCATCATCGGAATCATGTTCATTTCAAACAAGGATGCGTTTGCCGCATTCAGGGTCACACTGCGCCCGAATGCCGTGGCCTTGGTTGAGCAATAGCTGGACATAGGCCCGGATTGAGAGCTGTCCCAGAGTTGATTCGCGTTAGCTCCGGCCTGGACCTCGCAATTCAGGATCATGTTATTCATGAATCTGTAACCGTCATTACCGGTAGTCATAAAAACATTATCGAGCAGGGTGGCGGCCTGTGAAGCGTCCAGGCTGGATACAGAACCATTGTCCAGTTGAGAATCAATGGTTTCTCCGAGATTTTTGCTACCACTAGGCATACTGCCTGTCTCAAAAACGCTCCATGCACCACTCAAGGTGCTTTCGGCACTGGAGCAGCTTTCCGAGTAATGCGACACAGGATCCCCGGAGCTGTTGACGTAAAGCGTGTCCATAACATTCGGTTCTGGCGGTGTTGTTGAGAACAAAGCCGTTGCCAGGTTTTTTTGTGATCCCATGGAATACAAAACGCTGGTATCAGGGGCCACACAAAAATCCACATAATCCTTGATGGAGCGACTTAGCGAGGGGTTCGCGTCAGAGAAAGTCGAATAGAGTCCACGCAGGTTATACATGAGCGCCAGAGGACCATCGAAACCATAGACCTGGTTGCTTGACGATGAACCACTGAACATATTGGTATCGTCGGTTGTCACCGAGTCATCCGCCTGCCCCATTTCCTTGGTGATCGCCCAGAAAGCCGTCGAAAATATCGACGCGGGAACTGCGACGCCAATAGGAATTCCGCTGACGATTTGGGACTGACCGTTATAGACGTTTTCAATATTGACGGTGGTGGTGACGCCGAACATGACCGCATAAGCAATCGCCATGATCATGATGTGATGGATCAGGAATCGTCCCTGCAAAAAGGACGCGATCACGATAATGATCAGACTGATGATCAGCATAAGGCCAATCAGCGGCCCACCCCAGGCGCTTGAGCTGCTGGCCCATGCCGTGTTGTTGGATGGATCGAACAACATCTGCAGCATGGTAAAAACACCAAAGAAACTCTTGATGTTGCCGATAACGTAAATGTTCCAGGTCATCCGTTTGTGCGGGAAACCCCAGCATTCATGCCAGGGAGGAATAGCGCGGCGGCGCAAGCCGCCCCTATACCCGCATCTCCTTGTGCTGTAGCTATCTTTGTCCACGAATACCCATACCCGTCTGCCCGCTGAATCAGGGTGCAGAAACGGTGATGGATGCCTTGTACCAATCCGGTTGCGGTCTGGATGTTAAAACTACCACTGGCGCGAATCGCTACGCGGCCCAAATATGTTCCCATCAGAACCCGGCGCTTCCGTATTTAACTGTACGCATAACCGTCATTCCTCTGCAGAATTTTGAGATGCCTGGGATGCACATTGATGGGTTTGTCATGCCCCTTGGCCTTCAGCGCAAAGGACGGACGAAAACGAATGGCGATGCGTCCGACATGCGTACCAGCGTATTTCCCTTTCTGAATCACCGCCCGCACCAGATCGCCGGTTTGGTATCCCAGAAAGGATTTAGCACCGGCCTTGTGCCCGACCGGAAACCCGTATCGGTTCAGTCGCGCCCGTTGCCGCTCGCCGTGGCCCATAGCACCCATCTGCAGGGGCTTGTGTTCTGAACCCAGCCTGACCTCGGTACCGCTTTCTCCAGCACAGGCGGCCTCTATCCAGTGCGCTTTTGCATAGCCCAGCCGCTTGCGATTCCACTTCGTTCTGCCGCCTGTGCCGACTTCCACATCAAGGCCGGTATCCTTGAGGCGGCGGAACAGCGCCCAACGTGTTGCGTTCACGGCAGCAGCATCCCTCAATGGGGCTTTGCGTTGCGCTTCGATACGCGCCAGACGTTTTGTGTCATGCGCCAGAAAGTCCCGCACATCCTGATTATTCTTGCGCTGGTTGCAGGGACCGCAGGCCAGCGTCAGATTCGATACCCGATCACTGCCGCTTTTGCTTTTGGGGTGGATATGGTCGATGGTCAGCGGGGTATGCTCTGCATCGCAATATGCACATTTGCGGCCCCATTTCTCCAGTAGATACTCGCGCACCTCGTATTCGAACAGGGTGCCGTGCTGGTACTCCGCACCGGATATTTCCGGGTTCTGCAAAGCCTGGGTATCGAAGCGATGCAGCAGGGTGGACAGAGCCACCACGGGTGCCCAACGCTGCAAGCGGGATACGC
>NZ_JABELD010000194.1 GCF_018853445.1 Acidithiobacillus concretivorus
TACCCGCCATTTTATTTCTTCTGGTTATTGGTATTGTCGCTGGGCCAATAAGCGGTTGGATTGATCCTGATAAACTATTTGGACCACTACTATTTCCCGGTATCTCTTTGGCTGTAGCTGTTATCCTGTTTGAAGGCGCACTGAATTTACGCCTTAAGGAACTGGGGGGTCTCGCCTCTGTCATTCGCAGAATGGTCAGCTTGGGGACTATCAGCAGTTGGCTGATACTGGCGGTAGCTACCCACTGGATTGCGGATTTTAGCTGGTCCATGGCCATTCTCTTTGGCGCAGTTGTGGTCGTTTCCGGGCCTACCGTCATTGGCCCGGTGTTAAGAGCAGCCAGACCCAATGTGCGAATCAGCAATATATTAATGTGGGAAAGTATCCTCATTGATCCCATTGGTGCCTTGCTGGCCGTTCTGGTTTTCGAGGCCATTATTGCCCATCACGGCTCCACAGGACTCAATTCTGCCGTTGAAGTTTTTCTAAAAATGCTTGGCGCAGGTGTTGTTTTAGGGTTCCTCGTCATTTCAAGTGGGTAGCCTGAGATCCAGCTTGCCCAGGATCAGGTAGGCCATGTTGATAAAGTTCTTGTGCGTGCGGTAACCCCGAGCCTTGGCCTTGGCGGATTGAATGAGGCTGTTGAAACCTTCCAGAATTCCATTGGTGATCTGGCTCTCGAACCATCGGAGCACGCCATCCCAGTGATTCATGATGGTGTAGGCGACCTTGACGATAGGCGGCAGATCGCTGGTTCTGGCGTTTTCCAACCAGGCTTTCAAGAGGGTAGCCCCCTGATGGCGATTCTTGATCGTGAAGATGTCCTGAAAGGTCAGGCGGAACTGGTAGGCCTGCGCCGTCTTGAGGTTCTGGTCTTTGAGTAATGCCTGCAGCTTTTCTTTCTGCTTCACCTTGAGGTTGCAATCGTTCTTGAGCCAGAGCCAGCGGGTCTTTTTGAGATTTGGCTGAGTGAGGACTTCCCCCTTGCGCACGTCGTCCACGGCCTCGTTGACGAGCTTCATGAGGTGAAAACGATCGAAAGTGATCTCCGCATTGGGCAGGTGCTCGGCAGCCCCTTTCTGGAAGGCCGGCGAGAGGTCCATGCTCACATCGGTGATCGCTTCCGCGCTACCACCATGGGCCTGTAGATCTGCGGAGAATCTCTCAAAGGTCTTGGCATCCTTGCCGGGAGTAGCGAACAAGAGTCGCCGGGCATCCAGATCCACGAAGAGCGTGATGTAGTCGTGGCCGCGCCGACTGCTGGTTTCATCGACGCCGACGGCATGGACATGGGCCATATCCACTCTGGTACGGGCTTCTGGCACATAGTGGTCAATCACCCGCCACAGGAGCGTGTCGGTCTCGCCGACTAGGCGGGCTACGGTCAATACCGGCATCTCCCGCACCAGGGTCATGATCAGCGCTTCGAAGAGCAGGGTGAAATGCGAGCCTTCCCGTGCCCAGGGAACAGATATCTGATGCACTCCATGCTCCTGGCACTTCACACGAGGTACGCGGGCATGGAGATAGGCTTCATGCTGGAAGAAATCCATGTGCCGCCAAGTATGGTCACGGGTATCATGTACCGGACACTCCTCACCACAGACGGAGCAAGCAAAGCGACTACCCTTGGGAAAGTTGATGTGCAGATCCAGGCGTTTCTCCTCCACCGTGAAAGTCACATGATCCACCAACCACGGCGGAACCAATCCTAACGCGAGAGAAAACAGCTCTTCAGGGACCATCAGCTAACTCCAATTCAGGGCACGACCGCTCCACAGCATTCTACCCCCTACCCACTCAATCTGACGAAGAGCCTGTTTTAGGAATTTTAGCTGGTCAAAGCCTGGGGTGGTTACTCAAAAAAAGAGCTATCCCTGATTATCTACATGGCGTAGTGGCCTTGGGTAGTGTATTTATTATTTTTGCTGCAGCCAATCAAAT
>NZ_JABELD010000195.1 GCF_018853445.1 Acidithiobacillus concretivorus
ACCTTTAAAAATCACGGCCAGACGGGTCCATATCCCATCAATTTGCTGACTGATGGCCACCCGGAGGGCATAAGCACCATCAAACAGCACGTAAATGGCAAAAAACCAGACCAATAACGGAATCGTCGCCTTGAAATCGGCTAAGGCCACCAGGGCATACACTAATGCGGCCACTCCGCGAATGGCCAGCAGCGACCAGGAATAAAAACCGCCACTTTTTTTGATAATCTGTACTGAAGAAGTTGCTGAAGTCATCTCGCACCTCGGTTAGTTGTCAAAATACAGTGATCGCCGACCAGTATCATATCGTTATTTTTTGTTTTTTTTAATGAAACCTGAAGTTTAGACATTCAGCTTCCCCGCCTGTCCCAGTGGGTGGCGATATGATGCAGTAAATTTGGGGTAGAAGCGTGTCAGGCAGCCTTTTTGCGGGGTGGGTCATCGGTATCGGCCCAAAAGTCGGAATTGGGGCACTGGAATTTCCCGGACTTTGGGTCATAGTCCCTCCAGAAAGGAACCCGCAGAAAATGCAGATGGAGCCATTGAGCCATGAGTCCTGCAGTGACGGGTGTAGCGATACGCCAAGGCGCTACGGCGGTCATAGGAAAGTCCTCGGCGACTGTTTCCGCGAGGAGCTGCACCATGGACCAGGCAATGCAACGAATTTGCATCCAGCGTTCGAGAACAGCGCGCCTTTGCTGCCAGAGGTTATTGATGCCCCACCAGCGTTTCAGGTTATGGAAGAGGGGTTCGATCTGACAACGGTTGCCATAGAGGGTGACGATTTCAGAGGCGGTCAGGTCGGTTTCGGAAGCGAGATAAAGGCGTGTGGGCGACCATCGATGGTGTTTTGCATCGTAGATAGCGCTCCAGACTGCCCGGACGGGATGGCCGTTGAGGAAGCGTGCCTGGGCGACGATGGATTGAAGACGGACCTTCTGCCATTTCCCATAGACAAACAGGGTGAGGATCTCTGTGGGGAGTGTGGCAATGGCTTCCGGGGTCAGTTTGTCTCCATATTTCCGGGGCCTACCCCGCTGCGCTTTGGCGGGTTTGGGCGGGGGTTGCCGATACAGTGCGGTATCATGGCGCACCTGGCCGATGAACTGGCCACGCTGACGCAGCAGGGGCAAGAGCAGGCGGCGGCGCATGAACCA
>NZ_JABELD010000196.1 GCF_018853445.1 Acidithiobacillus concretivorus
AGAATCTGCATGTTCCAGCAGAGCTGAGGGCGATGGGTTTGAATGGGAAAGCAACGGTCCAGTTTGAGGTATCGCCTTCAGGGAAGGTGCTTTGGGCCAAGATCATTGATCCCAGTCCGTTGTCGGCGGTCAATCGTGCTGCGCTGGCAGCAGTAGAAAGCGGGAGTTTCCCACCCTTTCTGAAGAAAATGCCCAAGCAGAACACGATTTTTCAGATACCCGTCGAAGTGGGTGCGAGTTCTAACTAAGTCAGGCCAGTTGGAGAAATATAATGAGCGATTCCCATTCCATCAGCGCGACCAGAGATAACGAACGCAACAGTACTGCCCCAAAGGTTGCGTTGATCTGGATGGCTGCGACTATGACCGCTTCCAGCCTTCCAGTGGGGGTATTGATCGCGCAAATGTTTCCATTGGCACCCTTTTTATGGGTGGTTCTACTGGCTTCCCTGCTTTTTTTCGCTGTTGGTATTCTTAGTATTCCTGGTTTTGTGTATGGCATCCCGACCATGGCTGTTTCGGCAAGGGTCTTTGGAAAGCCGTTCAACAAATTCATCTCGTTCAGTAATTGGCTCTCCCAGATTGGCTGGCAGGCAGTGGTGCTGGTTTTAGTGGTTTATATTCTACGTAGTGTGTTGAATACCTATGCATTGGTTTCTCCAGAACAGAGCCTGTATGTCGCACTTCTTATTGCGGTATGTGCCGATTTTGTGGTTCCAATTATTGGCTATGGCGCTATTGTTTCGGCACAAACGGTGGGTGCCTTGTTTCTGGCTTTATTCGCTATCGCTATATTAATTTGGTTACATGGGGGTGAGGCATTAACAACTGTTTCGGCTTCAGGACATTTTAATGCGCTACAAGCTTTAGGGGGTATTTCATTGGCATTGATGGGCGGTGCTTTTTCCTGGACAATGTTTGCCTCGGATTACTCGCGCTATATCCGTCGCGACAGCAGTCTCACCCAAATTGCGCTCTGGCCCAGCTTGGGTGGTTTTGTCGGTGGTGCCCTGATTTTGGCTTTGGCTATTACGCTTTATGTGCATGGTGGGATACAGGTAGGCCCATCAGGGATCACTATTGCGGCACGAGGATTAGGAAATACGTTGTTGTACTTGGGTTTCTGTCTGTTTGCAGTTATGGGACTTCTCGCCTCCAATTTTTTGAACTCCTACAGTTCTGCATTCAGTTTGGCAGTAGTCGTGGGCAAAGATTTGGACCGCAAGAAATTTACCATCATGGATGCATTTTTGGCAACCCTGGTCGGTATTTATATGCTGTTTATAGCACCTTCATTTTGGGACTCTTTTCAAACCTTTCTGGATTTGTTGATTATAGTGGCGGCGCCTTGGACCGGCATCATGATTGTCTATGTTTTAATGGACGTTGTTCCGGAGGCGCTCCACGGAACTGGGCGTCAGCAAAAATATGGTACAAATGTGGTTATATTGGGCTTTGGTATTCTGGTTACCATTTTGTTTTCAAATAATCCTTTGTGGGAAGGTCTAGGTGCGCAATGGCTATATGGAAATGATATTTCCCCGCTTCTGGGCGCGGCTACGGGTGCCCTACTGTCTATGCTGTATAGATTTATCTCAAGACCAGCTGAAAGAGGTGCTATGGACGTCAGGGGTGTAAAAAGCAAAGCTCCTAATATTGCAGAATGAAGAGTTAAAAAATGATTATTAAAAAATTGTTCAGAGCTTCCATTCTCAATCCGAAAGGACCTGATTCCTCTGAATTCTATGAGGATGGTGCACTATATGTAGAAAACGGTCTCATAAAGTCGATTGGAAATTTTGATGAGATAGTACAAAAAAATAAAGATTTTCAACTGATAGAATTAGACGGAATGGTGATGCCCGGTTTTGTGGATGTGCATCTACATTGGGTGCAGCATCGAGTGCGTGGCCAATATGCAGGAGAATTATTATCCTGGTTAAAATCTTATATCTGGCCAGAAGAGGCGCGATATATCGACACAAATTTTGCCATAGCGGCGGCAGAACAGTTTTACACTGACCTGTTGCGTGCGGGTACCGTGATGGGAATGAGCTATTCCAGCCCGCATGCTTCAGCAACGGAGATAGCCTTGCAAAAAATGCGCGGAGATTGGATCATTGGAAATGTGTTGATGGCCATTAATGCTCCCGATGATTTGACGGATTATAGCTTGCATGATCCGGTTTTATTAAAAGATTTTATGGCACGTACAGACCGTATTCATTATGCCGTGACACCTCGTTTTGCACCGAATCTGAGTGCCGCTGCACTTGGTATGATGGGACAAATTGCCGCAGCGAGTGATGCGTTCATACAGACCCATCTTGCCGAGTCCAGGGCGGAATTGGCGTGGGTAAAAGAATTGTTTCCGGATGCTGCGCATTATACGGAAGTGTATGATCGTGCGGGATTGCTGACTAAAAAAACTATTCTTGGTCATTGTATCGAAATGTGTGATGCAGAATGGCGGTGTCTGGCTGAGCGTGGTTCATGGGTAGCCCACTGTCCGACCAGCAACGAAGCCCTTGGTAATCGCAGGATGCCACTAGAAAAGTTGCGTGAGTACGATATTCCTTTCGCACTTGCCACAGATATTGGTGGCGGTCCCAGTCATAGTATGTTGCATGTTATGCAAAGATTTTTATCTGTACATCGGGCAGCAGGCATTCCGATTAATGTGCAGGAGGCGCTCTATCGAGGGACATTGGCGGGTGCTGAGGCCATGGGTCGCGATTCCGTTGCTGGGAACTTTATTCCAGGTAAACGCGCAGATTTCATTTTAATGCCCGCCATGGACTCCCATGATTCATGGGAGGGCTGGTTTGAGTCCAGCCTGGCAGGCAGTATTTCTGAGCTGGAGACGCGTCCACAAGGGACCTGGTTATCGGGAGAAAAAGTTGCATAAATCCAAGGTATTTTTTTAATAAGGGAGCGATTAACCAGAATGAATTATGATCTGAATTCAAAAAAAGTACTTGCTGATTTTGTTCGGGATCTGCCCAAGGTCGAGTTGCACCTCCATATTGAGGGAACGCTCGAGCCAGAGTTGCTGCTTTCTTTGGCTGAGCGGCATCGTATTGCCATGCCCTATGCCAATATAGAAATGGCACGAGCCGCATATGAGTTCGATGATCTCCAGAGTTTTCTTAATGTGTATTATCTGGGTACCTCAGTTTTACGTGAGGAACGTGATTTTTATGAGTTGACTCAGGCTTATATGCAGCGCTGCAAGCAACAGCATATTATTCATACAGAAATATTTTTTGATCCGCAGACGCATCTTTCTCATGGTGTCCCTCTGGATGTGGTCATGGGTGGTATACAGTCCGCACTTCGGGAAGCCGAGTTGGAGTGGGGTATCAGTAGTGCGCTGATTCTCTGCTTTGAAAGAGATCGTGAAGCAGAGTCGACGGTTGGTTTGCTCGAAGACGCCCTGCGGATTGGCGGTATTGCAGGTGTTGGGCTGGATTCCGCTGAACTGGGTAATCCCCCCCGTAAGTTTCAGGAAGTATTCAAGTTAGCAAAATCTCTTGGGTTGCATCGCGTTGCACATGCTGGAGAAGAGGGCCCGCCCGATTACATATGGGAGGCCTTGGATACACTGGAGGTCGAACGTATTGACCATGGTGTGCGCTGTATGGAAGACCCGCTACTGGTGCAAAGGTTGTTGGCAACAAAAATCCCGTTGACAGTTTGTCCGTTTTCCAATGTGGAGCTCAAGGTGTTTCCAGATTTGCATTCTCATAATCTGGGTGATCTTTTGGCTGCGGGCCTGTCAGCTACTATTAATTCTGACGATCCGGCTTATTTTGGTGGTTATCTTAATGACAATATTGTTGAGACCATGGATTGTCTCAGTCTCGGTGTAGAGGATCTGATTGTTTTGCAAAAAAATGCAATAGAGGCCAGCTTCTGCAGTGCAAGCAGAAAACTCGAGATGAATCACTTGCTGGAAAAGTATATCAAAAATTACACGCCTATTTCATGATTTCAGACTTGGAGATGCAAAGTGATTAAGCATATTATTCGTATCAGTATCATATCAATGGCTTGTACGATGCCCTGGGTTGCTACTAACGCACTAGCAGCCGTAAAGAACCAGTCATCAGCTGTAATGAGCCCTAAAGTGATCGTGTTGACCGCTTTTCCTCCGGAATGGCATGCCTGGACCACACAAAAGTCTTACCAATATAAATCGTTATCTATTCCTGGATTGTATCGCCCCCTTATTTGTGATTACCAAGGTGTTTGTGTCACAGAAACCGGCGAAGGTGAAATGAATGCAGCAATAACGGTGACAAGTTTGGTCAAGGACCCTGCGATTAATGTAAAAAAAACTATTTTCATTCGTAGTGGAATTGCTGGGGGCGTGGACAAGAAAGAATCTGCCCTGGGCAGTGTTTATATTAATAACTGGATCATTTCCTGGGCATTTGGACACCATTATCTCAGCGATCAGAAAACGCTGGCATGGGCAGCACCTGGATGCGATGATTATTCAATGCCCGGTAAATGTTCGGATTATACCCAGAATACGCTGGAAAATCTGGCTTACAAGGTGAACCCCGCGCTGTTGAATATGGCAGTCAAAGCTTCAGCCAATGTTGAGTTGGCCAATACCAGCGAGGCTCAACAGCTCGATAAGACTTTTAAAGTGTCTTCTCGTCCGAAAATCATGACTGGTGCGACGATTACCGGAGATGATTTCTGGATTGGAAAAGAAAATCAGAAAATTGCAGAGCAAATTGTTCATCTTTATACCCATGGTCAGGCTGAGTATGCCAACACGGCCATGGAAGATCTGGGCGATATTGCGGCACTGTCGCGATTCGGTCTGGCCGATCACTATCTTTCTATTCGTGGTATCTCGGATATTGATGTTCCACCGCCGGGTAAAACAGAGGAGCAAATATGGAAAACTGGGGACCTTTATGCCAGTAATTTGGCTGAAGAAAATGCGGTACGGGTAACCAAGGCTGTAATTGACCATTTGCTTCATGAAAATTATAAATAGGGTAAATATAGTGAATAGGATGAATACATGCTGTTTATCGGTGCAGGAGTTATATTATGGCTAAGAGAAACTCTCCAAAACGCGTGGATGGCTTGTCCAAAATTTGCGGTAAGGCTCTTTATGTGGATGATATTCCTTTAAACGGGGTTCTTCATGCCTCGACAGTACGCAGTTCATGTGCTGGTGGCGTTGTTGAAGAGCTGACTTTTGATCCGACCTTTGATTGGACACCTTTTGTCGTGGTAACAGCACAGGATATACCTGGTCTTAATGCCATTAAAATGCTGGAAAACGATCAGCCTGTGCTGGTAGATCGGGCATTTCGTCACGCCGGAGAGCCATTGGCTTTGTTGGCCCACGCTGATCCGGGTATGCTTGAAACGGCTTTACGCCACGTTTATGTCCGCGAGACCCCGTTGGCACATCCTGTTTTTGATATTGACGAAGCATTGGGTGCAGAAAGCACTATTATTCCAGACAATGTTTATTCGGACTATCTTCTGAATAAAGGCGATGTTGAACAGGCACAAAAAAATGCAGAGTGTTTTATTGAAGAGCGTTTGCTGACGCCATCCCAAGAACAACTCTACATTGAGCCACAAGGAATGATTGCTGTTCTTCAGGAAGATGGCGTGCTCAGAATAGAGGGTTCCATGCAGTGTCCGTATTATGTGCTGGATGCCTTGGAGCAATGTACGGGTTTAGACAAGGACACTTTACGAGTCGTACAAAGCACGACTGGTGGCGCTTTTGGCGGTAAAGAAGATTATCCCTCCATGATTGCTTGCCACGCCGCTCTGCTGGCGCTCAAGGCTGGAGGTCTACCGGTTAAGCTGATTTACGAACGCGGTGAGGATCTGCGCGTAACCCCCAAACGCCATCCGTCTCGCAGTCTGGTCCGACTCGGTGCGAATAGGGAGGGTGAGCTCCAGTTTATTGATATGGATTTGGCCATTGATGGCGGTGCCTACCGTACACTGAGCCCAGTCGTTCTGTCACGGGGGGTTATTCATGCTCCGGGGCCGTATCGCTGCGCCAATATCCGCGTTAGAGGCCGTGCAGTGGCGACGAATCACCCACCCTTTGGGGCATTTCGGGGTTTTGGTGCACCACAAAGTATTTTTGCACTGGAAGTGGCAATGGATCGCCTGGCTGCCAAGCTCAACATGGATCCGGCTGAGTTACGGCGGAAAAATTTGCTGCACCGTGGCGATGTCAGTCCGACCGGCGACCTGGTGGGAGAAGACTGTTTTGCGCAAGAAATTCTCGAAGCAGCGCTTAATACAAGCCATTATGAAGAGAGACAGAATGCCTTTCGAGATTGGAACGCCGCTCAGCACAATACGCTTCGTGGCATTGGCTTGGCGACTTTCGCCCATGGCGCGGGCTTTACAGGTAACGGAGAATTGTACCTGGCCTCCCGCGTGTTTCTCCAGGCACATGCTGATGGTCAGGTAGAAATTCTTTGTTCAAACACCGAAATGGGGCAGGGTGCAGCGACCACTCTGGTACAAATTGCGGCTGATGCGCTGCAGCTACCCCTGGAGCAGGTGCACCTCGCGCAAACAGATACGGCCAGGGTGCCAAATTCTGGCCCTACAGTCGCCTCGCGGACCTGTATGGTTGTCGGTGACTTGATTGAAAAAGCAGCGCAGCGTTTATTACAAAAGTTAAGGGATGAGGGCGGTCTTACTCAGACCTTTACGCCGTTGGAATTTAATGCGGTCTGTTTGCGCATGCAGGAGTCTGGAAAAGATTTGTTGGTTACTGCCAGTTATCAACCGCCTGTGGATATGCTTTGGGATGAAAAGTCTTTCACAGGAAGGGCTTACTCCAGCTATGCCTGGGCAGCATATATTGCCGAGGTAGAGGTGGACAAATTGACTTTGGAAACCCGCGTGCTGAATTTTACAGCCGCACAGGAAATTGGACATGCCGTACACCCCCAAATTGTGCAGGGGCAGATTGAAGGGGGAGTTGTACAAGGCATTGGTTATGCGCTTTATGAAAATGTGCTCTGGAATCAATTCGGCGTGATGGCCAATGACCGCTTAACCAATTACATCATACCAACCACTGCAGATATCGGACCATTACAGATTGTCTTGATGGAGAAGGGCTTGGGTGCCGGTCCTAAGGGAGCCAAGGGTGTCGGAGAACTGCCTATGGATGGTCCTGCACCGGCTATCGTGAATGCCATTCAACAGGCGTTGAAAATCGATGTTGCTCAGATCCCGGCCATGCCTGAGCTTCTGTTGGACTTGAGTCGTGCGCAAAGAGGTTCCCAATGCCAGTAAAAATTCAGATTAATGGTCATGAGGTTCAGGTGCAGGCACCGCCAGCAAGTCGACTTCTGGATGTGTTACGCGGTGAATTGGGCCTGAAAGGGGCCAAGGAAGGCTGTGGAGAAGGGGAGTGCGGGGCCTGTGCAGTATTGGTTAATGGCCAGGTGGTCAATAGTTGCCTGATTCCTCTGGGACAAATGGAGGGCGCAGAGATTGTTACTATTGAGGGAGTGCCAGTTGACAGCGCGTTGATCCAGGCTTTTCATGACTGTGCCGCCGCCCAGTGCGGAATCTGTACCCCAGGCATGATCCTGGCCGCTACAGCCTTATTGGCCGAACATCCTCAGCCGACAATGGACGAAATACGCTGGGGGCTGAGCGGCAATTTATGTCGTTGTACAGGTTATGGGCGTATTTATGAGGCGGTTGCTCAAGCGTCAACGGGAGACGCGCATGGCTGAATGGCTGCGTCCCCGGCACATGAATGAGGTATTGCGGCTGCTTGCAGAACTGCCAGCGGAACAGTATCAAATTATCTCTGGAGGTACTGATGTCATGGTGGCGCAGCAGTTGAGTGCTCCACGTGATATTGCTTTTTGGCTGGATTTGAGTGCCATCCCGGAACTGAAAACGGTAGAAGTGACGGCAGATGGTATTCGTATTGGCGCGGGAGTGACGCTGAGTATGTTGCGACGGCACCCGGAAGTACAAAAACACTGGCCTATGTTAGCCGCATCAGCAGCAGTTACTGGTGCCGCACCCATTCAGAATCGTGCGACTCTGGGCGGAAATTTATGTAATGCCTCACCTGCAGCCGATAATGCTCCCGTGTTGCTGGCTTATGGTGCCCGTCTTGAAATTGCCGGGCCAAATGGCGTACGGTTTTTGGCTTATGAACAATTTCATCTGGGTTATCGACAAACCGCCCTGGCTGCCCATGAATTACTTCAGGCCATTCATGTCCCATATCTACCAGATGGTTCACGGGCATACTATCGCAAAGTTGGGACACGCGCTGCCCAGGCAATTGCGAAAGTGGGTATTGCAGCATGGATTCATTTTGACGCGGGACAGGGAATTATTGCTGCGCGCTTCGGTCTGGCCAGTGTGGCGGCAACCCCATGCTTACTTCCAAGGGTAAGTCATTATTTGGAAGGTAATCATCTAAAGGATGTCCGTGAATCCACGATACGTGAAAAAGTATCCAGCGATATCAAGCCTGTCGATGATATTCGTTCAACTGCCGAATATCGCCTGGAAGTGACTTCCCGCCTGGTATGGGAAGCTATTCATGATGCACATTAATTGATAGCGAGGAAATAATTATGAGTGTTCAGATTGATGAAGGTGTAGTTATGGAAGTCCCGTTTGTGGATGCTACTCCACAAAATCTTGAAGATTATGGCGTGATGATTACAGAAACCGTGCATCGTCCAGGGCTGAGTATTCCCTTTTATAAGGGGAGTGTCGAGGAAGGTCAGAATCTGGACTTTGAATATACTGGGAAAGCGGTGATCCGTACCGCACGAATTTCACATCGTAGCCCGGAAATTACCTGGTTGGAGCGTCATCTGAATATGACACAGATTTTTGTTGGATTGGGTACTGCACCCTTTGCCATGGTACTGGGTAAGCCCAATCAGAATTCCGGACAAAACGTCCCTCGGCTTGAAGATGTTTGTGCCTTTAAAGTGCCAGCAGGTCAAGGTGTCATGATTCATGCCGGTACTTGGCACGATTTCCCCATGGCTATTGTGGATCCAGTAACCGTGCTGACCATGAATTCAGATGAAGTGGTTCACGCCCTCGCTCATGCCAAAAGTGCGGATGAAATGGATGCGGGGGATGTTTATAAAATTGATATCCGCCGTCGTACTGGGCGGATTTTGAAAGTGCCATTTTAAGTTGAGGTAAGATGGAATGCGCACTGACTTGTCTCGATTTTTCACCAGTGGACCGGCAGATGTATCCGGGTTGGCGGAGGCTATAGCCCGTGGGGAAATAATCCCCACGGATATTGTTGCCATCATTGGTAAAACTGAGGGAAATGGCGGGATAAATGATTTTACCCGTAACCTGGCAATTATGGCGCTGAGTCATTTTTTGGCGCCATTTCTGGAGTGTTCTCCAGAGGCCGTCGAAGAAAGAATTGTGCTCTCTTTTTCAGGCGGTAGTGAAGGGGTAACTGCCCCCCATCTCCTGGTGTTTACGATATCAGGCACTGTTTCGACCCAGAAGAATCCCTCCAAGCGGCTGGCCTTGGCAACGGGATTTACCAGGCCTTTTATGGCAGATGAAGTGGGACGCATGCCCATGATTATGGAAACTGCCCGGACCGTGAAGAACCTTATGCAGAAGCTGCAGGTTGCCGCAGAAGACGTACATCTGGTTCAGATCAAGGGAGCGATTCCTCCGGTTTCCTTGCCGCACCCGAATCTGCGCTGTGATATGGCCTGGTCACGGGGCGCTTCCGCTCTGGGCGTCGCTCTGGCGCTCGGAGAAGTCAGTGAATCGCAATTAAGCGATGCAGTGATCAATAGTGATTGGTCTCTGTTTTCCACGCGTGCCAGTGTTTCTGCGAAACCGTTACTGTCCCGCTCCGAAATTGTGCTTTTTGCAAACTCGGATTATTGGGAAGGGGAACTGCTTATCGCCCATGGGGTGATGCAAGATATTATTGATGTTCCGGGAATATATTCAGTGCTGGAACAGTTGGATTTAAAACCTCAATATGGTCAGCTTACTGCCCATGATTCCGAGAAAATTCTAGGCGTCTTTGCCAAATCAGACGCGCACCCCGGCAATCAAATTCGGCAACGTCGTCATACCATGTGGACTGATGCCGATATTTCGGATATGCGTTATTCCCGCTGTGTCGTTGCCGCCCAGTTGGCAGGTGTTTTGGGAGACACCGGGGTGTACGTTTCCACGCGTGCTGAGCATCAGGGACCCCAAGGTGGTGGCCCGCTTGCCATCATTGGGGTAGCCCCATGAGCGCCCTGTCTGGCCTCGCCCAAAAACCGTCGCGGGTTACTTGCGAAGCCTTGGTTGTTGACGTGAAGGGCTCGGCACCTACGGCAATAGGCGGAAGTCTCGCTTTGCGCGGCGATGATGTTTTGTTGGGTACAGTGGGTGGTGGGCAGATGGAATACACTGTTTTGAATCACCTTCGTAGTAACCACAACTGGCCCGCACGTCTGGAATTTATTCTGGGTACCAAAGATGATCAATGTTGTGGGGGGCGGGTTGCCATTGCTTTGATTGATGTTCCGCCTTTTTTTTCAAAACTCTATGATGCTGGGGCAGCTCGCGTTTATCAGGTGGATGAACGGGGTTTTTTGCATTTGATAGCCGGGATAACCCAGCATGGGCAGCGCCTGGGTGATTCCGGTGCCTGGAATTTGCTGGAGAATATTTACCACCCGGGTTTCTCGGATGATGGCGCTTATTTTTTCCTTCCTTCTGTTCAGCAACAGTCCGTATGGGTTTTTGGCGCCGGACATGTGGGACGGGCTTTCGCCAAACTTGCTGTTGGACTGGATTTCCAACTTACTGTTTTTGATGATCGGCCGGATTGGGCGGTTCCTGAAGCTTTCCCGGAAGAAATAACGCTGAAAAAAAACTGCACACCAGAGAGTTTTCGGGAACAGCCACGTTCAGATATTGTTTTGATCATGACTTATAGTCATGCCCAGGATTATGCTTTGCTTGAACATTTTCTGAATCAACCACTGACCTATCTGGGTGTCATAGCCAGTCAGTCCAAGTGCGCCCGGTTTCAGCACCAACTCATTCGTTCGGGATATCAGATTCCGGATTGCCTGCGCATGCCCATGGGCCTGCCGGGTATGGGTAAAAAACCTTCGGAAATTGCCGTCAGCATTCTGGCGGAATTATTACAGCTACGCCAAAAAGGAGCCATTTCATGCCAGTTATAAAGCCCATGAGCGATGCCATGGCCGAGCAGTATATGCAGATTGTTTTTGAAACCATGGATCTGACCGTTGATGCAGCGTGGCTCCCGGAGATTCGCAACTATTTCATGATCAGTGCGCGACTGGCGGGTATTCTGGAGACTTATCCGCTCGCTATGACTGAGGATTTGGCGCCGGTGTTCCGGCCATGAGCAGTTCATTTCAGGTGTTTACGGAAGCTGGGGAAATTGCCCGTAAAGTCCGCCTTGGTGAATGGCGAGCTGTTGACGTTGTTGATGAATCCTTGCGGCATATTCATGCCCAAAACACGCAACTTAACGCCTTTACCCAGATTACAGAAGCAAGGGCACGTCATGAGGCTGAACAAATAGACCGGAAGATTGCTCGAGGTGAAGACCCTGGTGCTTTGGCTGGTGTCCCTTTTGCGGTTAAAAATCTGTTTGATGTGGAAGGGGAAGTCACCTTGGCGGGTTCCAAAATCAACCGTCAGGATGATCCGGCAAGTATGGATGCCACCCTGGTTCAACGTATGAATAGTGCGGGTGCGGTGCTGCTTGGGGCACTCAACATGGGTGAGTATGCCTATGATTTTACGGGTGAAAATATCCATTATGGGCCATCGAGGAATCCCCATGATGGTTCCCGGATGACCGGTGGCTCCAGTGGCGGAAGTGGTGCAGCCGTAGCCGGAGGAATGGTCCCTATCGCTCTGGGTTCGGACACCAATGGTTCAATCCGTGTACCTTCGTCATTGTGCGGAATTTTCGGTCTCAAACCCACTTATGGCCGCCTGTCTCGTGCGGGGACTTTTCCATTCTGCCCCAGTTTGGATCATGTGGGCCCTATGGCACGTAGCGTGACCGACCTGGCCAAGGTTTATGAGGTGTTGCAGGGCTATGATCATAAAGATCCCGCATCTGTGCAAAGAGATCGGGAGCCGGTGATAAGCGGATTGGACGAAGATGTTGCCCAACTAAAAATCGCCATTGCGGGAGGATATTTCCGAAAACAAGCCAGCACAGAGGCGGAGCGGGCCATCCAGAAGGTGGCAGATTGTCTGGGTGTGAATGAAGAGGTGGACATTGCCGGGGTAGCTCAGGCACGTGCAGCAGCTTACCTGATCACCAATGCCGAGAGCAGTAATTTACATCTGGAACGCTTGCGTCGTTATGCGGGCGATTATGATCCAGACGTCCGTGATCGCATGCTCGCAGGCACCTTGCTGCCCGCTTCCTGGGTAATTCAGGCACAGCGTTTTCGTAGTTACTACCGTGCAGAGCTGCAAAAGATTTTTGCAAAACATGATTTGCTGATTGCGCCTGCGACGCCAATGACAGCGCCACAAATTGGGCAGAGAAGCATGGAACTGGGTGGCGAAACCATGCTTGTGCGTCCCCATTTGGGTTTGTATACCCAGCCCTTTTCATTCATTGGTCTGCCGGTGGTGGTTGTGCCGGTTTCCTCGGTCGGCACCATGCCTATTGGTGTTCAGATTATTGCTGCACCCTGGCAAGAAGCGAAAGCCTTGAGAGTGGCCAGATATCTTGAGTTGTCCGGTTTCACCAGTCCTCTTCCACAAAACTAAAAGGAAATTCCCATGAGTTATGCCGAGATCAATGCGCCGGGAGTATTTGAAGAAGTGCAGGAAGTATTTCTCCGCTATGAAAAAGCTTTGGTGGAGAACGACGTGGCTGTATTGGATGAGTTGTTTTGGAACAGTGAACATACCCTGCGTTATGGTGTGGCGGAAAATTTATATGGCTACGCAGCCATTGCTGATTTTCGGGCCTCTCGTCCGACACTGGCGTTGAATCGTGAATTGGTGAATACCACCATAACCACTTACGGAAAAGATTTTGCTACCGCAAATACCGAATTTCGTCGTGATCAGGTACATGGCCGGCAAAGTCAGACCTGGTTGCGGACCCCGGAAGGATGGCGGGTGGTGGCTGCCCACGTCAGTCTGATGCCTAAAAAAGGATAGAAACATTTGGCAGCGGCAGTCATTTTGGCCGGTGGGCGTTCCCGGCGCTCAGGTCCTTTACACAAGGCTTGCCGGAAAATTCCGGGTGATACCCGTAGCTGGGTGGACCGCCAGGTAGATCGGCTTAGAGACGCAGGTTTTGCGCCGATTATGGTGGTTACCGGCTATCGCCCGCGACGCATTCATCATTGTCTCCATCGTCGTGTAAGCTATCGTCACCATTTCAAGGCTAATTGCGGACCCTTCAGTACATTGCAACGGGCTTTGCAGGGTTTGCGTGGACCTCTTTTGTTGGTGCAAACCGATACGGTTCTGCCTTCGCTGTTTGATTTGCGCCGTTTACGGCGTGTTATGCAGAATAAGCTGGTTGCTGCGGCCAGTTTGGTGAATATTCACGGGCGAGGGGGACATCCTTTGATACTGTCTGCAAGTTGGGCCCGGCAGCTTTCAGGTTTGTTCTGGCGGGGTACGGACGCACGTTTGGATGAGCAGCTCAGGCTCCTGCCTTCAGGTCGCTATATCCGCCTGAAAGGACGCAGGCATCATTTATTTTCTGATCTGAATACGCAAAGGGAATGGCACTCTGCCCACATCCGGGCGAGGAGCTTACCATGACCCGCACTGTACCCCCGCTTTTTGCGCAGGCATCTGCCGGTATAGTCAGTGCCCCTCATTTCCTCGCCGCCGAAGCGGGGGCCAATATCCTGTGCTGCGGCGGTAACGCCATCGAAGCAGCCATAGCCGTGGGCTCCACGCTGGCTGTGGTCTATCCTCATATGAACGGTTTAGGTGGGGATGCATTCTGGTTGATTTCTGACGGCAATGCAGAAACGGTGAGGGGGCTGGCTGCGGCCGGTCCGGCTGGCCAGCATTATTCAACAGCGACTTTTCTGGATACGCATCTGCACGAAATCCCATTCCGGGGTGGCCGGTCTGCACTGACGGTTCCTGGTGCCGTAGCCGGATGGGGTGCTGCCTATGAATTTTCACGAAATACCTGGCATGGAGCCTTGCCCTGGGGGGATTTGCTGGAAGCTGCTTACCTGCATGCAGCACGCGGTTTTCCGATCAGTCCGAATCAAAGTGCAACTTTGGCGCGTTTTGCAGCGGATTTACGAGAGCAACCAGGCTTTGTACAGCAATATTTGCCTAATGGGGAGGTCCCCACAGCCGGCACCCTGTGGACGCAACATGCATTGAGTGAAACTTTGAAGACCCTCGCGAAAGAAGGGGCTGACAGTTTTTATCAGGGCGGTTTGGCAGAAACAATGATCAAGGGGTTGCGCGCCGCTGGAAGTCTTTTGACCGAAGCAGATATGTCTGCCTTCAAGACAGATTGGGTGGAACCATTACGTGTTGCTATTGGACAGGGTGAAGCCATTAACTTCCCTGCTCCCACTCAAGGTGTGGCGTCATTAATGATTTTGTCAGTTCTTGATCGTTTAAAAGCGAACCTGGGAGATCATCTGTCTGCAGATTTTATTCATTATAACGTGGAAATCACCAAGCAAGTATTTCGGTGGCGAGATCAAGTGGTTGCTGATCCCTATTTCCATGATTTTGATTTGCAGCAGTTATTGCAGGAAGACTTTCTGACGGATATTGCTGCTCTTATTCAGCCTGGTCGGGTCCTGCCAACACCGGACATCGGCATTGGCGATGGGGATACGGTATGGTTTGGGGTTGCCGATGCTGCAGGTCGTACGGTCAGTGTGATCCAAAGTCTTTATCACGAATTTGGTTGTGGTGTTATGGCGGGCGACACCGGTGTGATTTGGAATAACCGGGGCTGCGCTTTTTCATTAAAAAAGGGACAAATAAATTGCCTTGAACCCGGTAAGCGTCCTTTTCATACCCTGAACCCAGCCATGTATGCAGAAAATGGGCGGGTGCAAATGGCCTATGGCAGTATGGGGGGGGATGGGCAGCCCCAGACTCAAGCCGCCATTCTCATGCGTGCCAAACACTTTGGCTTATCGCTGGAAAAGGCGGTTGCCAGCCCGCGTTGGCTTTACGGCCGAACTTGGGGTGAGCGCAGCGCGGGGGTACGGCTGGAACATCGATACCCCAAGCAGGTATATGACGATTTACAGCGTTGGGGGCATTCGCTGTCCTGGGTGCCAGATTATTGCGATGTCATGGGCCACGCCGGGATCGTTAAAACCAGCACTGGATCAGAATCCACTTTTGCTGCGGCAGCGGATCCGCGTAGTGATGGAGGTGTGATGGGCGTTGATGCCACATAGCAAATCAAGAGTGAATCCACTAAATCCTCAAGTTTCATGAGTCATCTCATTTAGTTCTTCGGCAATACAATTCGAAAAGCGCGCCGCAGCAACAGAAATACCTCGACTTTTTAATTGTGCGCAAACCAGAGGCACGGGTCGAATATCCAGTGCTGAAATGGTTTTATAAACAATATGTTCATGAATGCTTTCCTTGGGCATGCCGGTGGAAATAACGAAGCCGATATTCTCCGAATGATGGAGCATTCCTCGCATAATTTCGTAAGAATTGGTTTCTGCGGCAATCTGGATTTCTGACGCGGCATTGTGTAAAGCCGGTTCAAGCATTTCCCGAGACGTAAGCCCTGGAGCTGGAATCACCAAAGGATATTGCACGCAATCGCTAAATCGTAAGGTGGTTTTTTGCGCTAGTGGGTGACGATTATGCATAGCAGCGACCAAAGGTTGTTCAGAAATGGCAAGATCAATGACATCGGGATGGCGCGGTGGAGCCACGATGATTGCGAGGTCCACCTCAAAGGCCAGTAAGGCGCGAATGGCATCAGCATGCTTGGCGACATTCACCGCGAAAGAGACGCCTGGATATTGCGCTCGAAAGGTATTGATGATTCGGGGAATAAAATCGCTGGCCAGGGCCGGGCTAACGGCCAATGAGACTTGTCCACGGCGTAATCCGTTCAAACTATCAATTTCGGAGCGGAGGCGTTGCATGTCTGACAAGTGTCTGCGCACGTAGACCAGGAATACCTCGCCCGCAGCAGTAAGACGCATTCCTCGCGGGTGACGTTCGAAGATGCTGGAGCCCAATTCGTCTTCCAGATCTTGAACCCGACGATCCAGAGCTGACGCAGTGATATGCAATTTATCCGCTGCACGTCTGACTGAACCTTCGCGGACAATGGCGTCCACATATTTAAATAGTCTTAGATGCTTCATGTTGGGCCTCGTGTTGAGTTTTTCTGCACAAAGAAACAAAAAAATAACACTATATATGGACACACTATTTCATCACAATCAAGTGGAAATGAATTAGGGATGTGCAGGCATGAATAAGGTGCCTCATTTCGGTGCAGTTAAAGATGGTTTGCACTGATATGGAGCATATGGATTTTCTTAAACAGGGAACATTCAGCGATATTCAGCTTCATTGGTTGTGGCATATAAGCTGCTTTATGAAATTGTCATATAAACAACAGGAGTACAAAAATGTCTAAAGCCAAAAAACAACTGCTTCGGCAGAGTATTCTGGTAGCCGTAGGCTTGGTTGGAAGCAGTTTATTACCCGTCCATGCTGCCACCAGTGCTGCCCCGACAAAAAAAGTCTATAAAATAAAACAGGTATCAAAAGATTTGCTACGCATGGTAGATAAGGCGGCACTGACCAAAGTCAAGCCAGTCTACGGTGCGGAAACGGCGTTAATACCCAAGAAGTTTCTTCATGGTCAGGAGTCTACCCAAAATGCCTCAACCATCCTGAGCTTTGTACCTGGCATCAATGCTACCAGTACGAACCCAATTGGAGTCAAAACCCATATTTCAGTACGGGGTTTCTCGCAGACACAAGTGGGGTATACTTTTGATAATTTACCCATTGCCGATTTATTCAATGGTGGGTTATCCGGTGGCAATAATAATTATGCAGATTTGACTAACCTGATCCCCGTAACCTTAGGAGAAACTTCAGGTATTCAGGTAACCTATGGTACACCGCCTCCTGATGTGAATGCTGTTGGTGCTATAGGTGGTAATATCAATTATCTGCCTAAGGTGCCTTCATCGAAGCAATACGAATCGGTTTTTGCCGGCTATGGATCATTCAATACCCGCAGCTATGGTGCAGAAATCAATACGGGAGCCGCAGCTGGATATGGCAATCTTCTGTTGCGTTTTTCATCGCGTCAGACGGCCGGTTATCTGGAACATAGTCCGGATCGTGAGTATTCATATTATGCCGCGTATGATTTACCGCAAATATCTCCTACTTCCAAATGGTCACTGGTGTTTCTCCTGAACAAAAATCAGGGGGCTACAGCTGCGCGTATGCCTAAGGCTCTGCTGGATCAGTATGGTCCTTATTATCAATGGCCAACATCGTTTACTTATGCAAATAGCAAAGCCGAACATATGATGGCCATCCTTCAGAACAAAACGCTTATCTCTTCTCATGCCGTTTTTGGTTTTAAGGGTTTTTATGCATATACTAATTCCCACCGCTTGGAATATGTGAATCCTGACGCTAATTCTCAGTATAATAGTTTTGTCACATTTTATTTAAATCCCGCACAAACAGTTTGCCAGTATTCAGGCAATGATTTTATGGGAAATGACTCTGCGGCTTGTCAGGCGCAAACTATTAATGGTGATAACTATCATAGTTATACTTATACGACTAACACCTTTGGCATGAATCCTTCCGTAGAATGGTTGAATCATTATGTAAATCTGAAAGCTGGTGGGTTGGCCGTTGTTTCTACATATGATTCTCGTGACTATGTATATGGGACGCCGAATGTTCCCGAAGTGCCAGGCTACAATAACCTTTGGGATGAGCATGGCTGGAGAATTTACGGAAAAGTTTACGCTCAGGCAAAAATAAAGCCAACCAGTAATATTGCTATAACGCCTGGTGTAAAATATGAAACCATTTCTACCCGTATTAATGACGTACCGGGGTATTATTACTCAGTAGGTGCTACCAGTGGAAGAACTTACAGCGCGGTAAGTCCTTATGTTGGAATTCAATATAAGCCAACAAAAGCGGTTACGCTGTATGCCAACTATGCCAAGGGATATAAATACCCCAATATTACTGCTTTTTATGCGGCGGATAGTAATGCTACCACGACATCACCCGCGACCCCGGTAACCATCAAGCCAGAGGGTGTGAATACCTACCAATTTGGTGCAGCCTATAACAAGGGTCCCGTGGACGCCAGTATTTCTTTCTATCGTTCTGATTTCAATCACACCTTCAGTTCGTACTATGATACGACTAATGGTTTGACTTATGAATACAATATTGGGTCTTCACAGTATCAGGGTATAAACATTGCTACTGCTTACGCACTGGATGCAAATCTTTCTCTGTATGGCAACTATTCAATTCAGGAGGCTGAATATACCTCCAACTCCTCCAGTGCGTATGGCGTGTCAACCAGTATCGGGGAAGCTCGCCCCAATACCCCAACTTACCTTGCCGGTTTGGGAATACTAGGACACTACATGGGTACGAGGGCAAGACTCTATGGTAATTTGGTGGGGCCACAGTATATTGAAGCAAGTACGGGGGCTCCTACACATTTAAGTATGCCCGCTTATGCTACGATGAATTTTAATATCGCCCATACGTTTATGATTCATCAATATGGCATTAAAAATGTGACCTTGAGTTTAAGCGGAGTAAATCTCCTGAATTCGGAGGCTTCGGTGCTGGAAAAACAGTTTCCCTATACCAATGGAGTTTCGGGAAACTATCTGGAAGCTGAGCCGATGATGCCACGATCATTTTTCGGGACTGTGAAAATGGTGTTCTAGTAGGGAATCTGGGGGAAGGTCAAAGATGTCCTTCCCCAAAATATTTTCAAAAACTGGGTGGAGAGTTGGCACTGACAATCTCACAGGTCTCAGTCCCGTTATTGACGAAACGATGCGGCAGTTGGCTATTAAAATAGTACCCATCGCCGGCTGAAAGATTTTGGATTTTGTCTCCTATGGTCAGTTGGATGGTGCCACGCACTACGATCCCGCCTTCTTCTCCACTGTGTCGGAGCATGGCTTCTCCGGTGTCGGCGCCAGGCTCGTAATATTCATGTAGCATCTGAATAACACGACCCTTGGAGCTGCGGCCTAGAAGTTTCATGCTAATTTTCGGATCCATGGCGATATCCGGAAGCTCATCATCGCGGAAAAACACTTCGTCAGAAGTGACCAAATCCAGGGTAAAAAACTCTGCAATCGACATGGGGATGCCGTCGAGAATCTTTTTGATTGAACTGATGGATGGGCTGACTCGATTTTGTTCGATCAAGGAAATGGCGCCGTTGGTTACCCCGGCCCTGCGGGCAAGCTCACGTTGGGTGAGACCATAAATCTTTCTGACTAGCAGCAGTCGCTGCCCGACATCATCATGACTGCTCATGAACGTAATCCTCAAAATTAATTTAAAAATTATAGAGAAGTCGAGAAACAAGAGCAAAAAATCAAATTTTTTGTCGATGCAAAATGTTTATCAGAGGCTAAGTATAGTTTCCCGGATAATTTTTACAGTCATGTTTATTTCTTCCTTACTGATGATCAATGGTGGAGATAGTGCGATGGTATCCCCGGTAGTGCGAATGAGCAGACCTAAGTCAAACGCCTTTTGTAGTGCCGCCATTCCGCGTGCCCCGATGTGTTCAGGCTGGCTTTGCAATTCTATAGCGCCCATCATTCCAACATTGCGAATATCCGTGACGAGTGGTAGCTCTTTCAAGCTGTGTAATGCGTCTTCAAAATACGGTGCCAGTTCACTCCCGCGAGTGAGAAGGCCTTCTTTTTCATGAAGTTCCAGTGTAGCCAAAGCCGCTGCACAGGCTAGTGGGTGTCCTGAGTAGGTGTAACCATGGAAAAATTCTATCCCTTCTTCGGTATTATTCATGAAGCTCTGATAAATGGAGTCACTGACAAATACGGCCCCCATGGGCACGGCAGCATTGGTCAACCCTTTGGCGGTGGTCAAAATGTCGGGAGTCACGTCAAAAAAGTTGGCTGCAAAGGGGGTGCCCAGGCGCCCAAATCCAGTGATAACCTCATCAAATATCAATAATAGACCATTCTGGTCGCAGGCTTTACGGAGTTGCTGAAGATAATTTTTAGGAGGGACAATGACGCCTGCAGACCCGGCGACTGGTTCCACGATGACTGCGGCAATGCGCTCTGCGCCATGCTTCTGGACAATTTGATTCAGTGCCTCGGCGGGATCCTCTCCCCATGCGGGCATCCCCCGGGTGAAGCGATGGTGTTCTTGATCCAGAGTGTGCGGAAGCAGTTCATTTTGCAGTAATGGCCCAAAAGCAGCCTTATTACGTGGGAGCCCACCTACACTCAGGCCACCAAAACCCACACCATGATAGGCCTTTTCGCGTCCGACGAATAAGCTGCGTTGTGGTTCTCCCCGACCATAATGATAGGCTCGGGCAATTTTCAGGGCCGTATCTGCGGACTCAGATCCGGAGTTGGTAAAAAAAACATGGTTCAATGAGGCGGGCATTTTTTGAATCAATCGTTGTGCTAGTTGAAAGACCAAGGGGTGCCCCATTTGAAAGGTGGGGGCGAAATCCATTTCGCCGGCCTGTCTACTAATGGCTTCTACGATTTCCGTGCGGCAATGCCCAGCATTTACACACCATAAGCCCGCCGTCGCATCCAGGATGGGACGGCCATCGGGTGTTTGGTAGTACATGCCTTTGGCGTGACTCAAAAGACGCGGTTTGCTGAGAAAGTCACGATTCGCAGTAAAGGGTAACCAACAAGAAGGGTCTGTACTGGGCGCGGCGCGGTGAGTCATGATGCCTTTTCCTTCGTATAACAATCCAGAGCAATGTTTAGAATTACAAGCAAAAGGCGTGCCGCTATGAAATATCCTCATAATATCCAGGTGCAGTAAATCAATCTGTGTGCAAAAAAAGCCGTTTGATGGTGCTGTACGCACTGAAATGAGGAGCGTGAGCGATCTGGTGCACGGTATCGGTGCGCAGAGCCTCTCGGATGACTATTAAAATATTCACCATAGTGATACGCCAAACGGAGTTTAATAGTGTGCAGCCTAAGCTATGTAATTATATTTAATTATAAAACAATAATATAAAAACATTTTACCAAAAAATTAATGAGGATTTGCATAATCTGGCACGCGCCTTGCTTGTTAATTTTTATAATCTATATTTGCCCGACGCACAAGGATATGTATGAGCCAAATCGTTCGCTGTGCCCTCATTCAAACCGCCCAAACCGCTGAGGCGGAAAAGCTTTCCCCTGAGTCTATCAAGGAGGAAATGATTACGCGCCATCTGCAGCATATTGAAGCTGCTGCGGCCCAAGGCACACAGGTGTTATGTATGCAGGAATTGTTCTATGGACCCTATTTTTGTCCAAGCCAGGATATTCGCTGGTATGCCCTCACTGAAGCAGTGCCGGATGGGCCAACCATTCATTTGATGCAGGAATATGCCAAAAAATACCAGATGGTGTTGGTCGTTCCGGTGTATGAGCGGGAAATGACGGGTGTTTATTATAATACGGCAGCAGTGATTGACGCTGATGGTCGTTATCTTGGCAAATATCGGAAAACCCACATTCCTCAGGTGCAGGGTTTTTGGGAAAAGTTTTTCTTTCGTCCGGGAAATCTTGGCTACCCGGTATTTCAAACCGCCTATGGAAAAATTGGTGTCTACATCTGTTACGACAGACATTTCCCGGAAGGTGCCAGAGCTTTGGGTTTGAATGGCGCGGAAATTGTTTTCAATCCTTCTGCTACTGTTGCAGTGTTAAACAGCGTGCAAAAGTTGCCAGAATTGGGTGGAAAACAGCGTTTAAATTGACCACCTGATAACCTGCCGGATTTGCCGGGAGGAACCTGGAGTGATTTGCATGGAAACCATAGCCAAAGTGCGCCGTCTGTATCATCTGGACAAAGAGACGGTCAGCCATATTTCTCGAAAAATGAATTTATCGCGTGCTACGGTGCGCAAGTATCTGGATCATGTCGGAGATGAACCGAAGTACCCCCAGCGGAAATCCCGGCCACGGCCGCAATTGGGAGCTTTTGAGGCGATCCTGCAGCAATGGCTGGAGACGGATGCGCACTTACCGCGCAAGCAGAAGCGGACCGCACGCAGACTGTTCGAGGACTTGCAGAAGGCCGGATACCAGGGGGCCTATGACAGCATTCAGCGCTGGGTAAAGGCGTGGAAAGCGAACGTTCGCCCTGGTCTGCACCAAGCCTTTATTCCCCTGAGTTTCCGTCCCGGTGAAGCGTATCAGTTTGACTGGAGCAGCGAGACGGTGATTCTGGATGGGGTGGCCATGGCGATCAAGGTCGCCCACTTTCGCCTGACTTACAGCCGGATGTCCTTTGTCCGGGCCTATCCCAGAGAAACCCAGGAGATGGTCTTCGCCGCCCATCAGGAAGCTTTTCTAGCCTTTGAAGGGGTCCCTGAGCGGGGTATTTACGATAACCCCAAGACCATCGTGGACGTGGTATATCATCGTCCCCTC
>NZ_JABELD010000197.1 GCF_018853445.1 Acidithiobacillus concretivorus
GCGCCGAATATTCAGCCCAAAGTAGACAAGCCGGAAGTGAATGCGAGTAATCCTGCCCGTAAACGTCTGGAAGCCGAATTGGCTGCGGCGCGTCTGCAATTGCTGCAGGCAACCCATAATTATCAATAGGGTAAAGCTATTCGCACCGGAAATGAAAGAAATTATGCCCGTTATTTGCAACGGGTAAATGGTCTGAAGCAGGAAATGGATAACGCCCAGATGCGGGTTATGTTATTGCAGCATCAACTGGAAC
>NZ_JABELD010000198.1 GCF_018853445.1 Acidithiobacillus concretivorus
ATCCTGCGCCCGTCAGGAGAGCTGTCTGAGCCCAAAGGGCGAGTTCTCTCCTGACAGCAGGATGAGCCTTAGAACAACAGGCAAGGGCCGTTGGCGCAAAAAGCCTCCCCGCCCTCTGCCGTTTTTGTGGGAATTACAGATCACTTCTAAAGAGGTAAAATTTGGACTTGTTCTAATTGGTGTCTTGGGCGCATACTGACGGCTTAGACTCTCAAGGAAGGATGATATGACTGCTTCAACCCTCGATATAGCG
>NZ_JABELD010000199.1 GCF_018853445.1 Acidithiobacillus concretivorus
CTCGGGCTGTCAGACCATTGTCCAGAAGTTCTTCGACCACTTCGCGAATAGCCGCGTTGACTGCTGATTCGGCTGGCGCGGTGACATTACGATCTTCAATAAAATCACCCAGATGGGAGTCTTCATCATCACCAATGGGGGTTTCCATGGAAATCGGTTCCTTGGCAATTTTCAGCACTTTGCGAATCTTGTCTTCGGGCATTTCCATGCGCTCTGCCAACTCTTCTGGAGTTGGCTCACGACCCATTTCCTG
>NZ_JABELD010000002.1 GCF_018853445.1 Acidithiobacillus concretivorus
CCCGCCGTTAC
Source organism: Acidithiobacillus concretivorus (assembly GCF_018853445.1). Lineage (GTDB taxonomy): Bacteria > Pseudomonadota > Gammaproteobacteria > Acidithiobacillales > Acidithiobacillaceae > Acidithiobacillus > Acidithiobacillus concretivorus. The sequence goes on from NZ_JABELD010000002.1 coordinate 12, forward strand.
GGTAATAGCGGCCTGCCTGATGACAGCATTCATGTGGAACTGACGGGCACGGCGGGGCAGTCTTTTGGTGCATTCTGCGTGCAGGGTGTAACCCTGCAACTGCATGGGGATGCCAATGATTATGTGGGCAAGGCCATGAACGGTGGCACCATTGTCATCGCCCCCCCGACAGGCACCAGTTATGCCAGCCAGGACTCGGCCATTGTCGGCAATACCTGCCTGTATGGTGCCACAGGTGGGCGCCTGTTTGCCGCAGGGCGCGCCGGAGAACGCTTTGCGGTGCGCAATTCCGGTGCAGTTGCCGTTATTGAAGGCGCAGGAGATCATGCCTGTGAATACATGACCGGGGGCCAGGTCATCATTCTCGGCGCCGTGGGTGTCAATTTTGGGGCGGGCATGACGGGTGGTCTGGCTTTTGTCCGCGATCAGGCCCGGCAGTTCGCCGATCAGGTCAATGGCGAACTGGTCAACTGCCACCGCATCGAAACCGAATCCATGCGCGGCTATGCCGCCCTGCTCCGGCGTCATGTCGAAACCCACGTTGCCCAAACCGGCAGCAGCTACGCCGCCAGCCTGTTGAAAGACTGGTCCCATTTCATTCGTGATGTCTGGCTCGTGGTGCCCAAGGCAGCGAAGCTGGATGTTCTGCTGGAAGAAGCCAGCTGATTATCAGCGCTATCCCGAGGAAAAATTATGAGCCATTTTGCCTTCATCGAAGACCCACGGCAGGACCCGAAAAAACTGGACGTAGAAGAACGCCGCGAAGCGTTCAAAGAAATCTACACCAGTTTTGATCTCGACAGTGCCAAGCTCCAGGCCGATCGCTGCCTGCATTGCGGTAACCCCTATTGTGAATGGAAGTGCCCAGTGCACAATTACATTCCCAACTGGCTGCAGCTGATTGTCGAAAACCGCATTGAAGAAGCGGCAGAACTTTCCCATCAGACCAATACCCTGCCGGAAATCTGCGGACGCATTTGCCCGCAAGACCGGCTTTGCGAAGGGGCCTGCACCCTCAATGACGGCTACGGAGCCGTCACCATCGGCAATCTCGAAAGATTCATCAGCGAGGAAGCCCTGGCACGCGGCTGGCGTCCCAGCACCGGTACCGTCAGCCCCAATGGTAAAAAGGTGGCCGTCGTCGGCGCCGGACCCGCAGGGCTGGGTTGTGCGGATGTTCTTAATCGTGCCGGCACCCAGGTCACGGTTTTTGACCGTTATCCGGCCGTGGGTGGGCTGCTGACTTTTGGTATTCCACCCTTCAAGCTGGAAAAGGAAGTCATTGCCCGCCGCGCTGATCTGCTGCAGGAAATGGGCATTAAGTTTCAACTGGGTACGGAAGTGGGTAAAGACATTTCCCTGGCACAACTGCTGAAAGACTTTGATGCCGTCTTCCTTGGCATGGGCACCTATACCGCCAAGACCGGCAATCTGCCCGGTGAGCATCTCCCCGGCGTCATCAAGGCATTGTCTTATCTGATTGCCAACACCCGTCATCTGATGCAGCTTCCGGACCCGACTTTGCCCTACATCAACCTTTCCGGCAAAAAAGTCGTTGTACTGGGGGGTGGCGATACGGCCATGGACTGTGTGCGGACTGCCATACGCCAGGGCGCCAGCAGCGTCATTTGTGCTTATCGTCGCGATGAACAAAACATGCCTGGCTCCCGACGGGAAGTCGCCAATGCCCGCGAAGAAGGCGTGAAATTCCTCTTCAATCGCCAGCCCGTCGAAATTATCGGCACTGAACAAGAAGGTACAAAGGCTGTCCGTATGGTGGAAACGCGACTGGGCGAACCCGACGCCAAAGGTCGCCGTCACCCCGAACTCATCCCCGGTTCCGAACAAATTCTGGATGCGGATGTGGTCATCATTGCCTTTGGTTTTGACCCCTCCCCCGCCTCCTGGTTTGGAGAACACCGCATTGAAATTGACGAGCGCGGCCGGATTCGCACCAATGCCCAATTTCAGACCAGTAATGCCCGTATTTTTGCAGGTGGCGACATGCGGCGCGGTTCAGATCTGGTGGTCACTGCCGTGGATGAAGGACGTAAAGCCGCCGAGGGTATTCTCGATCAGTTGGGAGTTTAAGAATTATGGCCTATGCCTTGCAGAATGATCGCTTTCTGCGCGCCTGCCTGCAGCAGAACGTAGATCAGGTCCCGGTCTGGCTGATGCGACAGGCGGGACGTTATCTCCCGGAATACCGCGCCACCCGCGCCCGGGCGGGTGACTTCCTGACCCTCTGCACGACACCGGAGTTGGCTTGCGAAGTCACACTACAACCCATCGACCGCTTCCCCCTGGACGCTGCCATTCTTTTTTCAGACATTCTCACCATCCCTTACGTGATGGGTCTGGGATTAAGTTTTCAGGAAGGAGAAGGCCCGGTTTTCGAAAAGCCCTTGCGCTCTGCGGCAGACATTGCCCGTCTCAGTCAACCTGATCCTGAAAATGAACTGCGTTTTGTCATGGATGCCGTACGCCTGATTCGTCGCGAGCTGGATGGGCGCGTACCCCTCATCGGTTTTGCCGGCAGCCCCTGGACCCTCGCCTGCTACATGATCGAAGGCCGTGGCAGCCGTGATTTCATGCATATCAAAAGCCTGCTTTACAGCGATCCCGCCACCTTGCACCAATTGCTGGCGCACCTTGCCGATTCAGTGACCGCCTATTTGAATGCCCAGATTGCTGCTGGTGCCCAGGCTGTCATGCTTTTTGATACCTGGGGCGGCAGCCTCAGCACTCCCGCCTATGCAGAGTTTTCTCTGGCCTATATGACCCGGATTATTGCCGGCCTGCGCCGCGAAGCAGACGGCCGGGCGGTTCCTGTTATCTTATTCACCAAAGGAGGTGGCAACTGGCTGGAAGCCATGGCCGACAGTGGTGCAGATGTCATTGGGCTCGACTGGGGTACGGAACTGCATGTCGCCCGGCAGCGGCTGGGTCAACAGGTTGCCCTGCAAGGAAACATGGACCCTATTGCTCTGTATGGCAGCACCGAAGGAGTTCGGCAGGAAGCTCTACGGGTTCTGGAAAGTCATGGTGCTGGTGCAGGTCATATTTTCAATCTGGGACATGGAATCACGCCCCAAACACCCATAGAGAATGTTGCCACCCTCGTGGATACGGTGCATAGCTGGAACCCTGCAAAGCAGCCCCTTCAAGATTGAACCTAAAAACGGCCGTTGCCGGGGGTGCTTTTTGCTCCGTTGTTCCTCGCCTGTTGTTCTAAGGCTCAGAACAAAAGTCGCTGCAAAGCACCCCCGGCAACGGCAGTTTTTAGGTTGAAAAGCGTTAAATCTCAGCCACCGTGGCTCCGTCGCCAGGCTGCCCAGGCATCGCGCAGCGGATGACGCCCACGACGCGGCTGCAAATAAGTCACCGAAGCCCCCTGTTCCATGCGCTGCAAGGCCTCACTGATTGCCATACGGGTTTGCCGGGCGAGCTGCCGACGTCCCAGTTCAGAAGGTAAGGTAGGGAGAAATTCCACCCGCAGGGTTAAGGGTGCGGCAGCGGCCAGCCGCCAGAGATGTCCGAACAAACTGTCGTCCCCAACAAAAGGACACAATCCATCAGGTTGCCCCGGTTGCAGCACGTCCTCATACCGCAGGGCCACCGGAACTGTTTCCGCTTTGGCGGCTGCAGCTGTTTCAAAAGGCGCGGCATAAAATTCGCCCACCGATTTACCGTCGCTGGTGGTTCCTTCCGGAAACAGCACAACGGTAGTCCCCGCAAGAATAATATCACTGGCCTGACGCATGGTACGCTGACTGGCCCGGGCATCGCTGCGATCAATAAACAAGGTCCCCAGCCAGACCCCCATGATCCCGAAAAAAGGCCAGTCACGCATTTCCTTTTTCGCTACAAAACGGCCGGGAATCAAGGTTGCCAGAGCCAGAATATCCAGATAAGACACATGGTTGGCGGCAATCAGTACGGGTTCTACCGGAATTTTACCGTCCACTCGCAAACGAATTCCCAAAACCCGCAAGGCGCGACGGCTCCACCAGGCAAAAGCCCGATAACTGGACGCATCAGGCTGGGCTTTGCGGGCACAAGTCCACAGCGCCAACGGATAAGCCAACAAGAGGTAAAGCAACAGCATAGGAATCCGCCAAAAACGACGCATGGCATTGGGCCGCATACGCCGCAAACGCCGCCCCGGATAATGAATAAGAACCGGAGCCAGCGTTTGTTTACGCCTTCTCATTTTTTGCGGCCCACCGGTTCCAGAAAACGTTGCTGATAACGCGTGGTCATGAGGCTGGCTTCACACCACACAAAAAAATCTGCGCAGTGAAACTGGGGATCCCAGAAAGGCTCTCCCCCCACCCGGACACCGGCCCGCAAATAACCCTTGAGTAGAGTAGGCAGAGAAGCAGCTTCCACCTCTGCCAGCCGGTCAAAACCCGGAACCTCGCGCAGCGGGAAAACCCGTTGTTCCTGCGGGGTCAAATATTGCTGAAGTTGCTGATACAGGGCGCCAAGGGCCGGACCATCCGTACTGTGCACACTCGCACAACCCATCAGGTAATCGATCTGCCACATGGACATGGCCTCGGCCAGGCCCGACCAGAGCAGGGCAATCACCCCGCCCTGACGATAATCCGGATGCACGCAAGAACGACCCAGCTCCATAATCCGGCTATTCAGGGCGAGCAGACGGGATAAATCAAACTCTGTCTCAGCATAATAACGACCCACAGAAGGGACTTTCTCGGGCAGGAACAGGCGGTAAGTACCCACTACTTCCTGACGGTTTTCATCCTCTACAATCAGGTGCTCACAAAAAGGATCATATTCATCCTGGTCCAGACCCGGCTCACCACTGAGTTGGGCGCCATATTCGGCACTGAACACTTCATAACGTAAACGTTGCGCTGCTTCCACTTCGTCCTGATGGCGTGCCAGATAAAGTCGCAAGGAACGATCTTTTTTCTTAGTCACGTGATCGGTACTGCCGTGAGATTGAGTGCTTAACATGCAGGACTCTCCGTGCAAAAACGATAGCAAACCTTCCTTATTATGACTCACAAATATGACAATAGTGCGGCACTTTTATGAACTTTTTGTGACAAACAAGATCCAGTTCACCCAATAGGGCCATTTTATAGCATGATTCAGACTTTACCAGTCCCAAGCGCAAAATAATCGGTCTCCTGCAAAAATCCACCGCCCAAGTCTTGCACCCCGCGTCCGCAATGGCTACTGTATAACATTGTTCCAGCGTACCTTGCTGAGAGGTGAAGTTTTTACCATGTCTGCCGCACCCGAGGAAGCCGATGACAGCCCTTACTGCTGTTGTTCGGCCGCTACTTTTATGGAAATTCTGGAGCGCCAACGCGCTGAACCTTTACCTTTCATGGAACTGCTGATGGTCCACGCCGGTTGTGGCGGCGGTTGCGGAAGTTGTATTGACGATCTTGAGGCTTACCTCCGTCAGCACGACGCTTACATCGAAGATTGAAGTTGTCCTGTGACTTTCAACCACCCTGGTGGTCCCGGGGTGGGCATCAGCAGACTATCTGGGCGCCCTTTTTCGCCCGCTCCGGCAAAGTTCCCCTGCGTCGTGAAATCTGGACCACACCCGATCATGATCAAGTAGCCGTCGATTGGATAGACGCCCCTCCCAACGCGCCCGTCGTCATTTTGTTTCATGGCCTGGGTAGCAGCTCACGGGGTCATTATGCGCTGGCGCTGGCAAGTGCCCTGCGTCACAGGGGGTGGGGCGGCTGCTTCATTAATTTTCGTGGCTGCGGTGGCATCGACAATCGCCTGCCGCGCAGTTATCACGCTGGCGACAGTGCCGAAATTGCCTGGATGCTAGAAAAGGTTGCAAAGATCCTGCCCGATCGCCATCGTTATGCAGTGGGTGTTTCTTTGGGCGGCAATGCCCTTCTGAAATATCTTGGTGAACAGGGGGGCAACGCCAACGCGGTTCTCAGCAAAGCCGCTGGCGTCTGTGCCCCTATTGATCTGGTAGCGACTGCGGAATTTCTGCAGAAAGGCAACATCCGTTTTTACAATCGTTACTTTCTGACAAACATGAAACAAAGCGTACGCCGCTTGCAGCGACGCTATCCAGAACTGGCAGATTGGTCACAGGTTTTTTCTGCCAAAAACCTGTATGATTTTGACGAACATTTTACGGCACCGGTACACGGTTTCGCAGGCGCACAAAGCTTTTGGGAAGAAGGATCATCTGCCCCCCTGCTTCGTCATATTACCGTGCCTACCCTGCTGCTCAACAGCGCGGATGATCCGATTGTACCCATAGCCAGCGTTCGTTCGGCCCTATTGAGTCCGGCGATAACGCCCTGCGTCACCCCACATGGGGGGCATGTGGGGTTCATGTCCGGACCTTTTCCCGGACGCCTGGACTGGTTACCACACACATTGCTGGATTATTTTGACGGGAGGAACAGCGCATGAGCGATCATCTGCAACCACGCCTGCGGGTTTTACTGGCAGAAGCCATCGCCATTGGCCCCGGCAAAGCTGAGTTACTGCGCCATATCCGCGAAACCGGCTCCATTTCCGCTGCGGCCCGCTGTATGCACATGAGCTACCGACGCGCCTGGTTATTGGTAGATACCATGAATCACAGCTTTATTACGCCCGTAGTCAGCACCGCTACCGGCGGCAGTCACGGCGGCGGTGCGCATCTGACGGAAATGGGTGCGGAAGTGCTGCGCCGCTATGAAGCCATGGAAGAAAAAGCCAATGCCGTACTGGCTCCGGACATTGCCGAATTCCGCAAAATCATGCAACTCCAGCCCCGGGAGCAGCCAAAATCGTGAAAAACCTGCTTCGGGAAGTACTCTGCAGCCGGGTTTATGATGTTGCCCGGGAGACCCCGCTGGAAGCCGCACCCAAGTTGAGTGCACGCCTGCAGCGCGAGGTTCTGTTCAAGCGCGAAGACCTGCAACCGGTATTCAGCTTCAAGTTACGCGGTGCCTACAACAAAATTGCCCAGCTTTCCGCCGCTGAAAAAGCTGCCGGCGTCATTACCGCCAGCGCGGGCAACCATGCTCAGGGGGTCGCCTACTCCGCCCAGAAACTGGGCATTCGTGCCATCATTGTCATGCCCGCCACCACGCCCGAAATCAAGGTCAATGCGGTGCGGGCACGGGGCGCAGAAGTGATTTTGCACGGCGATAACTTTTCGGACGCCCAGACCCACTGTTTCCAACTGATGCAGCAATCGGGCATGGTATTTATCCCGCCCTTTGATGATCCTCTGGTCATCGCCGGACAGGGAACCGTAGGGGCAGAAATATTGCGGCAGCGGGGTGCTGGTCTGGAGGCGATTTTTGTGCCCGTTGGTGGGGGTGGGCTGATCGCCGGGGTAGCCGCCTACCTCAAGTCCATTGTCCCGGAAATTCGCGTCATTGGCGTCGAGCCCTTTGAAGCCGATGCCATGTATCAGTCCCTCCAGGCCGGGAAACGGGTCGTGCTGCCCCAGGTGGGCATTTTCGCCGACGGTGTGGCCGTCAAACAGGTCGGTGAACATACCTTCGCCCTCTGCCAGCAATATGTGGACGAGGTCGTCCGGGTCAGTAATGATGAAATTTGCGCCGCCATCAAGGATGTGTTTGATGAAACCCGTTCCATCATGGAACCTGCCGGGGCACTTGCCCTTGCCGGGCTGAAACGCAAGGCGGCTGAAGACCCCGGTCGGGGTGGGGCCTGGGTCGCTCTGCTTTCCGGCGCCAACATGAATTTTGACCGGTTGGGCTTCATTGCCGAGCGCGCCGAACTGGGCGAAGCCCGGGAAGCCCTATTTGCCGTCACCATTCCGGAAACGCCCGGTGCCTTCCGGGACTTTTGTACGGCTATTGGCCAACGCGTCGTCACCGAATTCAACTATCGGCTGCACCGCCGGGATTGTGCCCATATTTTTGTGGGTGTCGCCATTCGCAATCGGGAAGACGCCGCAGCCCTCCTCCGGCAATTACAGGAAAGCGGGCATAAAGCCCTAGACCTCAGCGATGACGAAATGGCCAAGCTGCACATTCGCCACATGGTTGGTGGCCATGCCAGCGAAGCGCAAAGCGAACGCATCTACCGATTTGAGTTCCCGGAAAGGCCGGGGGCCCTCATGGAATTTCTGGAAAAACTGGGCGGGCAGTGGAATATCAGCCTGTTTCATTACCGGAATAACGGCGTTGACCTGGGGCGCGTCCTGGCTGGTTTTGAAGTCCCTGATACGGATTTGCAGCGCTTTGAAGCAATGCTCAGCAAGGTAGGCTATCCGCATTTTTCCGAAAGCAGCAATCCCGCCTACCGCTTTTTCCTGGACCAGGGTGACGCCCCGGTTTAATTCTCGCGAGGCGCGAACATTAAGCGTAGGGACTCGCCGATGCCAGCGGCCATCCCGTGCCAGCGTTTGGCTAAATCCGCGTCCATGTGGTCCAGCATGGTCTCGTGAAACAAAGCCAGCCAGTCATCCACTAAAGGGTTGGTAACACCCACCGGGGCGTGCTTGTCCCCCAGCGCATAGCGGTACTCCTTGTAGGGCAGCCCACCCGAAACCGTCCACCAGTAATGCACCAGACGATCCTTGTGCAAATCCCAGTCCTGCACAATGGAAAAGGGCTCGGCCAGAGTCGGATGCACCTGAATGCGATTATAAAAGTCATCCACCACCACGCGAATCACCGGCAGGGATATTTTATCGCAGAGCGGCTCAAGCCGCCGCTTGGGGGGGGTGCTGGTTTCCATTGGGTTCATCCGAAATGCTTTGATCAAAGGATCTTAGCAGAATTTTCATGGAAAGCAGAACGCGTTGCAGCCCAAGCCCATCCAGATCAGGCAAGCTGCAGAAGGTTAGATTGATCAGCATTGCCTAACACGGAAATTCACGACATAATAAAAATATCAATAAATTCAATAAGTAATGGTTATTTTTTATTACCAGAACATAACCATGTGTTACCAAGGAATAAACACTTATGCGCCGTAAAATATGTTTATGCCTCTGCACTGTTTTGACCTCGCTGGCAGGAACGGGCTTAGCCTCTGCGGAAAATCTTGCCTGGATGGCAACTTATCCTTATGGGCAGGCCCCCAGCCCAAAACTCATTGCAGCGGGTCTCGCTCCGGCGTCCTATGATCAGCCAGCAGCGACCCTGCCCAGTCGCACTTCCAGCCAATCTGCTATTACCGAAAGCCATAGCATAGTGCCGCAGTCATCATCCGTGCCTCCCTGGTGGAATCAGCCTCTGGAACAGGAACTGCAATCTTCGCCGCACGCGCTTCTGCCTTCTCCAGAAAGTCTTTCTCTCCCTTCTGCCAAAAAACCCTGGCCCTGGTATGACACACCACTCGGCGTACTGGGCATTGGCGTTGTGGCAACCGGCGTTACATTTGCGTTTGATCATGGCATCAATCAATACGCAGAAACCCATATCAGCTACAAGGTCCGTAAGCATATCGCCCTGAATTTTGCGGATGTCATTACCGACAGCGCCGCCATATTCGCCGGAACCACCTGGTTTCAAAGCCCTTGGGCCAGCGCCAAGCTGGCACACACTTCCAGTGTTGCCTTAACCGCAGCAGCAGCCACCACCGTAGAGGTTTTTGCGCTGAAATATGCATTTGGCAGAACCAGACCCAGTGGCCCCAATAGCAATTCCATGAGCTTTCATCCCTTCAGCTCACGGTACACGCTCTTCGACACCAGTTTTATTTTCCGTGGCGGCACCGGCAACACCGCCTCCTTCCCCTCCGGCCACACCGCCATCGCCTTCGCGCTCATTACCCCCTACGCACAAAACTACCATCTCCCCTGGCTGTACAGTCTGCCTGTTCTTGTAGGGATCAGCCGCATTATTGCGGTCAATGGCCACTGGGCCTCAGATGTTGTTGCCGGTGGTTTTGTCGGCTGGCTGACGGCAGACCTGACCAATCGGTTATTTCCCAACAGTAATTACGGCTTCATGCTGTTTGGCGATGGCGTAGGATTTTATGGCAAATTTTAACGGGAAACGCTTGTGAAAATACTGAATAAACAATGGGTAAAAGTACCCCTGATGATCGCCATGACCAGCGCCATCCTCTCCGGTTGCGCCATCATGACCGATGGACCCAACGCCAGTCCTTACCAGCGAGTCCCGCAAAAGCTCCCCTCTGCCGTACTGTCCCAGCACGAAGACCATCTTTCCCGTGCCGCCATGGCGCGTTTGCTGCACCAAAACATCACCTACCATCTGGGTGCAGGTGATGTGGTATCCGTCTCGGTGTATCTCCATCCCGAACTGTCCATTCCCGCGCCCGTGGGAAGTTCCGTTGGGCTGGCAGGGGCCATTGTTACCAATGATGGCAATATCCAGCTTCCCCTGCTGGGCGTCGTGCACGTGGCCGGCATGACCACCAAGCAACTGCAGGCCCATCTCAGCCATCTTTATGCCCATTACATCATTGACCCCAAGGTCAGCGTACAGCTGCAGGTTGCGCACAGTATCCGCTATTACCTGTTGGGAGAATTCATCAAACCCGGCCTGGTCTATTCCGACCGACCGCTCAACTTGCTGGAGGCCATGGCGTTGGGCGGCTCAATCAACCTGACTGATGCCGACTTGCGCAGTGCCTATGTGGTACAAAATGGTCAGAAACTGCCCATCAACTTCCATAAACTGATTCTGGCCGGCGATCTGCAGCAAAATATCCCTCTGAAAACCGGGGATACTGTTGTCATCCCCAGTACCAGCACCATGCGGGTTTATGTATTCGGCGCGGTCAACAAACCCGGTCCGGTACCTTTTCCCAATGGTCGTCTGAGTCTGTTACAAGCTATTTCTGACGCAGGCATGAATACCAATAGCCTGACCACCGCACAGCTCAGCGAAGTACGCGTCATTCGTTCAGAGGGCGCCAGCGGACAATTTTATGTCATCAATGCAAGACGCATTCTGGAAGGCAAAGCCGCGCCTTTCTATCTCAAATCCGGAGATATTGTTTTCGTACCGCAAACAACAGTCAGCAGTTGGAATCAGACCATTCAATTACTGTTGCCCTCGTTACAGGCTGTTGGCGATATCCTGAATCCCTTTGTGTCCATCAAATACTTGCAGCAATAGGAAAATATTTGTGACGGATCATACCTCAGCACAGCAACCAGCGCGCAGCAGCGCAAACCTTGAAGCCATGCGGGAAAGCAGCGACGAAATCGAGCTTGGCGCCCTTTTCCAGTCGCTCAGAGCGGGCTGGCGCCTACCCGTCTATCTTGGTGGTGCCGCCGCCTTTCTGGCGATTGTCTTTGTCCTGTTTGCCCAACCAGTTTTTGATGCCAGCGGCTCCCTGTATCTGGGAAGTGCAGAAAAAAGCCAATCACTCTCCTCCAGCGCGCTCAGTGGATTTTCGTTGCTTTCCGGGCTCATGCAAGGCTCCAGTATGGCCACTCAGGTCAACATTGTGCGCAGCCGGGATTTTGTTGAAGAGGCGATTCTCGACAGCGGGCTCAATGCTCAGGTATGGCCGGACGGTGCAGCAACAGACCAGCGTTTCTGGAACTGGCTGCTGGGCGGTCGCTCCCTGTCCATCTACGCAGCACCGTCTACCGGACTCCATGCCACACTCGCTGATGTCACCAGCCCTGCACTGAACAAGCAAAAACTCGACGTGCTTTTTTCTGCAAACGGCCATTACCAGATACTGAAAAACAAGCAAGTGGTACTGCAGGGTCAGCTTGGGCAAGATGCCATTGGCCCCGGAATCCGTCTGAAACTTCAGGCGATCCGCCCCCACTACACCCCTCCCGCCCATACTTTATACCATTTACGCATACAGACTCCGCGCGAAGTTTATAATGCCATGATCAAAAGCGGTGCGCTGGGCGTCAATCAGTTAGGCGGCGGCTCCGGAAGCAGTGCGGAAACCACCTATATTGTTAACGTGCATTACCAGAACACCGATCCTTTTGCTGCCCAACAGTTTGTCCAGACACTCATGCAAACCTATCTGGACAAAACCCACGCCTGGGCTACCGGACAGGCCGGTGCCAGCTTTGATTATCTCAGCACCCAAATGCACAAAATCCGCACCGCGCTTTCGGCAGCCGATGCCAGCCTTGCGCATTATCAGGCACATACGGGTGTCATTGCGGTTTCTGCCGGCGCACAGGCCATGATCAAACAGGAGGCCGACTACGAAACGCAACGTTCCAAAATCGAGCTGCAACTGCATACCCTGCAGCAACTGCGCCAACAACTTTCTGCACCGCAGGCAGCCATCAACCCGTACATTCTCAACAGCATTGATAACCCGGTCCTGAATCAGTTGAGCGGACGCCTGGCCGCCGCGCAGACCAAGCTCACTTCACTGGAAAAAATCTACACCCCGGCAGCACCGCAAGTCATTCAGGTACTTGCAGAAATCCACTCCATCCAGTCGGCCATTCATAACCTCATCGACAATCAGGCTCAAACCGCCCAGCAGCAATTACAGTCTCTGGACGCACTGCTCAGCCAATATCAAAGCAAAATGAGCAAATTTCCCAAGGCCGAACTGAAAGTCATCTCCCTCACCCGCTCCAGCGAGGTTTTGGGCAAATTGTATATGTTCCTCCTGCAAAAACAGGAAGAATCCGCCATTCAGAAGGCCAGCACCATTACCCGCAACCGGATACTGGATACCGCCCTGGTACACAACCTCCCCGTCTCGCCCAAAGGCAAAAAAACCGTCATCCTGTTTGGATTACTGGGTGCTTTTTTGGGGATGGCGCTGGTACTGGGAAGATTCCTTTTACTGACCAGCTTCCGCTCCGATGAAGAAATACAGCATCTTTATCCGTTTCTGCCGGTGTACGGTTTTCTGCCCGCTGAAGAAAAATCGTTCAATGCATCGAAGCAATTTGAGCTGCCCGATGCGCGTTCGGGATTTGGTGAGGCAGTGCGTCTGCTGCGGAGTAATGTTTATCTGGCAGCCGGGCAAAGCTCCGGGCAAATCCTGATGATTGCCTCGGCCACACCCAAGGACGGGAAAAGTACCGTCGCCTATCAACTGGGTGCGGCCATCGCCCAGGATGGCAAAAAAGTGCTGATCATGGATGCAGACTTGCGCAAGCCGCACAGCCACGAAATGTTTCGCATCGCCCAGACACCGGGCATTGTCGATGTTTTGTCCGGTCAGCATTCCTGGCAGGAAGCGGTACGCCCCATTCAGGCACTCCATATGGACCTGATCACTGCAGGCAATACGCCGCCAAACCCCAGCGAATATCTGGGCAGGCACCGGTTTGCTGAAATTTTGCAGGAAATGCGCCAGTCCTATGATTACATTCTGCTGGATACTCCACCTTTTCCCATGGTGGGCGATGCTCTGCTTTTGGGTAGTCAGGCAGACCGTATCCTCACGGTTGCCCGCGTACATGCCACACCCCGCAAAGCTTTCAAAGAGCACCTGCAAGGGCTGATCAACCTCGAAAAGCCCTTAGGCGTCATCATCAATGGGGTCCGCGTCAATGCCAGCTATGGTTATGGATACGGATACCACTACGGCGAAACCCGCCCTGAAAAACGCTGGCAGAAAAAACTGCGCGGCTGGCTCCGGAAGTTATGGGGTTGAATCTGTCGCGTCTCTGGTCGGGGCGCTTTGCGCGGCAAAGCCCGGAATCTGCGCCGGAGACTGCTCCACGCTGGGACTTTCATTGCCACCTTCTGCCCGGTGTGGACGATGGACTTCGTACGCTGGAAGAAACCCGTCAAGCTATCTCCGGCCTGCAGCAATTGGGCTATGGCGGCGCAGTGCTGACTCCACATATTTACCCCGGCGCCTACGACAACCACCCCCAAGGATTGCGCAAAGCCTTTGCAGAACTCCAGCAACAGGTATCAGGAGATTTTGTCCTGCATCTGGCCGCCGAATATTTTGCCGATGAAAGTATGCTGACGGCCATTACGGAGCATAATCTGCTTTATTTACCACTGGGTGAACAGAAAGTGGTTCTGGTGGAATTCCCGGTCCTCATGCCCAGCCCTGTTGGCACGGACATCCTCATCGAATTACAGCGCGCCGGTTATCAGCCAGTCCTGGCCCATGTTGAACGATACCGTTACGTCCAGCAGCAACCCGCTGCCTGGCTTGAAAAAATCCAGCATACGGGCGCCTGGTTACAATGCGACATCGGCAGCCTGGTCGGTCAATATGGACCCCATCCACAAACCCTGGCACGTCACCTGCTGGCACAAAACCTACCCACACTCTGGGGCACCGACCTGCACCGGGTGGAACAACTGGAACGCTATATGCGCCCCGGCCTGAGCACGCTGACCAAACGCGGGGTACCCATCAATTCGGCCCTTGCCTCATTGAGCGCAGCAAACAGCCTTTGATGACAAAAATCTTCAAGACTTCGGGTACCGACCCGTTTGCCGGTGTATGGACATTAACCAGGTAACGGCTGGCGTATACGCGGGGTTTTCGCGCAACAACTGCAGCAGAGTACGCTCTGCGGCAGCATGCTCTCCAGCCCGCCATTGGGTTAGGGCAATGTCCAGTTGCAAGTTACTGCGCGGGTAGGGAAACAGGGGGCGCTTTAGCCCGGCGCGCAAAAAATCCACTCCAGCCTGCACATGCCCTGCCTGCACATCCGCCAACTGAGCAATCTGATTGCGCAAATTCACACTCTCGGGGTTAATGGCCAAACCCTGACGCCAAGCCATTAAAGTCTGCCGCTTTGCCTGCGTTTTATCCAAACCCAGCAGCGCACCCTGACTGAGATAAATGTCGCCGATGGAACTCAACACCCCGGACTGACGCGGAATGCCCACCAGCCCCTGTTCATATTGCTGCAACGCGCTTTTGATGAGCACTTTTCGACGGTCAACACCCAGGGCCTTGTCCTGATCGGCCAGGGTTAAATATGCATTGGCCAGATACACATGGGGCTGGGTGGCCAGTAGCCGCGCAACGGTTATCCAGTTTGCGGCCTTCATCAAAAAAATGGCGCGCTGATTATTGTTGGGAATCATTCGATTCAGCCAGCCATTATCACTAAACAAGACGTAAGTCGCCCCGTCCGCTAGCAGGTTCCAGGACGCCACCAAAACACCAACAATCAAGACTATCTGGGCAATCACCCCATGATTGATGCCCAAGCGTGGCAACAGGGGCTGGGTGTCGCCGTGATAACCATAAATGCGCCAGGCCCGCGCCAAAAACAGACCCGCCAGCACACTCAGAGGCAAGTTGTAAAAAATGAAGTTGCCCAAAGCATGTCCAGTAATAGCAAACACCCCCAACACCAAACCTAACGCCTCCAGACGACGATCATCGGGCAACTGCAGGGATTTTCCGGCCTTGTAAAGCAGCTTATAGAGGGCATACATCAGGGTACCCGCAAAAGCCAGCAGAAAACCTAGATTAATCAAACCACCTTCGGCCAGATACTCAATATAATCGTTATGGGCATAGGTACCCGCAGAAGCCAGCTCACCGGGCAAACGGTAGGCCGGATAGTAGAGAAAATAACTGCCCAGCCCCGTACCCAGCCAAGGATGGCTGAGGAAAATGTGCCAGGTAGCAATCCACATCAGAGCACGAGAAACAGTGGCTGCATTATTGGCAATGAAATGTGGTGATAAATGCGGGAACATACTGAAATTATGAATAAAACTATAAAACATGAAAGCAATGAATGCCAAGCCGAACAAAAGCATTAACCGGCTCAAAAAGTTACGCGTTTTTCTCAGCCCAATGATTAAAAAGGGTAAAGTGCATATCCAGGCCAAAAAACCGCCACGGCTATACGTCGAAAAAAAGGCTAAAAGTAAAAGGGTTAATGTCAGCAAATAAAAAAGACTCGGTAAATCTACACGCCGCGTCAGAAAACCATCTAACCTTTTTGAATCCCGCACGAAATAAACCGCGACAACAGGAAAAAACAATAAATTCAGCCAAGCGGCAAAACTGTTGGTATCCATAAGCGGACCCAGCGAACGCAAAGCAAATGAGTCAACTCCATGCTGCATGCCAGAATAAGTTTGCCACAGTGCTATACCACTCAACACCCAAGCACTGCCCACCGCGCCCCACCAAAACCACTTCCAGGCGCGCTCCTGTACGGCATCGGGCATAGTCACCCAAATGGAAAAGGCCAGCGGCAAGGAACCCAGTGTCCAAAAATAAAACCAGCTACTGTAGGGCACACCACTCCAGAACAGGGTCACCCCAAACCACAAAAACCACAACGGCATAAATATCGGCAGAAAACTCTTTGGCCAAGGCAGACCGGCCCGCAAACGCGGCCACCAGACCCAAACACCCCAAGCCAGCATAACCAAGGTGCAGGCAGCTAATAGCGGAATGACTTGTCCGTTGTAATACCACGAAAGCAGGTAGGCCATAAAAGGCGGAATGGCATAAAACCAGGATGACAGTCTCGCAGATGGTAGCAAATCAATCCGCCCGGCGTCTTTCGCTGACGTCGTCTGCAAGCCACACCTTGATGAGTGATTGATAGGGCATATCACGTTTGTTGGCTTCGATTTTGATACGGTCCAGCAACGCCTCGGGTAAACGCAATGATATGGTTTTGGTAGAGGGCTTCAGTTTGGGAAAAGATGCACGCTGGGCATGGCTCCAGTCTAAATAATCGGCAGAGTCATGGCTTTCCCAGAACTCCCGTTCTTCCACCTCAGTTTTGAATTCAGGTTTCTTATTTAGATTGCTCATAAATGGTCCTCTCTTTGCGGTGCATATCACGAGCGGAAATCACTCGAATCAGTGTGCCGCCTTGTCTCACGGTAAAAGTGATATGCAGACATCTTGCATCATCAGTTTCACCCAAGGCGTGGTATCGGGCTTCTGTCTGGCTGTGCCTGGCATCTTCCTGCACCAAAAGTGGCTCATTAAAAAAGAGGCTTTCCGCTTCGGACTGACTAACCCCATGTTTTTCCGCATTCTTGCGGGAGTTGCCTTCGTCCCAGTCAAAACCCGTAATTTGTGCCCAATGGATCATCTTTGTATATTATCAACATATACCAAGGTCGACAACATGCGTTAAATGTGTGAACCGGCAACCACCCCCTGGTTCCCAGCGCAAGGGAAAAGGCAACACCTGATCATAATCATGCGCTGACTTGTCTAAATAAGACTCAAAACATTCACCTATATTCTTTCCAATAAGACCTATGCATGCTCAACTTACGCCGAAGTGACAACGGCAATGAAAGTGCGTGTTGACCCAGTTTATAGCCCGCATACTTGGCCATAGTCCGCAGAAACGCTGCGGGCAATAAAAAGGGAGCTTGTTTTTTTAGGTAAGCCAACTCGGATCGAACAAACCGACCCCCTTCTCCTTCGGGCTTACCAAACTCCCGCAATATCCACGCTTGATCCTGATGCATGACGCCAATATCAAAATAGCGTTTGAACTCCTGCGCTATGGTATAGCCGTGAGAATGATACACCTGTGCCTCTGCTACATAGGCAACAGACCACCCCGCCTGCAGCATCCTTGCCGCCACCACCATGTCCTCACCCAGAATGAGTTTTTCAGGAAAACCACCTACGGCCATGAGCGCTTCCGTACGATAAGCTGCAAAGGAATTGGACGTAAAAGCCGCCTTAATGCCCAACGTCGTCTTGTCATCGAGGGTACGGATGTTGGATTGAGGGGGATAATTAAAAATCCGTGCATGTGCTTCAATAGGATCGGCTTCTGGTCTAGGCAACTGGCGACCATAAGCAGTACCCACCTTGGGGTCTGCAAAAGCAGTCACTAATTGCTTGAGCGCATTGGCATCTGCGAGCACCGCATCCTGGGTGAGATAAACCAGCACATCAAAGCCATTCAAACGCGCAGCAGCCATCTGTCGTGTGCCACCATGGTCAAATTCGTGTTTGCTGATACGCAGCAAATCAAATCCGGCATCTTGGGCTGCAACGTCAGTGCCGTCGGTTGAGCCAGAGTCCACAACCAACACGAAATCGGGTTGAAGTAACTGGTTAGATAACATCTCCAGGCAACAATGCGACACTGGCCCTCCGTTGAGGGTGGGGATGACTGCTGCAATTTTTTTAGCTGACATTATATAGCACTACATAAATACATATAAGCCAATGCTGCGTAATATCTTATGTTTTCGCAAGCCTAGCCCAAGAGCGATGAATCTACGGACAAAAAAATTCTTTTCATCCAACGTTCCAAACATCTGAAGTGTGACAGCTTGCTGATTTGTTAATCTATCCTGATAGGCTCTCAAGAAAATTAACGCTTGATTCTCAGTGTCTATTATTCTTTGGTGCAACTTTCTACCTAAAAATATATATTTAAATGAATTATATAAATTCCATCGTTTAGCACCCGTATCATTCTTACCATGCTGCCTATATAGGATCGTGGATTCAGGTATAAATTCAATTTTACCAAAAGCCGAAGCAACCATCGCAATCCACCAATCGTGCATCTTTGATTCACTCGGTATCGGCATAGATATTTCAGCCAGGCTTCTATTAATCAGCATAGTACATCCTGTCACAACATTTTGTATCATGACGTCTTTTAGTTTAACAGCACGTGCAGGATCAATCGCCTGATAAGACCAAAATGACTTAGATAGCTGGATAAGGTTTTTATCAACGACACAAAGATCGGTATGAACTAATAGTGGCACATTATCATGATTATCACTTTCTATGGCCTTAGATAAAGTAAGTTCAATTTTATGAGGCAGCCATATATCATCTTGATCAGCAAACATAATATAACGTGCTGAACTTTTATTAAGCAATGCATTAAAATTACCAACAACCCCCAATCTTATATTTTTGTTGTCCAGAACAACAATCTTTTCTGGGTATTTATCTGCAAACGATTTTATTATTGTTACGGTAGCGTCACTGGAACAATCATCCCTAATTAACAATCGCCATGCGATATATGTTTGATTAAATATGGAATCTAATAATGCATCTATATATGACTCACCGTTAAATGTAGCCAAAATAATGTCAACTATTGGCATATTCATTTTAACCCCCAAGAAAAATGTAAAACCTCTTTAAATTTTTTGCACTTTCATCTGAAAAACATTACCTATCATCCATGGCCAGAGGAGCTGGTTTGAGCATGTAAAAAAGAATAGCCATTAAGATATAACCACTTAGATCAGTTGCAAAAACTCCTACTGCCAACCAAGTTGACCAATAGGCAACTATAGCTTTTCGGAAAATCCCAGACTCTCGTTTAGAAGTACGATACATATCTCTCCATATTATTAAGGTCGTAGAAAACCAAAGCAATAAACCAATCAATCCCTGATGAAGAAGGATATACAAATAGGTATTATCTATAAACATTTTTGTCTTTCCCGGTATAGAATCAACAATCGGACCAATGCCTATTAATATTTTCCACCAACTGCTGCCATCATAAATTTTCAAATAATAAATCAGCTCATCGACACGGATTGTGGTAGATTTTGAACTTGATAAAACCCCTAAAAAGAGTTTTAAAATTGCTGAAACTTCACCCGCAAAAAATAAAATAAGCAAGGTAGCGCCCAAAAAATAAAACGGCAGAAATAATGATTTTTCTTTTAATCTGGCAACATCATTATTGAGCCAAAGGAAAACAAAAATAAACAACATCGCCATTATTGACACACGAGTAAATGATAGCACATTTGCCGACATTGAAATGATCATAAAAAAAATGAGTAATAAAATTTCTATATGATCCTTTGATTTCTTAATCAATAACCACAGAATGCCAGACAAAAATGCCATAAACCAACCAAAATTTGATGATTGAGTGAATAATGAGTATGGCCGATTGAACCCATAAAAATCATAAGGAACATTTTTTACATATTCATTAAAAATCGTTATAGTTATTTGATTATAACCATCAATAATCTGAATCAAACCGAAGAATACAACGGGCACGGAAAAAACAAAAAAAGTTTTATATAGATATTTTTGCGAAAGCGCACCCGGTATCACCATTTGTAACAACAAAATCAATAACAGGGCAATATTAAAAACTATTGATCCAAAGGCACTCAGTCCAATTATGCTTATCAAGTTTGGGGAAAGAAGGCAATGAATAATTGTTGTTATACTCATGTATAAAATCAGTACAAATAATAGGGCGTGCTTCACAGTAAATTTGAATTTATTCCTTATCATTATCTCTGTTAACATTGTTAACAACCAAACTACCATTAAAACAGAAACCGACAAAACTTTTTTATGGAATATCAACAATTCCAGATACAAAGGTAACGCGTTAAAATAGTATAGGATCCATATAATAAATGCAAAAAAAGAAAGCACTATAGAAATTTTTATACTTTTAAAAGATAAATTACCCCTCATGATAAATGCGCCTTTAAAAAACATGCACGGCTGAATTCATGATGCCTCAAGATACTATATATATGATTAAAAATTAAATAAATTTTAATTTTTTCGATGAAAATCATGGCTTTTTTAACCTGCTTTTTAAGCCCCGATTTAGTGCCACGCAAAGTAGCAATAAAACCGGAAGGGTTTCTTCGCAACACTCGCTTGCCCAAACGGCCAAAAGTGCCAATTAAAATAGGCCATGCCGCGATGGATGCATAACGGCGGAAAAATATGGCGGCTGACTCATTGAAATAAAAGTCTAACAAAGGACTGCCCTTGCAAGTAGAAGCGTGTTCTCTATGAAAAACGATAGACTGATGCGCAACAGCAAGGCTCCAACCAAACTTCCGCAACCGAAATGATAGATCAGAGTCTTCCCAGTACATGAAAAAATTTTTTTCATCCAGTAATCCTACTTGATCCAGTGTGCTACGCCGTAAAAGAAGGCTAGCACCTGTCAAAAAGTGAAGCTTGTCATCTGAAACACGTTCAAGGTAATGGTGACTGCGTACCGTCAAGAAAGAAATTGTACCACCACCCCAAGCTTGAATTTGATCAGTGTGATCAAGATAGTACAGTACAGAGCCAACTGCACCAACCTTAGGGTTAGCCTCAGCGACTGATACCATAGCCTTCAATGCGTTTGGCTCTGCTTTGGTATCATTGTTCAAGAGCCAAACATAATCAGCGCCGTCTTCCATCGCACGGCGGATACCGACATTGCAGCCACCGGAGAAGCCAAGGTTACGACCCGTTTCTATGAGTGGAACTTCGGGATGTGCAGCGCGGATGCGCTCGACAGAATCATCTGTGGAACCATTCTCCACGACCAACACGCGGTAATCGTCATAATCGAGCGACAACAAGGAATCCAGACAGGCGATAGTATCCCGCCAACCGTGCCAGTTGAGGAGAATAATGCAGACCGTGGGACATTCCTTCACGTCATTTCCCTTCATGGGATAAGGCCGCCTCAAGAGAATCAGTAGCCTTTTCCCAGGAGAATTGCTGAATATGTTGATAACCGGCTTGCGCAATGATCTGCCGCAGGTTCGGACTCTCAAGAAGACGGCAAATATTTCCGGCCAAGGCATCGATATCTTTGGGCGCACTCAAAAGCGCTGTCTGTCCATGCTCCGCGTATGCGCGGACACCCCCGTGCTCGGTGGATGCCAATGCCGCTCCGCAGGACATCGCCTCTGCCCCAGGAAGTCCCCAGCCCTCGTAGTGGGAGGCGGTCACAAAAATAGCGGATGAATTATATAGATCGCAAAGAAGGTCATCAGATGGCCGTTCATAATAGCTTATCCAACTGGGAAAATAATCCGGCTTGCGCCCGCCGAAAGACCAAGCAGTGATATTGTCACCGAGTTTTTTACGTACATCGTCCAATGCAGCAACGGCGTCACGCGTACCTTTAAATTTTTCCGGGCGAGATGGGAAGCCGATGGCGCGTCTCTCTGTGCTTCCAAAATCTGTCTTCAGTTTATACGTTTCAAAATCAATCCCGTTAGGTACATAGGCTTCTACTTCTGCGCCACACCCCTTAACCATATCATGGCAGGCAGCCGATATTACGATGTTATGCATCTCACTATTATAGGTTGCTGCAATACGTTCTCGGGTTTCCGAATCAACAGTCATATAATGTTCGTAGTCCTGAATAAGATAATATTTAACCCCCTTCATGGGGCCGTAGGACTGAACCCATTCCGCTGTTTGCCATGCTGTAGCAATAACAACGTCTGCATCAGGAATATTTGTTTCCTTGAGAGACAAAACCCATTGCATCTTGACACGTTTATCCATGTTGAACCAATTTTTTGGGATATAGCTTTTGTCAACCACACGCTGAACGTAGCGTACCATTTTTTTTGGCAAGTCACTCCAGGGAGTATCAATCTGTAAAATAGCAGGGTGCACTATAGTCACACTATGACCACGACAAACTAGGTGATTGGCATATTCATAGACAACCTTTATGCCACCAACTGGATGGATTGCCGCAACGGGCAGAACAAATGTAATATTCATCGTAAAACACCTATAGAGCAGATATTAATTAGATCCTTGACTGCTCCAGTAATCCCGAAGAGTCCTTTCGTCCTTTTTTTGTAGGCGCCAGAGAAAAGCGCCTTTAAGAACAAGGATAATCTTTCTAATCGCGTAAGAGTAAGGTCATACATAGCAGCACGCAAACTATATTTTTCCGACAACCATTTATAAAAATCGATAGTTCTCTCAACATTATTGTATGTTGCTGTGGTACTAGACTGACAACCAGACATCAGTGAATCAACCCGCTCTAATAAAGAAAGCGATAACTTGCAGTATAATTTGTAATCATTTTCTGATGACTGTGAAAATGCGAGTTTCAATAGCCGATCTAGATACGTAACATATGGTTGGGGGCCAGCCGTATTATTATTATGCTGCCTATAACGTGTTAGCGCTTTTGGCAAAAAGACAACCATCTGACTGGAAATAGCCAGAAACGGTATCCACTGGTCATGAGACATCAAGTGTTCGAATGTGTTGTGGTCAATAGGTCTTTTATTGATGCATTCAGGCGATGGGAGAATTTCTTTACGAAACATTAACGTCATACCATAATAGCTAAAAAATGGATTAAAATCTGCTGCGGAATACTCTTTTATGCTTTTCATCTTCGGAAAAACTATATTTGTGCATCGACCTTCTGTATCCATAACCTGATAAGGATGACTAACCATCGCAACTTTTGGATCGCTGAAATACTGATGTTGAATCTTCAGCTTATCATTATCCCATATATCATCCTGATCACTGAACGCTATCAAATCCCCCGTACATAGATATGCTGCTTTTATGAAGTTATCCCTATAACCAAGTTTTTTTTCGTTAAGGTAAAGGCGTACAGGGAAAGGGGATATTTTCGCGAATTCACTAATAATAACGCATGTTTCATCTGATGATCCATCATCGGTAATAACTAACTCGATGGGTAACAATGTTTGTGATGCAATGCTTTTTAACTGGTCTTTTATAAATCTTTCCCCATTATATGTAGCCATTGCAACAGATATAGGCAAAAAAGTATCAGATTTCATATTGAATCCTTACTTTTTTTTATTATATAAAATATATCTTTATAAATTATAAATTTTTTATTTATAATCATACAACAATCATTTATTATATACCGCACATCATTGGTGTATTTCATAATTTTTTCCAAGCTTGCACTAGAGAGAAGTGACGCAGGCTATGCATAAAGCGGAGCAACAGATGCCGTAATTCTGGCGCGATTCCTAATGCCCAGATCATACTTAACATTGTCAAAAGAGCGGCCCAAAGGCTTTGGGTCGAGAACGTGGTTTGCGGTGCGACCACAGCGGCACAGCCCATCATTACAAAAGCGGGAAACGCATAACGCAAGCGCAAAGGAAGCTTCGCAAAATAAAAGAGCAGCAACGCATCTGCCGCCACCCGTATGCTCCAGGCCAGTGCTGCCCCCACCAGACCTAGCCAGTGAATACCGCCCCAGAGTAGTACCAAAAAAAATGGTAGTTCCAGAAGATGTAGTTTCGCGGTAATATCCGGGCGACCTTGTCCCTGAAGCAATCCATAGGGAATAAAGGCCAACCCGTTTATCCAAATCCCCGCGAGCAAAATCATGCCTACCACAGCTCCATGCTGGGAAAACTCCGGGCTGATCCAGTACGTCAGGAAAAGTGGAAGAAGTGTGATACCAATTACTGTGATGGGCGTCATGATGGCGATCAACAGATGCAAGCTGCGCTCCGCTAAATTCTTACCCACCTTGCTTTCGGCACTCGAAAAACGGGGAAATAAACTAGTGGACAGGGCGCCGGGAAGAATTGAAACCCGGTTAACCAGATTATAAGGCACAGTGTAGTAGGTAACGGCTTGCATACTCAGTAAAACGCCGATCAACATACGATCGAAAGTGACAAGCACCGGTCCGACGATGTTAGAAATGGAAATCCAGCCTCCATAGCTGAATAGGGTACGTGCTTGTTTCTTATTAAACAATGCAGCAGGCACAATGGGCAAAAAGCGCCATACTCCAATAAACTGCAGTAACAGACCGGAAGCACGAGCGAGTACCACGGCGGGAATCAGCCAAGCCAATTCGGGACTAATGAACACCGCCACCAGAAGAGGGCCAACCTGGGTCACAGCTGTGTTGAACACCCCTATGAGGTTCATGTATGCGAAGCGCTCTCGTGCTTCCAGCGACCCCGCCAGCACACCACTTACAGTTGAGATCGGTAGAGCCGCAGCAATCCAAGGAAAGCTGGCAAGCACGCTGCGGCGCATAGTGTCGGAAATATGAAATAAATGGGTGAACACCGGCTGCGCCACTGCATAGAGCAAGACTGCACCAATAAGACCAAAAGACAGATTGAGCCAGAACGCAGTCCAGAAGGTTGTACTACGCACCGCAGGTGTTTCGCTATGCTGGCGGGCCAGATGATATGCACTGGCGCGCGAGAGACCCATTTCAAAAAAACCGAAGTAGCCCGTAAACAACCAGATGATGGCCAGCACCCCATACCGCGCCTCACCGATGGCATGCAGGTAGAGGGGTACCGTGACCAGCGAAACCCCTAGCGGCGTAAGCTGGCCAAAAAGGTTATAAAAGGTATTTCGCTTAATACTCATTACCTGAGCCGGCAAGTTCTTGCATAACCGATGCGGGATTCGAGCAGACCAAGCATGCGTATTTTGCGCCGCAATGCAGCGTCGGCCGACAGCGCGCGCGTCTGAACGAGCAGATCGATGTCGCCGCCCCGCTTGCTGTCATCCACCCGCGAACCGAAGAGCCAGACGCGGGCTTCTGGGCCGAAGCTTTCTGCCGCGCTCTGGCGGATGATGGCGATTTGTTCGAGGCTGGGGCGCATGGGGTTCAATCCACCCACAGCCCAGAGAGATCCAGAATGATGGCGGCAAAGGGATCGATGGCGG
Organism: Acidithiobacillus concretivorus; assembly: GCF_018853445.1. Classification (GTDB taxonomy): domain Bacteria; phylum Pseudomonadota; class Gammaproteobacteria; order Acidithiobacillales; family Acidithiobacillaceae; genus Acidithiobacillus; species Acidithiobacillus concretivorus. The sequence goes on from NZ_JABELD010000002.1 coordinate 25,338, forward strand.
CCTGGTCCGTACCACCCCAGGTACCCAGCAGCAGCCAGCGGCCATCCTGATTGGCATAGGCTTCCAGGGTGCGGGCGTCGGGGTCAATGAGCCAGCAATGGGCGACACCGGCGGCGGCGTAGCGGGGTAGTTTGAGGACACGGTCAGTACGCGCAGTAGCTGGTGAAAGTACTTCGCAGACCCAGTCAGGAGACATCTCGAACCACGCGGTTTTAGGCAGTGCGGGCATCCGCTCGCGACGCCAGCCGGCGAGGTCCGGGACGAGGATGTCTTCGCTCAGGTGCAGTTCGGGTTCGTCGAGTATCCACCAACCGCCTGGGCCGCCGCCTTCCCCTTGATCGAAAGGCGTCCCCACTTTGTTGCCGAGCACCGAACTGGCCCGTGCATGAGCCGGTGCGGGACGGGGATGGGTATACAGTTGACCGGCAATGATCTCGCCCACGACGTTGTCGGGCAAGTCGAAGAGGTCTTCGTAGCGCGCGAGGCGCTCGGCGGTGGTCATGCCGCCCCCCTTCCGGAGTCGAGGCCGGAACTGCTGAGGCCGTCCACTTCTCGGCGCAGGGCGGCGATCTCCGCTTGGAGGGCGTCGTATTCGGCCATTTTCCGGTGCAGGAAGCGGACGGTGACCCGGGCCTTTTCCTGGACGCCTTCCGGCGTCAGCAGGTAGGCGTAGACGCCCTTGTCCGGGTTGTTCCGAAAATTCCCCATCTTAACCAAGCCCTTTTCTACGAGGGCCTTGAGACAATAATTGGTTTTGCCCAGACTGATGCTCATGGCCGCAGACAGGTCGCGCTGGGTCATTTCGGGGTGCTCGGTGAGCAGTTTGAGCAATTGATAGCGGGTGGCGTCGTCGAGCATTTTCTTTGTTCAGTTGATGAACGATAGATGATCGTATGAAGACTACCCGATACTGTCAAGGATTTTTGCGCAGCGCATTTTGCAGTAGCGCCAAAAAACCACCCAAAATCAACCCGCCCAGAATCGCCAGCACCAGTATCAGCCCCTTTTTCGGGGCTACCGGGTTGGGATCGTAGCGGGGGGACAAGGTTTGCAGGCTCGGACGGGTGTTATTGGCCGCCAGTGCATTTTCAGCCTTGGCCATGGCCGACTGTAGCTGAATCAGCGCGTCATTATGCTGGGTTTGTTCCATGTATAGCACTAATGGATCGGGATGCGCTGCAGGTACATCTGGGGTGCTACTCAAAGTTTTGCGCAGTTCCTGATACTGCGTCTGCAACTGTTTTAATTGGGCCTGGCGGGTAGCCACAATCTGCTGGTAGCGTTGCTGATTGTGCTTCAAAAATTTCTGGGTGATTTGCGTCAGGTATTGCTGGGCATCCTGTGGCGACTTTCCATAGGCTTCCAGAGTCAGGATGGAAACTTCTGCCTTGTCCGGCGTGACGCTGTGCAGTCTGGGTAATTGTTTTTTGGCCTGCACAGTATTCACGGGGGTATACTGATTCATCAAACGACTGGCTAATTGAGTGCCACTATCCAATGGCTGCCCGGCCACCTGCCCAATCTGAATCACGGCGTTGCTTTCATACACTGTCGGCGTCAGCAACAAGTAAACAACAGCAAGCCCCAGACAGGCCACAGTGCTGACAAAAACCACCCACTTACGTTTGACGATAATTTCCCAAAGCTCGCGTAAACTGATCTCGTCATCCGGAACACTGTGATAGGCATAGGCTGGATTGGTTTTGTCTTCCGCAGACATGCTGTATCCTCTTTACAAAATAAAGAAGTCGGGCAGGGTATCAGGATCAGGGAGATGAGGGAATGTTCTTGCAACTTGTTGTGGTGACGCTTTGAACCCGCTTTTACCTTCCAGGCGCTGGTCCCTGAAGCCTTCATATCTGCTTGTATTGTCGGATATTCTGGCGCTACTCATGGCCTTTTATCTGGGGCGAATCCCCCATGCGCTTTACTATCATCTAAACCCCGTAAAGGTGCTGCTGAGCTGGTGGGGCAGCTACGCGCAGATCAATCTGCTGATTTTTTTGTTGTTGGCGTTTCTCGGCATCACCTTTTTTATAGTGCGTGGGCACTATTCCCGCCGTAAGGCATATTGGGATGAACTGGGCGACATACTCGCCATATTCACCCTGTTGCTGGCTCTGAACGCCGCCATTGCCTTTGGTGGAAAATGGCCGATTTCCCGCCTGTGGCTGTTTTCGACCTGGTTTTTGGCCTTGGCACTACTGCCGCTGATGCGTACTTTGTTGCGCGCGCTGTTGCTGCGTATGGGTGTGTGGAGCATGCCGGTGGTGCTGATTGGTTGCGGGCGCAATGCGGCAGAAACCATTCTGGCGCTCAACAGTGAACCCATTCTGGGCTATGTGGTGGAGCGGATTTTGGTGCCCGAGGGAGAGACCGTGCAGGCGGAAAATTATCCTGCAGACCAGATCATTCAACCGTTGGGGAACGACCCCTTGGTCACATTAGCCACCCTGGGCAACCCTCCGGTGGTGTTGGCTATGGACATGGAGCAATGGAATATCCACGAAGGAATGCTCCGCACTTTAACCGTGCATTATCCGAAGCTGACTGTGGTGCCGCCCTTACGGGGTTTGCCCCTGTTTGGCATGGAAGTGATGCATTTTTTCAGCCACGATGTGTTGATGCTGCGGGTCAGGGATAACCTGGCCCAGTTGTGGCCACGTATCACCAAACGTCTTTTTGACCTGCTGGCCGCTTCGTTGCTGGTGGTGTTGCTATCCCCTTTTCTGCTTTATATTGCCTGGCGGATTCGCCGCGCAGATGGTGGCCCAGCACTGTATGCTCAGGAACGTATTGGGCACCAGGGTAAACCCTTTGGTTGCCTGAAGTTCAGATCCATGGTCATTGATGCGGATGCACGTCTGGCGGAGTACTTCACGGCGAACCCGCAGTTAAAAGCGGAGTATGAGCAGACCTATAAGCTGAAAAATGATCCACGCATTACTTCTATCGGAAAATTTCTGCGCAAAACCAGTCTGGATGAGCTGCCGCAGCTGTTTAATGTACTGCGCGGCGAAATGAGTCTGGTGGGTCCAAGGCCAGTCACTGCCAAAGAAATCGAAACGTATTACGGAGAAATCGGCGCACTTTACAAACGGGTTTACCCCGGCATCACGGGACTCTGGCAAGTCAGTGGTCGCTCCAACACCAGTTACTCAGAAAGAATTTATCTCGACAGCTGGTACGTCAAAAACTGGACGCTTTGGTATGACATTGTGATTTTGCTCCGCACCATCAAGGTAGTTTTGAAGCGGGATGGGGCTTATTGAGGAGCAGTGGTACCCAACGACAAGTACAGGGTCATCGGATTATCCCTGCAAGCTAGAAAACCGTAGTGCACATAAAACGCTCTGGCCTTTTCGCCTTTGGCATCGACCACCAGCGCATAGGCCGCCACTGTTTTACGGGCCTCCAGACAATGTTCAACAGCACAACCCATGAGGAGGCGCCCCAATCCTTTCCCCTGGTGTGCTGAATCCACTGCCAGACGCCCCAGTCGGAAACAGGGCACCGGGTAGCGCGGCAGGTTTTTTCGGGTGAGCGCGTCCATTTGCATGGCGTCAATCTGGGCAGCACCCAAGCTGTAGTAACCCAGAATGGTTTTCGGTTTATCTGTATCAACCAGTACATGAACCACGGCAATACCCTTCTTCACATGCTGAACGGCAAAGCGATGCAGGTATTCATCCAGCGCGTCCACAGCAGAGGTAAAAGCCTGACGGTCATGGCGCTGCGGGTCCAACAGTTGGATTTCAAGCACGCCGAATTTTACGCGCAAGATCCATAGCATTTTGTAAAGCAGCATTGGGCTTAAACGCCCCGTTCAGCGCTTTTGTTAATGCCTGAAAATCGTCGTTCGACATCGTCATGCGAGACTCCCGTTCCAAGAGGTCGCGCGCCTTTTCTTTGGCTGCGTTGCGTACGAATGCAGCCATCGTAGTGCCCGCCAGGGCCGCAGCATGTGCTACTAGCGCCTTTTCTTCTACGTCCATTTTCAAATCAAAACGCGCTGCCGTCATATCTATCCCCAAAGATTACGGCAAAATACCGTATACGGTATTTTGCCGTATAAACTGCCAAGCTGCAAATGCGACGATCTACCACGACCCCCACCCCGCTACTTCCCGCAAAGCCCCCAGCATCTACTTCCCTGCCCGTTGTCAGTGATATGGCTCGTCAGAGTTCAGGGATAGCCGTTGCGCGGGTTTCAGCTTGCATCCCCCGCGCGGCTCTTCTACAATACGATCATTCCGTTGACGCACATTTGCGTTATGCGAGTAAGAACGCTCCCTCCATCAGGAGGTTTGGGTACGACAGGTCTCCTGATCGTACCTTTTTTAATTTTAGGCTGGCAAAGGTGGCATGGCTTTATGGGTGAAATAACACGAGCGCTCATTAGCGTTTCGGACAAACGTGGGGTAGTGGATTTTGCACGGCGGTTGCGCGACTTTGGGGTGGAAATTCTGTCTACGGGTGGAACCGCCAAAGTGTTGATGGCCGACGGCATTGCCGTTCAGGAAGTGGGCGATTACACCGGTTTTCCAGAAATGCTGGAGGGCCGCCTCAAAACCCTGCACCCAAAAATTCATGGTGGCCTGCTGGCCCGTCGCGGTAATGCTGACCACGATCGGCAAATAGCCGAGCACGACATCCTCCCTATTGATTTGCTTTGCGTCAATTTATATCCCTTTGCCGGGACCGTGGCGCACCCCGACTGCACGCTGGAAGATGCCATTGAGAATATTGATATTGGCGGGCCGACCATGCTCCGGGCGGGGGCCAAAAACTGGGAAGGTGTGACGGTTCTTGTTGATCCTGATGACTATGCGCACGTCTTGCAGGAAATGGAACAAAGCCACGGCGGCGTGGGGGCGGCTACCCGTTTTCATCTGGCGACCAAGGTTTTTGCCCATACTGCCCGATACGATGGGGCGATTGCCAACTATTTGTCCAGCCGCAATGCCGAAGGCCAGCACAGTCAGTTTCCCCAGACTCTTTCCCTGCAGTTCGAGAAGGTGCAGGAATTACGCTATGGCGAAAATCCCCATCAGGCAGCGGCTTTTTACCGCGATGGCAGTGGCGGGGGGCTGGCCGATGCCCATCAGTTGCAGGGCAAGGAGCTTTCTTACAATAACATTGGCGATGGCGATGCGGCCGTCGCTCTGGTCATGGAGTTTCGGGAACTGGCCTGCTGCGTGGTCAAACATGGGAATCCCTGTGGGGTGGCTTTGGGTCAGGATTTGCTCAGCGCCTTTCAGCGCGCCTGGGCGGGCGACCCGGTTTCGGCCTTTGGCAGCATCATTGCCTTTAATGCGCCGCTGGATGCCCAAACTGCCGAACTGATCAGCAGTCAGTTTGTCGAGATGGTACTGGCTCCGGCCATTTTACCCGATGCCCGCCTGATTCTGGCCAAAAAGAAAAACCTGCGGGCACTGGCTTTTGAAGATGGTCATGCCTGGCAGCGTCCGGGCTGGGAATACAAGCGGGTGCGTGGCGGCCTGCTGGTGCAGGAATTTGATCAGGCCATGGAAATGGAAGACGACTGGCAGGTGGTCAGTACGCGCGCGCCTAGCCTGCAGGAGCAACGTGACCTCGCCTTTGTCTGGCGGGTCGGTAAATATGTGCGGTCTAACGCCATTGTTTATGGTCGTGAAGGGCAGACCGTGGGCATTGGCGCAGGGCAGATGAGTCGGGTTGATGCGGCCCGCTGCGGGGCCGCCAAGGCACTGGATCTGGGCTTTGATTTGCATGGCGCGGCACTGGCTTCCGATGCCTTTTTTCCGTTCCGGGACGGGGTCGATGCGGCAGCCGCTGCCGGAGTGAAAGCGATTATTCAGCCTGGCGGTTCCATTCGCGATGAAGAAGTCATCGCCAGTGCCAATGCGCATGGGATTGCCATGGTGTTTACCGGCGTCCGTCATTTCCGCCACGGTTAAGAGGGATATTTATGGGTGCGAAGGTTTTGGTTTTGGGAGGCGGCGGACGTGAACATGCCATCGCCTGGAAACTGGCCCAATCAGAGCGGGTCGAGACCGTCTATTGCGCGCCCGGTAACCCTGGTACAGCCGGTGAAGAAAAGCTGTTCAACCTGAAGTTGAATCCCAACAATCCGCAGGCGGTGGTGGCTGAGGCCCATGCTCTGGATATTCAACTGGTGGTGATTGGACCGGAAGCGCCGCTGGTGGCGGGAGTGGGAGATGCTCTACGCCGCGCCGGGATTCCGGTTTTTGGTCCGGATCAGGCGGGTGCCATGCTGGAGGGCAGCAAGGCCCACGCCAAGGCTTTCATGATGCGCCACGGGCTGCCTACTGCTCGTTATGAGCGTTTTACCGACACTGTCCATGCTCTGGAATACCTGCATGAGCACCCGCTGCCGGTGGTGGTCAAGGCCGATGGTCTGGCTGCTGGCAAAGGCGTGGTGGTAGCCAGCACCTTGCAGGAAGCAGAAACCGCAACACGGCAGTTTTTGCAGTGGGGTCCCATCATCATTGAAGAATTTCTGGAAGGTGAGGAAGCCAGCTTTATTGCCATTATTGTCGATGGTCAGGTGCTGCCTCTGGCGGGCTCTCAGGATCATAAGCGGCTGCTGGATGATGACCAGGGGCCCAATACCGGTGGGATGGGTGCCTACTCCCCTGCCCCGGTGCTGGACGTTGCCATGAGTGAGCGGGTGCTGCGGGAAATCATGCGCCCTGCAGCCCAGGGTCTGGTGGCTGACGGCACGCCGTATTGCGGCTTTTTGTATGCCGGCTTGATGATTGGCCGGGATGGGCCGAAGTTGCTGGAGTTCAATTGCCGTCTGGGCGATCCTGAAACCCAGCCGCTGATGATGCGCCTGCGCTCGGATCTTTATACAGTCCTGCTGCTGGCTGCCCTGGGTGAGAGATTACCCGCTGAACTGGATTGGGACGAGCGCAGCGCCTTGTGCGTGGTGATGGCGGCAGAGGGGTATCCTGAGCATCCGCGCACGGGGGATGCCATTGCCGGACTGGGTGTCGCCGAAAAGGATGCTGTCAAGGTGTTTCATGCGGGTACCCAAAGTGTGGATGGTCATGTGGCTACGGCCGGTGGGCGGGTGCTGGGCGTGACGGCGCTGGGCGATAGTCTGGCCATTGCCCAGCATCGTGCTTATTCGGTAGTCGCAAAAATCCACTGGTCCGGGGTGCAGTTCCGTCAGGATATTGGTCATTTGGGTTTACGCCGTGACTAGGCAGCTCTGAGACATATGCCAGGATATACTCCGCGTCGTCAGGAATTACGCCAGTTGGTTGCGCACCTGCGCCGGGGTGGAGTCATTGCCTATCCCACGGAAGGGGTCTGGGGATTGGGTTGTGACCCTCGACAACGGCAGGCTCTGCGCCGCATTCTGCATTTAAAAAAACGTCCGCAACACAAGGGCGTTCTGCTCATTGCCGGACGCCGCTCCGAAACCGCCGTCTTTTGGTCGGATCAGGGTATTAGTCCGGCACTGCTGGAACAATACTGGCCGGGGACCACTTTGGTACTGCCTGCCTGTCGGCAAGTTCCGACCTGGGTTCGTGGACGGCATCCCAGTGTGGCTGTTCGGGTCAGCAGTCATCCGGGTGTCCGCGCTCTGACCCGAGCTTTTGGCAGCGCCATTGTCTCAACCAGTGCCAATCGCGCTGGTCAGCAACCTGCCCGCAACTTGCGGACCATCCGGCGCTATTTTGGAAACCGTCTTCCGGTACTGCATGCCCGACTGGGCCAGCAGCGCCGCCCGAGCCGGATTGTTGATGCCCGTACCGGTCAGATTTTAAGGCGTTAAAAGCAAAATTTTCGCGGGAATCAGTTCACCCAGTCCACGACCCGTAATCCGGGAACACGATCAAACTCGCGCAGGTTGTTGGTGACGACAATTAAACCCGTACTTCTGGCATGACCCGCAATCATCTGATCATAAGGCCCTATGGGCTGACCTATACGGGCCAATTCGGCGCGAAGCTGTCCCGTATGCCTGGCAGCCTCTATGCCATATTCAAGGACCTCCAGGCGCGCTGCAAATCCTTCGATTTCTGCTAAATTCCGTTCTGGAGACTGGGATTTTTCTGCACCATAAATCAACTCCATCAGCGTGATGGTGCTTATCGCCATTTGGCCCTGATGTTGATGGAACTGCTCCTGAATTTCCGGCGGTTTGCGCTTGATAGTAAAAATGCAGATATTGGTATCCAGCAGATATTTAATCACAAGCCTTCCCGGTGCTGATCGTCGGGTTGCTCGCGGCTTTCCATAAAGTCGGCACTGACCCCTTCACCATTAAACCAGCTTTCCCAGGATTCACCTGCTGGTACCAGAATGCGCACACGACCCAAGGCGACTACATCTACGCGCTTCACATCATTAGGAAAAGCGATGGACTTGGGCAGCCGTACGGCCTGACTGCGATTGATTTGAAAGACGGTTGCTTGTTCCATGATGATAATCACTATTGTATATGGCGTTGGGATATCCTACCAAGCGCAGAGCCCGGTGGCAAGTATTCGCGAGCCAATAGCCTGCGGCCATTTTCTGGCGAAATGAGCCTTGCGGTGGCATAATTCCCCGCCAGCATAGGAGATAAACCATGCAGCAGCCCTCCACTCAAGCCGTCGAACAGTTTCTCCTCCAGCTTCAGGACCGCATTTGTACCGCTCTTGAAAAGGCTGATGGTAACGCCCGTTTTCGGGAGGATCTCTGGGAAAGACCCGGTGGCGGCGGGGGGCGTACCCGGGTCATCAGCGGCGGTGATCTGCTGGAAAAAGGCGGGGTCAATTTTTCTAAGGTGCATGGCGATAAACTGCCACCCTCGGCCACCGCGCATCGTCCTGAACTGGCGGGGCAACCTTTCACGGCAGTGGGCGTTTCGCTGGTTCTGCATCCCCGCAATCCTTATGTGCCCATTGTCCACATGAACTACCGGTTTTTTGCGGCAGGTTCCGTGTGGTGGTTTGGTGGCGGGGCTGATCTCACCCCGAGTTATGGTTTTGTGGAAGACGCCCGGCATTTTCATCAAACCCTCAAGGCCGCCTGCGATCGGCATGGCCCCGATTTTTATCCGCGTTTCAAGGCTTGGTGTGATGACTATTTCACCATCAAACATCGCCAGGAAATGCGGGGCGTCGGTGGTATTTTCTTTGATGATCTCAGCGGGGATGCTGATACTTTGCAAGCCTTCTGGGAAGATGTAGCCAACAGTTTTCTGGAGAGCTATCTGCCCATTGCCGAACGGCGCCGCAACACCCCTTTTGGCGAGCGCGAGCGGGATTTTCAGCTGATCCGCCGGGGTCGTTATGTGGAATTCAATCTGGTGTATGACCGGGGCACCTTGTTTGGCCTGCAATCCGGAGGGCGCACCGAAAGTATTCTCATGTCCTTGCCACCTCTCGCCGCCTGGCATTATGACTGGCAAGCACCGGCAGATAGTCCTGAGGCCCGCCTGCAAGAAGACTTTTTAACGCCCAAGGACTGGGCATGATTTACCCGCTGTTACGGCCATTATTGTTTGGGCTGGAGGCTGAACAGGCCCATCAACTCAGCATCACGGCACTGGAAACCCTTGGGCGGATGCCCCGCAGTCTGGAACGGGTAGCCGAATATTTTACGGTAGAGAACCCCGCTCTGCAGCAAACCTTGTGGGGACTGAATTTTCGCAATCCCGTGGGTCTGGCTGCAGGTTATGACAAGGATGCCCGTGCTACTGCGGCCTTGCCGGCCTTAGGTTTTGGATTTATTGAAATTGGTACGGTTACACCACGCGCCCAATCAGGCAATCCCCACCCTCGGGTGTTTCGTTATCCGGGTTCCCAGGCAGTCATCAACCGCATGGGCTTTCCCGGAGAGGGCGCGACTGCGGTAGCTGAACGTCTGCGCGCCCTCCCCCATCCTCATTGCGTTCCCATCGGGATCAATCTTGGCAAAAACAAGGATACGCCGCTGGAGCGTGCGGCGGAGGACTATGTCAGTGCCTTGGAAGTACTTTTTCCCTATGGAGATTACCTGACGGTGAATGTCAGTTCTCCCAATACGCCGGGGCTACGATTGTTGCAAAGTGCCGATGCCCTTGCGGAATTACTGGCTGCGGTGGCCGCTGCCAATCAACGTCTGGCCGTCGAACATCAGCGCCCGGCCCTGCCCCTGCTCCTGAAAATCGCTCCGGATCTGAATCCTGAGGATATTAGCGCCATCGCGCAGCTCGCCATAGGCGATCAGCCGCTGGTGGATGGTTTTATTGCGACCAACACCACCATTGATCGTCCTGCCGGGCATCCCGAATATGTGCAGGCGGGAGGGCTGAGTGGTTCGCCCCTCCGGTCACGCGCCAATGCGGTCATAGCAAAACTGTATCGGGAAACTGCGGGTAAGGTGCCCATTGTCGGGGTAGGCGGCATTTCCTGTGCCACAGACGCCTATGAAAAAATCCGGGCGGGAGCCAGTTTGCTGCAAATTTATACGGGTCTGGTTTTTAAGGGGCCGGAACTGGTTCGCGAGATTTTGCTGGAGTTACCCGATCTGTGTCAGAAAGATGGTTTTACCCATATTAGTGCTGCACGGGGAGTGGGCATATAGTACGCTGATCCATTATTTATATATTTAAATTAGCTCAACAGAGGAATAAAATAGCATGAATTTTTGGTCTCGATTTCTGAGCTTGTTGTGTCTACTGGTATCTTTGGCGGGCTGTGCCGCCGTGTCAGATACCGCTTCAGCAACTGGTGATGTGATTGATGCTGGCACTTCGCTCATCCCGTGACTTTGAATCCATCCCAGTACGAAGCTGGCCGTAAAAAAGCTGTTCCCGATTCGCCATCAGAGTCGTTATAAAGCGTTCACCATAACACGCCAATATGACACTTTTATGACAGAACCTTAAACAATGGGTGAAAAAACAGGGTTTACCTGGCTTCTGTGAGCATTACGCTTTTCGTTATAGACCGTTGCGGAAACAACACTGGTCAGGCAGCCTTACCAACAACTATTATCAGCAAGTTTTAGACCAGAAAATGTCATATTTTTGTCATAAAATATTCACAATACTGTCACATTAATCTGCTATATTATTTATATTATGAACCCAAAGAGTTTAGTTCATCCATTACCGATTTTGAGGATTAAGATGCCCATCAAAAATTTCAAGTTTTCGGCAATCGGTATCTTGTTGATGCTTATTCCTTTCACTCAAGCATCGGCCCAGAGCAACACGTCACCCGTTGTCATGAGCAACACCGCCAATCCCGGCGCCGTTGCTGATGCGTATCTGACCCATGCCCGGGCCATCCGCAAGGCGGATGCACCCATCGTCCATCTGCTGAATCAGGATGCCTATGCTCAGGCGGTGCCTCTGCTCAAAAAAGCGGCGGCGGACAAGGACGATTTCTGGGCTGCTGACACGCTGGGGCATTTGTATCAGGCAGGGTTGGGCGTTTCCGCAAACTCCCAAACTGCTTTCCACTGGTATCTGCAGGCCGCCGAAGCGGGGGATCGCTTCGCACAGCGCCAGGTAGCCAATGCCTATCTCAATGGCTGGGGCGTGACCCGCACCCCCCAACGGGCGGCCTTCTGGTTTCGACAGGGTCTGATGGTTCCGCAGGTGGCCAATGCCGATTTCTGGCTGGGCAAAACCTATGCGGCAGGAAAGCTCATGCCCAAAAATCTGACCAAGGCTGCCTGGTATGAAGGACGCAGCCTTACTCTGCTGAAACAACTGGATGCCGAACAAGTGGGGGCGGCCGCCTACGATCTCGGCATTGCTTACTGGCACGGATACGGGGTCAAAAAAGACGCCCATCAGGCCGAACAGTATTTCCGACGCGCCCTGGCTGAGCACTATCCACCTGCGGCCGCTGCCCTTCAACATCTTGAGGAGAAAAATACATGAGACGTCGCGATTTTTTAAAAAGCCTGGGGGCTGGTGCCACGCTCACCGCTTTTCTGGGCAGTTCGGTAGCCCGTGCTGCCATGCTGCCCGCCCTGGGTCGTTCCGGGACCCTGGAAGATGTGGAACACATTGTTGTTTTTATGCAAGAAAACCGGTCTTTTGATCATTACTTCGGGCATCTGAGCGGGGTGCGCGGTTATAATGACCGCTTTCCGCTGAAGTTGCCCGACGGTAAACCCGTCTGGTTTCAGGGACGCATGGACGACCCGACCCGACCCATTCTGCCTTTTCATTTCAATACCCATAAAACTTCTGCGCAATTCCTTCAGGACCTGGACCATAGCTGGGCGTCTCAGCACGGAGCCATTGCGGGGGGCCTGATGAATGCCTGGCCGCTTAACAAGACCGACATGACCATGGGTTATTTTCAACGCCAGGACATTCCCTTTCATTATGCGCTGGCCGATCATTTTACCATTTGTGACCATTATTTTACTTCTCTCGCCGGGCCTACCTGTCCCAATCGCTGCATGCTGTTTACCGGCTCTATTGATCCCGAAGGCCAACATGGTGGTCCCTATATTGATGATGACACGCATCTCTGGACCAAAGGCGTCAAACCCTTTACCTGGACGACGTACGCGGAGCGCCTGCAAAAAGCCGGTATTTCCTGGCGCGTCTATCAGGAAGGCCTACACGAAGAGGACCATAACCCGATGACGGGGAATTTCGGGGAAAATGCTCTGCTTTATTTCCAGGCGTTTACGGACATTCCCGACAGTTCACCGCTGGCCCAACGCGCACGGCGACCGGGCGGAGTGGCGGCATTGCGTGAGGATGTGCTGCGTAATCGTCTGCCGCAGGTTTCCTGGATTGTGGTGCCGGCCGGTTATTCCGAACATCCCTCCTATCCACCTGCCTATGGCGCCATTTACATTGCCCGGGTGCTGGATGCCCTGACCAGCAATCCGGAGGTCTGGGGTAAGACCGTACTGCTTCTGGATTATGATGAGAATGATGGCTTTTTCGACCACGTGCCTCCACCTCAGCCGCCTACTCCGGTGCGGCCCGGCAAAAGCACGGTGAGCACCGAAGGTGAAGTCCACAATCGGATCAACCCGGACTGGCCCACGCTTTATAGTGCCGACCAACTGCCCTATGGCTTGGGACCACGTGCGCCGATGATCACTATCTCGCCCTGGAGTAAGGGTGGCTATGTGTGTTCGGAAGTTTTCGACCATACTTCCGTTATCCGCTTCATCGAAAAACGCTTCGGCGTCAGTGAACCTAACATCACCCCCTGGCGACGCGCCATTTGTGGTGATCTGACTGCTGCTTTCGATTTCTCGCGCCCCGATGAGCGCAAGGTTTCACTGCCCAGTACCACCAATTATGTGGCGACAGTACATCACGAATCCACCTTGCCAGCGCCGCAAGTGCCCACAGAACAGGCCGTTGCCATAGATCCTCAGGAAACGGGGCTGCGCAAACGACGGCCCCTCGCTTACGCCACATCTGTGCGGCTGGAAGCGACGCATCAGGGAGTCCGTCTGCACCTGCATAACCCTTCTGAGTTGGGCGTCGTCTGCACTGCCTACTGGGATCACAGTCATCAACTTCCTCACCATTACACCCTGGGAGCAGGATCCAGACTGGAAGACGAGATGGTGCTGCCCAAGGATCAGAAGTTAGCGCTCACGGTATATGGACCGGACAGCTATATCCGCAAAATTACGGGTACGGGTCCTTCCACTTTGCACATTGATACGCAGGGAACCAAGACGGGAGATATCCAGGTGCTCTTGTATAACGCCGGTGCCGACACCTTGCCTATTGAAGTAACGGACCCGGTGTACGGACAGGGTGCTCGAAAAATTCAGTTGGCGGCAGGACAAACCCGGGAACTGCACTGGAACCTGCAACCCAGTCACCACTGGTATGATCTGATGATTTCTACCCCTCAGCACCAGTGGCAACTGGCCGGGCACATCGAAAACGGGGACGAGAGCTTCAGTGATCCGGCCAATACCCAGCCTGTTCTACTTTAAATCCATAGAACTTCCTGACCGCATGGCTAGCGTGATGCATCTATAGTCTTTAAGATGCTTCACGCATCAAACAACATCCGCAAGAACAAGGTATCCGCACCATGCGTCTTATTCGTAGCTTCCTGAACGAACCATTTTTTAGGAATCGCTTACGGAGTTGCTGCGCGGGCATTCTGTATGGTATGGCTCTTGGGATGCTTTTGAGTGCTCAGACAGCCTCGGCAGCGCCTCTGGACATGCTGATTCACGACCCTTTTGATACCCAGGGCTGGGTAAAGCAACCGCTGGGACAAAGCTGGCAAGATCGGCAACTACAATTGCCTAAGGCGGCTCTGCCGGGCACGCGCAGTTTCGTAAAACCCCAAAGTCTTGCCGCATTGACCAATTATGCCTTGGCACACAACCCACAAACCCGGGTGGCCTATGAGAATTTACAGGCCTCTGCTGCGGGGTTGGGTGTCGCCGAATCTGCCTGGTTGCCGAGCATTTCCCTGAGTGACTCTGCGGCCCGTTCCCAGAGCAATACCACAGCGGGTTTTAGTATTCCCATTATCAATAGTAATTCTGCGTCCCTTAGTCTGAGTTATGTACTGCTGGATTTTGGTCTACGTGCCGCGCAGAAAGATGGGGCGCTCGCCCAGTTGTACATTTCCGGCTTTGATAACAATAGTGCGCTGACGAAAGTCGCTCTCAGCGTCACCCAGAATTACTACCAACTCATTGGCGAACAGGCGCTGGTTCGGGCTTATGCGCAAACGGTCACGGAAGATAGCGCCAATCTGGATGCTGCGCGGTTGAAACAACATTCGGGTATGGCAACCATTGCCGATGTTCTGCAGGCGCAGTCGGCTCTTGCCCAGGCGCAGTCCCAATGGATTTCGGCCCAGGCTACCGTGCGATCTGACCAGGCTGCACTGGCGGAAAGTTGTGGACTACCGCCCGGCAATCCGCTTCCGCTAGTACCGTTAAACACCCATCAACTGCCTCCAGACATTACGCCTTCTGTGCAATCTCTGGTCCTTCATGCTACTCAACACAATCCTAATGTCAGGGCCGCTGCCGCCCAGATTCTGGCCAGCCGTGCCACACTTCGAGAGGATCAGGCTCAGGGACTACCGACCTTGAGCGCATCAGTTTCAGCCGGCAAACGCTTTCAGAACGGGCTGGAACCTTCCCAAAACTGGGCCGTCGGTTTCAGTCTTAAAGTGCCGCTGTTTACGGGTTTTCATGATAGTTATCAGATTCAGCAGGCGCGGCGACAGGAGCGCAGCGCCCGCGCCTCATTGAACCAGGAGACCCAAAGCATTGCCTTAACCGTGTACCAGGATTACCAGACCGTCATGGGTGCGCGTTCAGCGGCAAAAGCGGCTCAGATCGCCGTCAAAAGTGCCCAGGCTTCGCTGGCTGCTATTCGTGCCCAATACAAGGTAGGACTTTCGACCATGCTTAATTTGCTGACTGCCCAGGCGACGCTGACGACGGCTGAACAAACCCGGATTCAGGACATGACGACGGCCTATGTGCAACTGGCTAATCTCGCTAATGCTCTGGGAATGATCGGGCTCCCCAACACGTCCACAGGATTCCACTCATGATGCGCTCCCTGCCCGTAAAATCCCTGTTGCTTCCCGTTGCGGCAGCCCTGATCCTGGCGGGCTGCGCCCAGCATAAGCCTTCCCATAAAAATACGGCCCTGCCTGTCGAAACCACGACGGTGCAGACTGGCAATCTACCCATTGTGGTCAATACCCTGGGGCAAGCCGTGGCATCCCACAGTGTCACCATCACCCCGCAGGTGAGCGGCATTTTGCAGAAGGTTGCCGTCCACTCGGGACAAGTGGTTCAAAAAGGCCAGCTTCTCTTTCAGATTGACCCTGCCACACCAGCCGCCCAGGTGGCTGAAGATCAAGCCAATCTGCAGGGTGAAATTGCGCAGGAACAATATGATGATGCCCAGGTCAAGGCTTATGCGCCGCTGCTCAGCAAGGATTATGTCACCCGCCAGACGGTCCAGCAGGCTCAGGCTCAGGCCAACACCGCAGCCGCCACCGTGGCCGCTGATCAGGCGGCGCTGCAGGCTGCTCGTATTACTCTGGCGGAAACCCGGATTACCGCGCCCATCAGTGGTAGCGTAGGCATCTTGAGCCTCAAATCCGGCAACCTGGTCACGGCCAACAGCACAACACTGGTCACCATCAACCAGATTCAACCGATTTACGTGCAATTCAGTCTGCCTGAAGCCTATCTCGACGATTTACACACCGCCATCAGCAATCACTCCGGCAAAGTAGCCGTCTGGGATGAGAACCATCAGACCCGGATCGGCACCGGAACCGTCACGGTGATTGATAATACGGTCAACACGGCTTCAGCAACGGTTACGGCGCGTGCCACCCTGAGTAATCAACCCGCCCGGCTCTGGCCCGGTGAATATGTGCAGGTAGATTTCACCGCCCGAGAACTGCGCCATGCCCTGATCATTCCGGCAACGGCCTTACAGCAGGGCGTCTCCGGCCCATATGTCTATACCATAAAAAAAGACAAGGCCATTATGCAGGCCGTGCAATTTTTAGGGCAGAACGGTAAGCAGGTGGCCATCGCCGGAAGCCATTTATTGGGAGAAAGCGTGATTGTGGGGGCACCAACCCGACTTCATCCCGGTTCTGAAGTGCGCGTGATCAAGTCATGAATTTATCGGCACCCTTTATTCGCCGCCCCGTTGCCACGACGGTACTCGCAGTAGCAGTAGCCCTGCTGGGTTTATTTGCCTATCTGCAATTACCCACGGCTTTGCTGCCTAACGTCAGTTTCCCGATGGTGATGGTTACCGCCGAACTGCCGGGAGCCAGCCCCAAAACCATGTCCAGCGCAGTAGCTACCCCACTGGAAAGACAATTTGCCAGTATTCCGGGCCTCAACTCCATGAGTGCCGTCAGTCAAAACGGGGTGACCCAGATCACTCTGCAGTTCGATCTCAGCAAATCCGCGCTGGGCGCTACCCAGCAAGTGTCCAACGCCGTTTCCCAGGCCCAGCATTTTTTACCACCAGGCATGCCCGAGCCGCCTTCGGTCCGGCAAATGAATCCTTCGGCCCAGCCCGTATTTTATATTGGCATGTCTGCTCCCAACATGCCGCTTTATGATCTCGATAAATACGCACAAACCAAGGTCAGTACGGCATTATCCGGCATATCCGGGGTATCTGACGTACAAATTTACGGAGCGCAAACCTACGCCGTGCGCATTTATGTGAATCCTTTTGCCCTTTCTGCGCGGGGTCTGAGTCTGCAGGCCGTACAAAGCGCCCTGGGTAATGCCAACGTCAACCTGCCCGGTGGCACCCTGGATGGAGGTGATCAGGCTTTCGCCACCCAGGTGCATGGTCAGTTACATACCGCAAAAGCTTACAACCATCTGGTTCTGGCCTATGAAGGTGGACAGGCCGTGCCCCTTAGTGCGGTAGGCAAAGCCGTCAACAGCACCCAGGATAACCAGCAGGAAACCTGGATCAACAAAACTCCCGGCATTGTTCTCGCGGTAACCCGGCAGCCCGGCAGCAATACCGTCGCCATTTCCAACAAAATCCGCGCCATGTTGCCGCAACTGCAGGCCACCATGCCCGGCGGGGTGCATCTGACCAATGTTTTCGATTTGGCCGATTATATTCGCGCGGCAGTACACGAAGTGCTGATGACCCTCATCCTTGCCAGTATTCTGGTTGCGGGCGTCATGTGGCTGTTTCTGCGCCGCACCTCGGCTACCCTTATCGGCGCAGTGGCCATACCTCTTTCCCTGCTGGGCACCTTTCTGGTCATGATGCTGCTGGGCTTCAGCATTAACACCCTGACCTTGCTGGCACTGACTCTTTCCGTAGGTTTTGTGGTGGATGATGCGGTGGTGATGCTGGAAAACATCAACCGACACATCGATCGGGGAGAAACCGGCATGACTGCCGCCCTCAATGGCAGTCGCGAAATCAGTTTTACAGTCCTGTCCATGACCTTGTCCCTGTCCATCATTTTTCTGCCTTTGATTTTTCTGGGTGGCTTTGTCGGTCATTTATTCTCGGACTTTGGGGTCAGTATTGCCGTGGTCATCCTGATTTCCGGGATGGTCGCCCTGAGCGTCACCCCCATGCTCTGCAGCCGTTATCTCAAACCCAATCATGCCCACGCCCGGACTGATCTGCATGATACGGGTCACTTACCTGAAGACGGAATTTTTCAGCGATTTTTCAAAAGCAGCCGCGATTTTTATATTCGCACCCTGAAAGTCGCTCTGCAGCATAAATACTGGATGCTGGCCCTGGCCGGACTTTCGCTGGCAGGTAGTGTCTGGCTGATCATGATTGTTCCCAAGGCTTTTTTACCCAGCCAGAATTCGGGAATGATTAATGCCAATATTGAATACCCTACCGGAATGACTTTTGCTGAAGTCAGGCACGAGCAGTCAGAAATCGCCCGGATCGTGAAATCCAATACCCGCATTCAATCGGTGGTGTCTTCTGCAGGCCAGGGTGCAGGGGGTTTTGGTAGCCGCAATTCCGGCCATATGTTCATCCATATTCGCAATGGATATGCTCCACAGACGGAGAACATCATTGTGGATCTGCAGCGCGCCACCCGTAAGTTTCATAATGCCCAGATTGTTTTTCAGGGACCCCAAAGCGCCCACTCAGGAACCGCCAGCGGCAACGGCAGCTATATTTATGAACTTATGGGCAGCAACTGGACAGATCTGAATGCGGCCACGCTGAAAATGACCGAAGCCCTGCAAAAGCTTCCGCAACTCAATTCCGTCAGTAACAGTCTGGAAAACAACAATCCGCAGGTCACCATTCATATCAATCGTGCCCGTGCCACGGCTTTGGGTGTCACCCCCGCCGCCATCGAAAACACCCTGGGTCTGGCCTTTGGCGGACATGAGGTGGGAACCATTTACGGGGCTAGTAATCAATATGAAGTAATTATGGAACTTGAACCGCGCTATCAGAAAAATATTAATGCCTTGTCCACCCTGAGCGTGCCGGGGGCAGGATCAATTTTAGTGCCCCTTTCAGCCGTAGCCCGTTTTCATTATGACGCGGCGCCCCTGAATCTGATGCAGCATAATGGGCAACCCTCTACCACCATTTCCTTCAATCTGGCTCCCGGGGTGCAACTGGGTTCAGCCATCAGCGCCCTGCAGCATACGGCTCACCAGGTCCTACCCGCAGGCATTGTCGGGCATTTGGGCGGGAATGCCGCGCAATTTCAATCTGCCTTCAAATCCCTGCCCTTTTTATTGTTGGCAACCGTATTGCTGATTTACGTGGTACTCGCCATTTTGTATGAGCATTTCCTCCATCCCCTGACGATTTTGACGGCTTTGCCGCTGGCGGCTTTCGGTGCGCTGCTGTCTTTGGTCATTTTTCATGAACCGCTGGATTTATACAGTTTCATCGGCATTATCATGTTGCTGGGGCTGGTCAAGAAAAACGGGATTATCCTCGTTGACTTTGCTGTCAGTCGGCGCCGTGAGGGCGAAGATGCCTACAATGCCATTATTGATGCCTGCACCATTCGTTATCGGCCGATTATGATGACTACTTTTGCCGCTATTCTCGGGGTGCTGCCCATTGCCATCGGGTTTGGCGCAGGTGCCGGAAGCCGGGTACCCCTCGGTATTGCCGTGGTCGGTGGCCTGATATTTTCGCAGTTTCTCACCCTGTATATCACGCCCGCTTTTTATTTATGGTTTGACGGGCTCTCCTGGCCACGTCGCAAACGGACGCAAACCGTTGCGTTGAATCCCGATCCCTCATAAAGGTGACTCATCCATGCTTCTTCTGAAATCTGTCCAGCGCGCTCTGATGGTTGTTTGTGGGGCAGGCCTGGTAAGCGGCCCTTTACTGGGCAGCCTGGCCGAGGCCGGGACGACCGTTTCTGGCAGCAGCAACGCGCCTTTTATCCCGCTCAATGAAAAGCAAAGCGGAGCCCCCCTGCGGATTCTCAAAAACCATGTGAGCGTTACGGTGCAATCCAGTGGACTGTTTACCGAGCGCGACCATCAGGTTCTGGAACTCCTCAATCCGGCCCTGGAAACCATGATCAATCCTTACCAAATTCAGTATTCTGCCGATATGGCCAAGCTGCGGGTACTGCGCACCTGGGTCAGCACGCCCAGTGGCCAAAAATATGTCGTACCTGCTCGTGCCATTTTTGTGCGCCCGGAACCCATGGCTGCCGGAGCGCCCATGTATAGTCATGCCAAGGTGCTTTCCATCGTTCTGCCGAAATTGGGTAAAGATGATCAGCTCCATATCATCACCGAAAAAACCCAGACAACGCCCTATTTTGCCGGACAGTTTTCGCAACTCTGGGAAATGCCAGTCAGCCAGTCAGCGCGAAATTTTCGTATTGATATTACCGCACCACGTAGCATGCATTTACGGGCCGCCAAAACCGGCAACTGGATAGTTTCGCAGCACAGTCAGGGCAAGCTGATTCACATGAGCGCCCGTATGGCGGTACACCATGCACGTTATCCGGGGCCGAGCACTGTAGACGAAAGCCAGTTCAGCCCGCTTTTTGAGGTCAGCACTTTTCCCAGTTGGGCAGCCGTCGGCAAGGCCTACTGGTCACGTGCTGCTGACAAGGCGGCAGTCACCCCGATTGTCCAAAAAACCGCCGATACAGCAAGTCACGCACTGCAAGGCTGGAATGCGGAAAAAGCGCTTTATACCTGGGACTCCCACAATATACGTTATGTGGGTCTGGAATTGGGTGTCGGCGGCTATGTGCCCATCTCGGCCAGTAAAACTCTGGAAACCCGCTATGGAGACTGCAAGGCCCACGCTACGCTACTGCAAGCGCTTTTCAATGCCAAAGGCTTCAAGCTTTATCCAACATTAATCAACTGGAATAATGTTTTTACCTTGCCGCCGCTGCCAACCCCTTTCTGGTTTAATCACGCCATCGACTACGCCCCAAAGCGCCACATTTTTCTGGACAGTACCGGCACTTATGAAACACCGGGGCAGCTGGCGATTGGTGAACGCGACAAGCCCAGCATTGTCACCGGTCCGCATCCTCGGGTAGTGACCACCCCTGGTGCCGAGCCCGATGCCAATCAGTTGGACTATGCGGCTGATCTGACCCTGCACCAAAATGGTGACCTGAGCGGGGTTGCCAATATGCAGACCAAAGGCTGGTGGGCCTGGATGTATCGGCAAACTTTCGCTTCCATTCCGCCCTCTGCCTATCGCCGGGTGATGAATACCCTATTGCTGCGAGATGGGGGCGGAAGTGGCACCTTTATTCCGGGTAATCCGGATATTCTCGACCAGCCCTTTGCTGTGACCGCTCATTGGCATACGGTGGCTTACACCCACGTTGGCGATCATATCAGTTTCCCCATTCCCTCCGGTCCCTATCTGACCCCCGGCCTTTCCGCCACCGCCCGACCCATGGAAGCATTGACCCGGGTCATTGGCCCGCTGCAGCGTCAACATCCCGTCACCACGTATCTCGGTGGCATCCACTGGACAACGACGATTCATCTGCCCGAAGGTTATCAGGTCCAATATCTACCGCCCGCCAGGCAACTGCATAATCAGGCGGGGAGTTTCACTTATACGCTCACTGAGCAAAAACACAGCGTCACCGTACACTACATCCTGCAACTCCATCGGGTTGTGTACGACCCTCAGCAATATCCGGCCTTGCGCACACTCTTGAAACTGGATTATGCCGTGCAGCAAAGCCCGATTATCCTTGTTCGCCAATGAGTTCAGGAAACCTGCACATGACCCATCATCTTACGCGTAAAGCGGCTTTATTGACTGCCGGTTTTATTCTTCTGAATGCCAGCGCAAATTTGGCTTTTGCCCGGGAACCCGCCCAGGTGAATTATCAGGTGCTACTCCTGCGCCAGGAACTGAGTGTCCAGAAAAATGGTGCTTATACCGACAACATTGACCGGGTGATTCAACCGCTGACCATGGCTGGTGTTCAATCACAATCCCAGATGCAAATTGGCTATCCAGCCAACTTTGCCCAGGTGCACATACTCGAAGCCTATACGGAAACGGCCTCTGGCGTTAAACATTCCGTACCGGCCGACGCTATTTATACCCAATCCAGCCCGGATGCCTTGAGTGCCCCCTTTTTAAGTGATGGTCGCATTCAGAGTGTAGTCTTTCCGGCCGTAGCACCCGGAGATACGCTGCACATCCGCTACACTATCCATTACAATCATCCCTATTTGCCGGGCATCTACGCCATCAGCACGCTTTTGGCCCCCAATGTGCCCGTCAGCAAAGCACAAATCATTTTGCACGCACCCACATCACAAAAACTGTATGCCGCACAGCAAGGCGATGCCTGGCATGCCGTGTCCATCCGTCACGCTAAAAATATGACCAGCCGATCATTTGAAACCAGCCTCAATAAAGTTTCCTACCCACCACTGGGGAGTCCGGCCATGACGCAATATGCGCCCCTGGCGGTGATTTCGACGGCAGAACACTGGACTGATGTCGCCGAGGCTTACAATCAGCTTGCTACCCCCTCTATGCAAATGACCCCGGAATTGCAAAAAGCTGCTGAACATATTGCGCATGGAGCAACGGGGCTGGATGCGGTCAAAGTTATTTATCACTGGATGCAAAAAAACATTCATTCAGTATCTATCAACTACGCCAACGCAGGCTTTACGCCACCCAGTGCGAGCAGCACTCTGCAACGCGGAGTTGGCGACAGCAATGCCAATGCGGCATTGCTCTGCACCCTTTTGCACGCCGTCCATATTGAGGCAGCACCGGCCATCATTTCCACCTCCGCACGCTTTCACCCCTACCCTGCTGTAGATCCTTTTGCCTTTGGTCATTTTCTGGTGTACGTGCCCGCTTATCATTTATTTCTGGATCCCACTTCGCGCTATGCCGGCATCCATAGTTTGCCCCTGGAAGATGCGGGCCGCCCGGCGCTCATCACCGGAAAAAATCCACGCATGACGCAAACCCCGTTGCCCGATCTCAGCTTGCCGCTCATCGACCAACATACCCAACTCCGCCTGAGCGCCTCCGGCACCATGCGCGACCAGACCGTCGAAATACGCCGGGGTTATGCCGCCCAGGACATTCGCTCCGCCCTGATGGGCAGCAAGGGACGCATGTTGATGAAAGGATTGCGCAACGGTTTTTATGAACAGGGAGACCTTGGGCAACTACAAAGCATGGCATTTCAGAATCGGGAAAAGCTCGACCAACCTCTGGGCCTGAAAACCAGCGCCGTAAAAGACGGCCTGTTTATACCCGGTCAAAGTGTTGCCATGATCATGCCCACGGATACGTCCATGGCCAAGCCTTTGCAGGCCTTTACCGCAGAGAGTGTCCGCACAACACCAAGTTTAATCAACCCTAGCAATATGCAATCAGATATTTCCCTAAAATTACCGCAAGGTTATCAGCCCGCCTATTTACCGAAAAATATCGACGTACAAACATCCGTTGGAAGCTATAGTATTCACTACGCACTGTCCGGACAAACGCTCAAAATTGATCAGCGGCTGAAACTACCGGAGTTTGTGGTCAGTGCGAAGGACTACCCGGCCTTGCATCAACTGGCAATATTAAGCTCCAGCAGTACCCGCGAGGGGTTACTGCTGGTGAAAAAACTTAAACGCTGAAATCCTTGGGCTGCTGATCCCAATCAAAGGCACCTAACATATCATAAGCATCCCGATCACGATGATTCAGAGGCTCCAGACCGAAACGCGTTTCAATAAACTTGAGAATGCTGGCAGTGCTGGCCAGATGATGATCCACCAGACCACTCCGCGCCCAAGGACTAATCAACATGGCGGGAATACGTGTTCCAAATCCATAATCATCCACTACTTTCGGAGGTAACGAATCCCAGAAACCACCCCCCTCATCATAGGTGATAAATATGGCGGTTTTATCCCAGGCCGGCCCGTCAGCCGCAGCGCGCACCAGTTGTTCCACCCATTCCATACCATAAGCGGGCGCACAATCCGCAGGATGTTCATCATGGGATGCGGTAGCCTTTAAAAAAGAAACCGAAGGCAGCTTTCCGGCACGCGCATCCGCCAGAAAATCATCACTATCCCGAATATGGCCTGCTTTAACATAATCCGGCCAGCGTGGGTAATACTGGAAAGGATTATGATGGGCAACGTATAACTGGCTGGTATCAATTACCGCCGAGCCATCTCCCGGTCCAAAAGCGGTTTTCAGCGCCCAAGGCTTTACTTTATTCCAATTTTCGTTGTACCAGGCCCAGGAAACCTTTGCCGTATCCAAACGATCACCAATATTGTCATACGTCTGCGCTGCTGGCGGCGGCGAAATTTCCAGCTCTTTCGTTCTACCAGCGTCTGTGGGTCCTTGAACAGGAGCCAAATCATTGACCATGATTTTCCGATGGTCATAAGGCAGGTCAAAAAATCCATGTTCCAGGCCTGCTTCACGCGGATCAAAGGGCGCACAAATATCCGCTGTAGCGCCAGGATTGATGCAGGAACGCGCGGCGACAAGATACAACGCATTACCCGTGCTACCACCACTCATTGCCTGATAAAAATGATCAAACAAAGTATATTGATGCGCCAAGCGATGATAAAAGGGAAGATCAGCTTCCGTATAATGCCCCAGCACAGGTCCACTGGGACGTGCCAAATCAAAAGCAATCTGCTCTGCCGACATTTTCTTGAAGTCATCGCGATGCAAATGAGTTTTGCCACCCCCAGCCAAAGCTACAAAGCGGTCCATTTTTCCATTATTGACTTCTGCCATCATCCGGAAAAAACGATGTCTTGGATCCCAGTTGACGTTACCTTTGACGGGAATAAAGGGTGCCAAATGAAAGGGTTGATTAGCTAGCTGTACATTCTGAAAGCCAGGAATATCTAAAGGCAAAGGTAGGTTACTATAAGCAATTCCGGCCGGATTTTTCTGGAGACCATTGAAGCGATGATCCAGATTGCCCGATGAATCCAGAAGATTAATGACTTTTTGACCATTTTTGGCTTGAAAAGTCCCAAAATAATGATCAAAACTGCGATTTTCCTGAAAAATGATGACCACATGCTCAATTTTTTTGCGCAGTACGGTTTTTTCATCCACCCCACCCGCATGGGCCACACCCATTAATTTGGGTGCGGTAACTACTGCTGCACCGCCTAACCCCAATTGCTTCAAAAACTGCCGACGATTCTGACGCTCCATCATATATTCCTCATCAAAAAGAGAGAGTTCGTTATTCTGGTGGTTTAATTCAGTATATGAATTTTTTCAGCACAATTTCCTTTACGGCCCTTTTCAAGACTGTCAGGGGCGGGAAATGCATTGATTTTATCTTTGTGAATGGTAATCCAGGCTTGGGTCAAAATATTGCCTTGACGATCCAGTTCATGGGTATGACGGCCGGGCGTCTCGCAACGGAGTTCCAGCGCATCCGCATTTTTCACCTTAAAACTTTCGGCAAAAGCTTTGAGAATAGCATTGCGTGCGACCCATTGGCCACGATGCGTACGAATAAACGCCGTAAACGCCGTGGCGTTAAGTTTATCCAGCAAATCCAACTCTTTGGGGAAAAACTGTTCGGGCGTTTCGCCAAAGCAGGCGACATGTTTGTAATACTCATGGCGATCCAGGCAAATGTTGGCCATAGGCATATTTGCATACAAACGCACATGTAATGCAGCCGGTAAATTCAGAGCCGGATTGGCACAACTATCTTTCGGCAGAGTATGCCCCGGGTTATACCAATAACAGCCATAATGCCACCAGGTCGGGCCATTCATCCCGGAAGCAATGAGTGACTTGGGACGGCTCGCCCACAGCCCATGCATGGTCCACTGCTGGTTTATTTTTGCGTCCGGGGACAAATCCTTGCATGCAGGACCCGCGTTGGTCCAGGTCGCGCACACGCCCGGATGCCACATGACGGCAAAGGTGTAATGGTTGAAATTCTGCATGCCTTGGGGAACGTCTGCCGCCGCCAGTGAAGAGGATAGGCCAACCCCTACAAGACCAAGAGATAAAACTGAAGCTTTTATGACGCGCAAAATATTCACTGACAAAACGCCCCCCGAAAAGTGGTATTTATATTAACTGGAATGACTGGATAAATGTACTTCAACCGTAAAGTTGGTTGCATGCTTGGGCATGTTTTTTGTGAAAGGTGGGTAGTTACCTTCTTTTACTGATTGCAGTGCTGCCTTATCAATCGGCTGCACACCGCTGGACTGGGTGATTTTAGCCCAAAGCAATTGTCCGGAGGGGGTTAAACGGAAAGTAATGACTGCCGTACCACTTAAGTGCATCAGGCGAACTGCCTCAGGCACATGGGCATCTGCCTGAACCTGTGCTCGTACCATAGATGCATAACGGGCTAATGCTGCCTGCCGTGCCGCCATACTGGGTGCGGGCGGGGGCGGGGGCGGGGGCGGCGCAGGCGGCGGTGCCGGTGGCACAACAGGCGCAGTCGGCAACGGCGTCTTGGCCATCAGCGGCTTGGGCGTCGGTGTATGATGGACCACTGGACGCGGTTGAGGAATAGGTTTGGGCCTCGGAACCGGTACCGGCTTGGGTTGCACCACCGGTTTGGGCGGCCGCGGAACGGGTATGGGTTTGGGCTTGGGCGGTGCCGGATGCACCATATGAATAGCAATGATTTTTTTCACCACCGGCTTGGGCGGCGGCGGAGCGGAGCTGATCCACAGCAGACCTGCCAGCAGCGCAATTTCCATTACCGCCCCAACCAGCAGGGCCTTACCAAAATGTCCCTCAGATTTTTCAGGTCCTTGAGGCGACCAGGAAGGATTTGTCACCATGGTATTCATCATTTAATCCTCATCGAATGACATTGCTCGGAAATGTACCGAAGCACTATGCCGGGCAATAGCTTTCAAATAGCGCCGCAAAACCGTTACCGGAGTTACGGCGCAAACAAATAACTGATTAGAAATTAGCCGTCAGGCTTACATAAAAAGTTCTCGGTGCCCCAGGCAAACCAATCAAATCTCCCTTGGTGTTGGGGCCATAAGTACCGCCACTGCTGATATATTCATAGCTGTTGTAGCGGTTACCAAGCACATTAAGCAGATCCACATCTACGCCCACATTTCGGAAGTAAGCCATGTGCATGGGAATCTTGCTGTGTAGAGCCAGGTTCAACAAAGTATAAGAAGGTAATTTCGCCGTAGCCGAAGGTGACTTGGTGATACTGTCATACAGGGACTGAGGCCCGGTATATTGCACCCAGATACGCGGCTCCAGCAAAATACCGTCAACAAAGCTTTTGGCATAAGCCCCAATATTGAAAGTTGCGTCCGGCACATTGGCAACTGGCAGGCCATCATAGCTTTTACCTTTCACGGTATAATTACTGAAATACGCTTTCTGAAAGGACAAATTGGCAAAGGTGTGGAGCCAGTACAGTGGATTATCCACGGCATAAATATTAACACCTTCATAATCTGAGGTACCTTCGGCATTGATCACATCACCATTGGTCAAAGTAATGGGAAGATACTGATTGGAGAAGCGGGTGAAGTACCAGTTGGCACTAAACAGAAAATGATGCAGGTAACCATCATGCGCCACGTGGACCTTGAAACCCGCCTGATAGTTCTGTCCTTTTTCCAATGAAATGGAACTGGCTGGGATAGCCTGGAAAGGACCGCCGCCACCGCCGAATGCAGGGGTCTGATAAGCCTCACTATAACCGGCAAACAACGCCAGATGATGAATGGGGCGCCAGCTAATATTCACCGAAGGTTCCACCGCACTCAGGCTACGTGAATCCGCTGGTAGTATGGCCTGATTACCCTTGGGATATAATTTACTCGACTCTGGAAAAGTTTCCGTAGTAAAGGGGGTATAATTCAACTGAAACTGTTCCACCCGAACTCCAGGAGTGATATCAATAGAGGATACCGGATGAATTTTATCCTGGAAAAAAGCAGCCACATCCGTCACATCCAGAAAATTGCTCCGATACTTGTCATTGGGAACAAAACGCGTGGCATAGTAGGGTGCATATTGGCTGTAGAAGGCATTTTTAGAGTTGTCTCTGGATTTGATAAAATAACCACCAAACCCCAGCTTGTTATAGGGTAACTTACTATTAAACCAAAGTTTATCTCCGTAAGTTTCACTATGAGGATCATTATACTCGTTAGTATTTGGTGCACCCACCGCATAGGAAACATAACGATTGTGCAAACGGTGTCCATAACGATACCAGATATCATTATGCAGCCAGGTCGCGGCACCAATATCCACGTTCAGCTTGTTGTAGAACATCCAGGTGCTGTTACTGTCAATTTTGTAAGGTGCCGCATTGTAAAAGCCAGAGGTCTGCTGGCTATACAGTGGGCCCGGTATGGGCTTACCGGTTTTGTTATCAAAGCCATTGATGGTCGTACCCGATGCCGCCGATACAGGAATATCATAAGGCTTGTAAGCTGAACCTTTGGCTAAATAGGCTCCGAAACTGTCATCGCCCCGGCGGAAGCGCTTGCGAATCTTGAGGAACCAGGCATAACTATGGCTGGGCAAAACCACACCAGAAGGACTCAGTAAACTGGTTCCTGAAGGAACGCCAAGGAAACTGTTACCACTGCTCACACCACCCGCCAGAACTGCCGAGAAGCCATCAAAATTACCAGTACGCACGTCAAAATGAATATTTTTAAAATTGTTACTACCGTAACTCATACCAATACTGGCACCGGGTTTATTGGTCGGCTGAATCGGCACAAAATCAATACCACCACCAATATTGTTATACCAGCGATTTTCAGGGTTACCCGGGCCATAGGTGACGTGGATACCCTGGATGATGGAAGGCTGATTGACCTGAGGAGACTGCCAAAGTCCAGTGGCCGGATTATTCATGGGGATGCCATCAAAAGAAATGGCAATACTATGTGCCGCCTCAGAACCTTTGGGATTTCCCCAACCTTGTTTAATACCATCAATACTAATCTGTGCCTTGGCGGCCCCTGTCCCGTAACTGGCCAAGGTACTCACGCCAGGCGCGAAATTCAGCATCTGCGCTCCGCCGGCACCTGGTCCTGCCGCTTCAATTTCTTTTCTGCCTAACACCTTTGAAGAAACACCTGACTTGAAAATGTGCTTTTGTTTGGGCAACTCTGGCGTAGGCTGGGCGTAAGCGGCTTGTGTCACGACATTACTGGAGACCTCGCCCACGGCAATACTTTGCTGGTTTGTTTTGTGCCGCACGCGGGCGCTGCGCGTCTGGGCGGTCACTCCCGCATGGGCAAGAGGTATCAAGCCCAATAGGCCAGTAGCAGCCAAGGCAAGCGTTAAAGGACGCATACTTGTTTTACGGTACATTTTTTATAACTCCTTAAGGCGTTCAAATGATAAGCAGGTTGTTCAAGAACTTTTCGCCGCGATCCCAATATCACTCACCCCCGCCTTCTGGCAGCGGTCCATGACATGAATGAAATCCTGAAAGGGCACGCCCTTGTCAGCGGCAATGGTGATCTGGGTCTTGCCGGGGTCACCATCGCTGGCGAGCATTTTCTCCAGACCATCCAGGTCGTAGTGATGGCCCTTCACATTCACTGACCCATCTTTGTTGATGTTGATGGTGAAATGCGGGCGCGGCAGACTCTGGGCTTCACTGGAAGTGGGCAACTGCAAATTGAGGCCCTTGTCGGGAATCATCTGCAGAGTGATCATGATGAAA
>NZ_JABELD010000020.1 GCF_018853445.1 Acidithiobacillus concretivorus
GGACATCAGCGTTGCGGAAAATCATTCTGCTGATACTGCAAATTCTTTTCAATGTCGCCCTTTGGCGCTGGAGAGAGTGTTTCGGATTATTTTCGACAATACGCGCCGTTACGGCGACGGCAGCCTACAGATTCGGGTTTTCAGTCATCCCGAACACACGGAAATACAACTGTGGGATTACGGCCCCGGAGTTTCTGCGGCGCATCTCCTGGCCATGAATCAGGGCACACTTCCGCGTCAAACCGGCCATGGTGCGGGTATTGGAATACGCATCTGCAAGCGCATCATGGAGTTGCACGGCGGGACCATACATTTTGAGAATGCCGTAGAGGGAGGGCTGGTGGTCAGGCTACATTTTCCAGTCATTGCACCTCTCAGGACTTGACATTTTATCATTAAACAGGAATCATTCGCAGATCAAAAACGTAAATACGGATTATTCTTAATAATGACTGCAAACAACTCCACGATGCCTCAGCGTCACTCCCGCTGGTCTGTTTTTCTGATTGTACTTGGCCCCGGCCTGGTCGTCATGCTCGCCGATACCGATGTCGGCAGCATCATCACCGCCGCCCAAAGTGGTGCGCAGTGGGGCTTCAAGCTACTGCTGCTGCAATTTATTCTTATGCCGATTCTCTACATAGTACAGGAGCTCACCGTACGCCTGGGAATTTTCACCGGCAAGGGACACGGTGAACTGATTCGTGAAACCTTTGGCACCGGCTGGGCTTATTTGTCAGTAGCCGGACTGAGCATCGCCACTACCGGCGCTCTGCTAACCGAGTTTTCAGGCGTTGCAGGGGTTAGCCATCTTTATGGATTACCGCGTGCCGTGGGCGTTATTCTCGCTGCAGCCACCTTACTGACCATTGTCTGGACCGGCTCTTACCGGCGCGTAGAGCGCATTGCCCTGATCATGGGCCTGTTTGAACTGGCCTTTTTCGGGATCGCCTGGGCTTCTCACCCCAATATTCAGGATATTCTCCACGGCCTGACCCATGCACCCATTACTAACCAGGACTATATGATGCTGGTAGCAGCCAACATCGGCGCCGTCATCATGCCCTGGATGGTGTTTTATCAGCAGTCCGCTGTTGCCGATAAGGGACTTCATCCCGAACATTATCGTCATGCCCGTTGGGATACGGCCATTGGCGCGGTCCTCACCCAGGCCATCATGGCCGCCGTATTGATTGCCACAGCGGCCACTATCGGCCGCCTCAATCCTAACGCGCCCCTGAATACCGTCCATCAACTCTCCGAGGCCATCACCCCGTACCTGGGCGACACCTGGGGACGCCTGGTATTTTCCCTGGGTATTCTGGGGGCTGGCATGGTAGCGGCCATCGTTGCCTCGCTGGCCGGAGCCTGGGGCTGGGGAGAAGTCACCGGATTCCGCCATTCTCTCGAAAACCATCCCAAAGACGCGCCCTGGTTTTACGGAATCTATACCGCCATCATCATCGCCGGTGCCGTGGCCGTAATCAGCATACCCGATCTGGTCAGCCTGGATATTGGTGTGGAAGTCATGAACGCCCTGCTGCTGCCCCTGGTTCTTGGTTTCCTGGTCGCTCTGGCAATGAAAGCACTCCCTGCCGAGCATCGCCTGCGTGGCCCATACCTTTGGCTGGTTCTTTTTGTAGTCGTTCTGTCTGCCGGGCTAGGTGTCTATGGTGGCTTGACCAGCATTCCCGGCCTCTAACAGACCTACATCCAAGAGAAATCCTCCTCCTATCACCTGTTGTCATAAAACTGTCACATTCGAGGCGTACACTACGCTCCATAAATAGATGGAGATAATTGTCATGCCTCAAAACAAGCTGATTGTAGCCGTACAGTGATGAATATCCTTGTAATTAAGCATACTGCACGTCTAATAACGTTCCATGGTTGCTGAACTACAGGTAAAAAACCGGCCAGCAATCGCGGCGGTGCCCAACGAACCGGCGCTTTCCGTGCAGGGACTGAATGTGCGCTTCGGCGCCCAGACAGTATTAAGTAACGTCCAGATGGATCTTGAAGATGGTCGTTACGCCTGCCTGCTGGGTGAATCGGGATCAGGCAAAAGCACCTTACTGGCGGCCATTGCCGGGCTCATTAAACCCCAGGCAGGGAGCATTCGGCTGCGCGGTCAAAATGTATTCACCGCCGGAGGCCTACAGATTTCTCCCGAAAAACGCGGCATTGGTATGGTTTTTCAGGACGCGGCACTTTGGCCCCACCTCCGGGTGATTGATAATGTTCTTTTTCCCCTGCGCGCTCAGGGGCTGCCGGTGGATCGCGAGCGGGCTATGCGGTTGCTGGAAAAAATGAACATTCCTGCCACTGCAGCAAAACGCAAACCCCATGAACTATCGGGTGGGCAACGGCAGCGGGTTGCCATAGCCCGCGCCATCATCGCCCGTCCGCGCCTGGTCTTACTGGATGAACCCTTATCCGCCGTAGATCAGGGGGTTCGCGAAGAAATCCGCTACTTTCTCCGTACCCTGTTTCGTGAAGAAGGCATTGCCGCACTGCATGTCACCCATGATCCCAGCGAAGCATTTTATCTGGGCCAACATGTCGGAGTTCTCCATAGCGGTCATCTGGAACAATGGGATCAGCCGGAGAAACTATTCCGTTTTCCGGCCAGTGAAAATGTAGCGCGACTCAGCGGCTCCGTGCGGAGCCTACCCGTAAAGGTTGTTCAATATCAGAGCGGCAAAGCCGAAGTCGCGCTGGAAAATGGCCAGAAAATATGGGTACCGGGGGCCGATACACTGCGTGAAGGCAAGCCTGGCCTTTTGCTGCTGCGCCCCGGAGACATTGACAGCGATAACCTGGAAGCCGCATTTGCTGCCGAAGCCATTCATTCCCATTGGAGTGATGGTCGCTATCTGGTGCATTTGCAGGCTTTTGACCAGCACGAATTATTGAGCTACTCCCAGCAAAGCAATCTGGGTCCGCGCCACTGGCAAATTTACCCGAATCACGGCTGGTGCATTCCTGCCGAAACTTCCGCAAATCAGGAGAAAACCCCATGAAACCCGTAGTCAAACAAGTTACCTTGGCCATCATGAGTCTGGCATTTGCAGGCACCGCCTCTGCCGCCACGCTGACTTTGTACAGTGCTGCACCAGCTTCTTTAGCCAAGGCCCTGGCGCGCGCATTTAGCAAAAAATCTGGTGATCATGTTGCCGTGTGGACATCCAGCACCGGAAAAGTCATGGCCCGCCTTGCTGCTGAAGCCAATCATCCGCATGCCGACGTGGTCATGGTCGCCGACTGGACAGCCGGCCTCGAACTCGCTAAAGACAAGATGGTGTATGACTATCAGACTGAAAGCATTGATAAAAATCTTTTCCCGGCCATGCAGCTCAAAGGACCTTTCCTGCCCTATGGTGCCGATACGGTTTCCATGGTCATGAACACCAAAGCCTTACCCAAAGGCGCGAGCATGCCTACCAGCTGGTTTGATCTGACCGCTCCCGTCTGGAAAAACCACCTTACCGCGCCCAATCCGCTGCTCTCAGGCACGGCTTCGGATTTTGTCATTGCCTTTGTGGATAAATACGGCAACAAGGCCTGGCAATATTTTTCCGACCTGAAAGCCAATGGTACCGTCTGGCCGGGGACTAATCATACTGCACTGATGCCGGTCCTTTCCGGTGAACGCAGCGGCATGGTGGAATGCGTTGGTCATGCCGCCGTGCAGGCCAAGGTACAGGGAAACTCCATTCAGCTGATTTACCCTAAAGAAGGCACCATGCTGATTCCCCGCCCCATCATGATCATGCAGTCGGCGCCGGATAAAAAACTGGCTGAACAGTTTGTCAATTTCACCATGTCCCCTGCCGGACAAAAACTCGTCGCCAAATATAATCTCTATCCTTCGCTGAATGGCGTTGCCGCCAAACCCGCCCTGGCCAAGCTCGGTACTTACCCCGTCATGACCGTCAACTGGGATCAAGTCGCCGCAACCCGCGCCAGCGTACTGGCCAAATTCCGTAAGGACATTCTCGGTCAATGATGGGACGCAGCCTGAATCGGCTGCTGGTTTTTGGCATCCTTGGCCTGCTGGTTCTCGCACCGCTCGCCACCATTGTTTTCGAGGCACTGCAGCCCGATGCCAGCCATCATCATGGCATGGCTCTGCTGCAGTTGGGTGTAGACCAGCACTTTATCCACGCCCTGCTGGGCACCGCAGGCATGGCCGCTCTGGCGGTGGTTTTTGCGCTGCCCATCGGGCTGATGCTGGCGTTATTGATGTTTTACGCCCCGCCCAAATTCAGCTTACTTTGGGAAGGGCTGATTCTTATCCCCTTTTTAATACCGCCTTACCTGACTGCCGAGGCCTGGACCTTGCTGGTTGGTCCGGTAGGACTCATTGAACAACTCATCCATATTCTCGGAACACCCCTGGAAACTTTTTTGTACTCGTTAGCGGGAATGGCTGCGGTAATGGCCCTGCATCTCACCCCGCTGGTGTACATCATTCTGCGCGCAGCATTACAAAATGGAGATTTTCGCCTGATTCAAGCGGCGCGTGTACACGGAGCAGGACTGTGGCGGGCCTTTCGCGTCGGCGTTCTGCCCCTGGTCCTGCCCGCATTGGCCGCTGCAGGTTTGCTGGTTTTTCTGGATACTTCAGCAGAATTTGGTGTTCCTGCCTTACTGAGTGGCTATGCCGGGGTCACCGTTCTCAGCACCAGCATTGAGTCCGCCACCAATGTCTGGCCCGTCAATTTACCACGCGCCTCCGCCATCGGCCTGGTACTGTGTACTCTGGGCATTGTCGCCTGGTTTTTTTATCGCCCCCTGGCCAATGAAAACCGTGGGCAAATCCACCAGCTTCGCTATCCAAGCCGCTGGTGGTCAATGCTTCCTTTAGCTGCTTTTGTGTTGATTGCCATGTTATTACCCATCGGGGCGGTGCTGGCAGTGTCTTTTGAGAAAGCCATTACGGTAGGACTGAAATTCAGCAATTTCACCTGGCATCATTACCATCATATTCTCTCTCATCAATCCAGTGCGTTCGGGGCCCTCGAAACCAGCCTGGAACTCGCCGCCCTGGTGGCTTTTGGCACCATGGTAGCCGCCCTGCTGACGGCCAACATTGTCCGTCGTGGTGGTCGTTTTGCTGCTTTTCTGGATTTGCTGGCCACCCTGCCCATGGCCATACCCGGCGTTGTCCTGGCCGTCGGCATGATCCTTTTCTGGAATGCGCCGTGGAACCATCTACCCGTCTTCGGCACTACCGCCATTCTCGGTGTTGCCTACGCCACCACCACTTTTCCTTTTGCCATGCGCTATGCCCGCGCCGGGCTGGCGCAAATACCGCCGTTACTTGACAACGCCAGCCGGGTCCATGGAAGTGGGCCCTTGCGAACTTTCATGAAAGTGCATATTCCCATCGCCTGGCCCATGCTGATTGGTGGTGCGACCGTGGTGTTTGCCCTTTCCATGCGCGAACTGGTCGCCTCGCTGATGTTGCAGCCTGCGGGGGTGCAGGTGATTTCCACTTATATTTATGCCAATTTTCGGCAAGGCGTCATTGGTGATGGCATGGCCATGTCGGTCATTGGCGTGCTCAGTTCGGCATTCATTCTGGGGGTAGCCCGGGGACTGCTGCTGCGTCGTTAAATTTCATGGTGTTGCCACCTATTTACCCATACTGGAGTCCAAACATGAACAACCGCAAACTTATTACCACCATGCTGATTGCTGCGTTAGGTGGCGCCTGCCTGCCTCTCGTAGCTTCTGCCACACCGGCTGAAATCATTCTGCTGCGCCATGGTGAAAAAATGAACCACTACGCCCTGTCACCCGTGGGTCAGGCCCGCGCAGCGGCGCTCGCCCAGCAGTATCTGGGAAAAAACGCAACCCATAGCCTGCTGCCAGCACACGAAAAACCCGCCGCCCTCATGGCCATTACTTTACATACCATTGAAACCATGACGCCGACAGCGCAGAGCTGGGGACTTCCGGTGACGGCCTTTACGGTCGTTCCGGAACCCGGTCTGAGCAAACCCCAGAAAATGGTGCAGGAAAATCTCCGTACCCAGGAAGCCGTTCACGACATCATGACCAATCCCGCCTATGATCAGAAGGTTGTGGTCATCATGTGGGAACATAAACATATTGCCAATGCCAAGCTGGAAGCCCGGTATCCAGGACAGCAGGTCACTTTCCGGCAATTGCTGCATCTCGATAAATTCAAGAACGTGCCTCAAACCTGGCCCAAGAAAACCTTCGATTACTTCTGGATTGTTCGTTATCAATCCGGCGACACAACCCCTGTTTCCTTCAGCGTGGAACAGGAAAAGTTTACCGGACAATATGCCAAACTGCCTGAAAATGCCTGGGGAAAGCCGGAATAGCGCCATCGTCCGCCGACGGTACTTTTGCCACCACCTGCACCAGCCTCGGCTTATTCTTCGCCCATACTATTGCCATATTCGAGAAGTGTTGCCGAAGAAACCGTCAACGCTTCTCTTTCACTGATAATTTGCGCGCCGTGCTTCCATAGGTAATAAATGACAATAACCCCCATAGGAATGAGCAGGGTCAACACAAAAGTAATAAAAAAGGTGGTCACTTTCAGATAATGACCCCAGCGGGTACGGGCGGTACCAATAGCCAATGCCACATTTCTCAGTTCTTTTCCGTCGGAATTTTCTACGCTCACGAGCACTCCTGTTGTTGGCTTTCGGAACACGAGGGCTCATATTATTCCTGCAGAATATGCAAAACAATTCCCGTTGGGACGACGTCAATCGCGTTCAGCGTGCAAAGACCGACATCCGCAATTTCAGTACGCCTTACGCAAAGTCAGATTAATGCGCTGTGCACCCACGAGAGGGTGGTCTCCGTGTTTGATCGGAGCAATACCATGATAGCGCAGGCGGGCAGGGCCACCCCAAACCAACACATCACCATGCTCTACAAAAATACGTTTCACCTTATCCCGACGTTGCGCACCGCCAAACAGAAAAGTGGCTGGCAAACCCAGAGAAACGGAAACAATCGGCGCATCCATATCCTGTTCGTCCTTATCCTGATGTAAAGACATCCGCGCTTCAGGAACATACACATTCACCAGACAGGCATCTGGCGTGAAATCGGCAAAGCCCGCTTCTTTCGACGCAGCTTGAGCCAAATTCAAAATAATGGCGGGAATTTCCGGCCAAGGCTCCGCATTTTCTGGATCTTTGGACACATATCGATAACCCTGCCTGTCCGACACCCAACCCCATGAGCCGAAATTACTCATAGCGACGGACATTGTTTTTCCACCCGGGGTACACATCTGCCGCAGTGCCGACTGCATCAACCCTCGTTGCACCGCATGAATCAAGGATTCAGCATCAGCTAAGGCCCACCCCCTCAGAAATGTGACCCCTTCTTCAAGCAATTCCGCCGCCGGGGCAGGCAAGGGAAAGTTTTCAAAAAGATCTGCTGTCACAGCACTCCCCCCACAACCTTTGCATAATTATCGAGTATTATTGATCTTTCGCTCTAAGCCAACGCCGAACCACGCACCGGCATACTGGAATCCAGATGCTGACAAATGTGGCGGGTCGCATAAATGGCAAAACGTTCATTGCCACCCACGACAAGCTGGCGAGCGGCAGCAATCAGCGCCACGTTACCCGCTTCAATAAGATCAATCAAAGCATACGGTGCCTGATCGTGATAGCTCCGCGCAATACGCAAAACCAATCGTAAATGCATTTCGAGTAATTCATGCCAGGCTTCACGATCATTGTGCTGGATTCCTTTCAGCAGAGATTCTTCTTCTAATGCAGTCAAAGGTTCATGATAAGCAATCTCCTGCAAATAGTCGTTGATACGATGACTGGATAGGGCGGATTCTGCAAGGAGCTGACCATCTTGAGAGTGGAGCCGACGCACTGTAGCGGAGAGCGTATCGGCTGAGGGCGCTAAACTTTCTGTGGACATGGAAATATTTTCCCTATATTTGTAAAGTGCGATATAGGGTTTAAACATACGGATACACCAGACATCATAGCAAATGTATTTTATTGGTAACTTTATCGGAGAAATCGATAATGGCAGATGACGAACAACTTCTTTCCCTACTGGCCATCGCCGAGCATGGCAGCATCAGTGCGGCAGCCGAGCATCTACATCGGGGCCAATCGGCCATTTCCGAACGATTGAGAAAACTGACCGAACTGGTCGGTGAGCCTCTTTATACTCGTGAAATCAATGGCGTAAAGCTCACTCAGGCGGGAGCCGTACTCATTCCCGACATTGAACGCCTACGCCGCGTCCTGCGGGATATTGACAGCATTATTAGGCGTCGTCAGCGCCTCATGGAAGGGGAACTCAATATTGTTTCTACCAGTCTCATTGCCAATTATTATTTACCTCCTTTTCTAACCCGATTCAGGCAGCAATATCCGGGGATCAATCTCTACATCAAAAGTGGCGAACGATACTGGAAAGATGCAGCGGCAGGGGAAGTAGATGTGTTTTTTTATGAAGGTGACAGCGATCTTCCGGAGCTGCCCGATTATTTCAAAAGTGTACCCTGGCAGGATAATGAAATTGTCATTGTCACTCCCCTGCAGCATCCTCTTGCCGGACGCCAGGAGGTTTCCTTTGAAGAGGTGGAAAGTTATCCCATTATTTGGCGCGAACCGGGTTCTGCTGTACGCGGCGCC
The DNA here is from genome assembly GCF_018853445.1 of Acidithiobacillus concretivorus. Lineage (GTDB taxonomy): Bacteria > Pseudomonadota > Gammaproteobacteria > Acidithiobacillales > Acidithiobacillaceae > Acidithiobacillus > Acidithiobacillus concretivorus. The sequence continues at coordinate 8,670 of NZ_JABELD010000020.1, forward strand.
ATAGAAAAAGAATTTCGCCGCCGTGGCATCGTCCCCAGGCATTTTATCGAAGTAGCCGATATTGAATCGGTAGGCACGATGATCAATGCGAACCTGGGCATTGGCTTCATGAGCAAAAGAGTGTTAGATAAGCGCTCCGACTGGCAGGTAGCTACCGCCACGCTGGAAAGCCACCAGATGGTCTGCCTGAATTTCATGGCCGCACCACAACCCGACCGGCGCTCGATAATGCTCCAGAAATTTCTGGAGATGATCGAAAATCCCGAATACTTGACGTAATCCGACATTATTGGACTTCGGTTTTGTAGATATCCTCGTTAATAATTATCGTTAGGCCTGCTCAAGCTGATCGTTTAGCCTGTCTGAAAATCGCTTTTCCAATTCAGCGATCCATACAGCGGGGTGATCATCTTATGAAGCTATTGAATCAACATCAGGAAAGAGACATAACATCCTCTTTTAATCCATCTTCCCCACCGAATAATAACCACTTTTCACATAACCACGTCAGCGCAAAAGACTGGGAAAACCTGATTACCGCCAAAGGTAATGCAGAAAAAGCCGACGCATGGGTGAGAGCGCGCTTACATGAAGTGGAGAATTTAAGCACCGGCGCACAAGAAGCGTATTTGCGCATCATGACCAGAAACTTGCCCTGAAATGCCAGACTATCTTCTTCCCTGAAGGTTTTTGTGCATCATAGTCCGCCAGCAGGGCAGTCACCCCGTTAGCTGCTGCAGACAGGATAGAGACGGGAAATGCTATACTGGGGCGAGTTAGCCGGGCTTACAGCTTCGGATGCAACACCAACCTTCAGTTAAGGAGTTGATTTGCCCAGTTCAGACCCTTCCCGCATAAATCCCAGCAGCCATGCCCTCTGGCCCAATTTTTTTATTACCGGCACGGTAAAAGGCGGCACCACCTCTTTATATCGTTACCTTCAGGGGCATCCCGAGGTATTTTTACCGGCCCTCAAAGAACCACATTACTTTGCCCGGATTCAGCCAAAGCCTGAATATAAGCATCTCATTGAGCATCTCAGTGAAGAACATGCTTACCTGCATCTTTACGAAAATGCCGGGGACTTTCCGGCCATTGGCGATGCCAGCACCTCCAACCTCTGGTACCCGGAGGCACCAGAACGCATTCATGCCGTCGCCCCCGATGCCCGTATGATCATTTTATTGCGCGACCCGGTCAGCCGCGCCCACTCCCACTACCTGATGGATTTTCGTGAGGGTCTTGTGGATCTTCCATTTTCAGTAGAGTTACTTCGGGAGGATTTTGCGCAAAGCGAAAAAGGCTGGGGCGTGTCCCGGCTGTATGTGGATCTTGGTTTGTATCACGATCAGGTGCAGCGCTATGTTAGGATTTTTGGCGAGGACCAGGTACTGGTCCTGCAGTTTGATGATTTGGTGAATGAAACCAATCAGGCTCTGGAGCGCGTAGCTGCACACTTACGCATTGATCCTGCGCCTTTTCAGGAAATGGATCTGGAACAGGTGCACAATGGCTTCAAGGCACCCCGGGGTAACTGGTCGCGGCGTTGCGCATCCAGTCCGCTAGCTCGCTGGGTTGGTTATCATCTGATGCCCAGAAAGCTGCAATGGTGGCTATATCAGAATCTGATCCTGAAAGCCGCTTCCAAACCGCAGATAGATCCGGCTGCACGTCAGTATCTGGAACAAATTTACGCACCGGATATTGAAAAACTGGAAACCTTACTGGGACAAAAAATGCCAGCGCTGCGCTCTTCCTGGTAAAAATCAGTCACTCCAGCCATATTTTGTAGAGAATATGACGTGGCCCCAGAGGCACCAAATCGGCGACCTGCGGATGTGCAATCTGCCAGATGTTGTAGATAATCCAGGCATCAGGGGGGTTGGTCCCCGTCCAGCGTTTGAGAGCTTCCGCACTGTTGGGGGCAAAATAAACGATATTGGCGCGCAGTCGTCGAATAGTATTCAGGTTACCGTTCTTGCCAGCGATGTCCTCCCACAGACCTGTTTGCCCTGCGCCCTGTACCACCATCACCCTCACTCCCGGTTTGAGGAGATCCCGAAAGTTTTGGATGTGCAGCCGGTTACCCGGATGGACGAGAATAGCCGCCGGTCTTAAATAAGCAGGGATAATGGTTTTTACGTCCACAAGGTCGGGAAGCCGTTGCAAATAGCTGGTCATCATGTTCTCGGACCCGCTATAGATGAGGTCGCCGTTAGCCATAGCCTGATCCCGCCATTTCTCAAAGGGTCCCGCCTCAACCAGCATTTTGATCTGGTGACTCTTGGAGAACGCCTGTGCGGCCATCTTCATGGCAGGTAATGGGCCTCCTGGACCATAAACATGCAATTCCAATTTATCCGCCCAAGCCGAACTGCTGGTAAACAGCAAACCTATACAGCCAATAATATAAAAGCAGCTCAAAAACAATCCACGAAATCTATGATGACCACAATTCATGTCTTTTCCTCTTTCAGAGTAGCGCAGAATGCGAGCGATTGAGTCCATAAACACGCATCATGAAAATTACTTTTTAGTCTTTCTTTCCTTCGCTTTTAAGCAAATACCCAAGTTTAGGCATACAAAAAACCTTATTGAAATGGTAATGCGCATGCATTACCATTCTGGCACCGCCCCAAATCTGCTAGGAGACTGCCATGGCAGCGGCCCTCGAAGTCGAATCCACGCTCACCGATCGCTACCAGACCACTGTGCCGGAAACCGTGCGTCGCGCCCTCAAGCTGGGCAAGCGCGACAAGATCCACTACACCATTCGCTCCAGCGGAGAGGTGGTGCTGACACGTGCCCAAGCACCCCACGGGGAAGATCCGGTACTCGGTCAGTTCCTCGACTTCCTCACTGCCGAAATCTCTCACCATCCCGAGCGGTTGCAAGCTGTGGATGCCGGACTCCTCCAACGCCTCCAATCGCTGGTCGGCGGCGTTGATGTCGATCTTGATGCCGCCCTGTCGGCAGACGATGAATGAACGCGGGGAAGCCTGAACCACTGGTCATTCATGGCTGGACGGTCTTCGCCCATCCACTGTTCTTGGCGCAGATTGAAACGCTGGTGCGGCAGGTCGAGCCCCTGAAGCGGAAGGACCCGGACGGGTACGTAAAAAAGAACGCCAGCAAAAGGCTGGCCGCGATCATCAAGCTGGCGTTCGATGTCATCCCGCAAGATCCGACGCGGCCGGAGTACCGCCAGGGTGGGACGCTCGGTGACGATCACAAGCACTGGTTTCGGGCCAAGTTCTTCCAGCAGTACCGACTATTTTTCCGCTACCACGCCCCGAGCAAGGTGATCGTCTACGCCTGGGTGAACGACGAAAACACCAAACGTGCCTTTGAGCGCAACGACGACGCCTACCGGGTGTTCCGTAAGATGCTGGAAAGCGGGCATCCGCCTGATGACTGGGATCAGCTCCTGGCTGAGGCGCAAAATGAATCGCAGCGGATGCAGGAATCGTTGGCTAGGGTGGCAGCAGCGCAGTGATTGGTGCAAGTGCGAACGATCTTTACCTGTAGAGGAAATCCCTTACGCTTGATCTGAGCTTGCCAGCCTATCGAGATGCTATCCCGGCCTTTCCCGTGATCTGATGGTTACCATATTTTACCCCTTTTTCTGGACTCAAGTATGGCGCCATGGTTTGCATACATTAGACTTTATATCAATTAAATTAATAGCTTGATGTTTTTAATGGTGGGAACGGCGGGATTCGAACCCGCGACCCACGGCTTAAAAGGCCGCTGCTCTACCGACTGAGCTACATTCCCATACATACGCAATTGACACCAGAACAGCGTCAAGGCCGCGTATTATCAGCGGTGGAGCAGCTTCGGTCAAGTCAAGGGTCGCGGCTCTTGCAGGGCACGGTAAAATTATCCTCAGCCGCCCCCACGAACTGAGGGTGCTGAATTTTTCGTCATGTGCGGATAACCTCAGACGTGACGAGTCAGGCAGCAGAGCTTACGCTCACATTCAGAAACAGGCGTTGCCCTGCAGGGATTGCACCCTTGCCGACAACGCATTCCCGCTCAGGGATTATCCAGCGCGAAATGCCCGGAGAATTCGGCATGATCCAGCACATGCCCCAAACTGTGCATTTCGCGGGCACGCGGATCTTCTGCAGGGGGCGGGCCAAGCTGGTCGGCATCATGGCCTGGCGTATGCAGTCTCGCCTTTACTGCATCCCAATCAGCCCCTTCGGCTAAACCCAGTGTGGCTTTGTCCGTCGCCAGAAGCAGGAAATCATAATGCTGCAACTGGTGATCAGCCGCTGCCTCAGGTGGGCGGTAACCCAAGGTTCCGAAACTGTTGCGACCGGTGAGGACACCATCGGGAAGAGGTCCTCCCTCGTGTAACCCTTCGATCGCTGGAGAAATATCGTAGAGCAACCAATGTACCCGCTGCCCCGATTCTGCTTCCCGATGTTCCATGAGCAACACCAGACTCTTGGTATTGGGAGGAAGATGTTGCCAAAAAATGGACGGAGTCCTGCCTTCACCGGGATGGGCGAAGCGTCTGGGAATCCAGTCTTCTGGATCAATCCCGGTACTGAATACTTTCATTTCTGCTGCCATGTCTGCCTCCTCACTTGCGTGCGGGCTGTTGGCCAAAACATCGTCAAACGGTGCAAGCGCTATGTCCACAAAAAACAACCTACATCTGTAAGCTTAGCAGAAAAAGGCTATCCGGGAGGGCCGCAGAACAAGCAATACAGATCAGCCAGCGAGTCTCTAACCCATGATTCGGGTCAGGGTAGCTCCATGCCCATCAGATCATCCCAGTTTTCCCGACGACGAATGAGGCGATGCTGATGACCATGGACCAGCACTTCGGGAGGCCGGGGCCGACTATTGTAGTTGCTGCTCATGGCGAAGCCATACGCACCGGCGCCCATAATGGCTAGCAATTGCGCGGCCTCCGCCCGAACGGAGCGATCCTTGGCGATGAAGTCGCCGCTTTCGCAGATCGGCCCAACCACATCCATGACCTGCTCGGCTGCCACATCCTGGCGGAGTGGCAAAATATCGTGCCAGGCCCCATAAAGAGCGGGGCGCAACAAATCATTCATGGCTGCATCCACCACACAAAACTGCTTGCTGCCATTATCTTTGAGGTACTCCACCCGGGTCAGCAGAACTCCCGCATTACCCACCAGGGCCCGGCCCAGCTCTACGGCCCTGTTGACGGCCAAGCCCTGCAAGGTCTGGTTGAGAACCTCCGCATAATCCGCAGGACTGGGCGGTGTTTCTTCGTGATAACGAATACCCACTCCACCCCCGAGATCCAGATGCTCCAGGGTAAGGCCTTGGGCAAAGAGATCTTCATAGAGGGCACGCACCCGCGTCACCGCTTCGCCCAGGGGCGCAAGATTAAGTAATTGGGACCCGATATGACAGGCTATGCCCTTGAGCTCCAGAGCAGGATGTTTTGCGGCCTCCAGGTAGAGGGCTCGCGCAGCATCCATGGGGATCCCGAACTTGCTTTCCTTAAGGCCGGTAGCAATGTAGGCATGGGTGCCGGGGTCCACATCCGGATTCACGCGCAGGGCAATAGGCGCGCGCAGACCCATATCAGCAGCAATATCGGCAATTCGCCACAACTCCGCTGCAGACTCCACATTGAGACAAGCAATGCCGGCAGACAGGGCGGTACGAATTTCATCGGCAGACTTACCTACACCCGAAAAAATGATTTTTTTCGCTGCGCCTCCCGCACGCAGCACCCGTTCCAGTTCTCCGCCTGAAACAATGTCAAAACCGGCACCCATTTCTGCAAATAAACGCAGCACTGCCAAATTACTGTTAGCCTTGACGGCATAACACACCTGCGTGTTGTCACCCAGTGCGTTACTGAAGGAATGGTAGCGTTCGCGCAGCGCCGCCTCGGAATACACATAGCAGGGGGTTTGATAATGCTGGGCAATGGCCGCGAGGGACAAATCCTCACAGTACAAGTCTCCCTGATGGTAATGGAAGGTGTTCATGGATGTTCAGCGCTCCCGGTTGAGGCAATCGCCGGACCACTTTGCGCCGGCACCACAGTACTGGCTGCAGCATTGGCGGCAGGATGTGCCGGGGGAGGTGGTGGCAGACTCAGTGGCGTCTTCCGCCCACAACCCGACAGACCGAGGACCAACACACCGGCGAAGACCACAGCAGCCAGGGATTTCATGCCGATTGCTCCTCAGCCAGGCGCGCACGGGCACGGGCGATAGCCGCCCGTACCTGATCAGGAGCTGTTCCGCCGAGATGATTACGGGCCGCGAGCGAACCTTCCAGGGTCAGCACCTGATAAACCTCTTCGGTAATAAGTGGGGACAAGGCCTGCAAGTCAGGCAAGGGCATAGCCTCCAGGCCTATATTGCGGTCTTGGGCGAGACGCACAGCTTTACCCACCACCGCATGCGCATCACGGAAAGGCAAACCTTTACGCACCAGGTAATCAGCCAGATCCGTAGCCGTGGCATAACCGCGTTCTGCCTGAGCCCGCATGACTGTGGGGCGGGTTTGCAGGCCCGGCAACATACGGCTCATGATTTCAACGCTGGCCCGCACCTGATCCAGCGCATCAAAAAAAGTTTCCTTGTCTTCCTGATTATCCCGATTGTAAGTCAGGGGCTGACCCTTCATCAGCACCAGCATGGCAACCAGATCACCGACCACCCGACCGCTTTTGCCACGAATAATTTCTGCCACATCCGGATTTTTCTTCTGGGGCATGATGCTGGAGCCCGTACAAAAACTGTCCGGGAGATCAATGAAGCCAAAAGGTGCCGACATCCACAAAATCAATTCTTCGCATAAACGCGATAAATGGACGGCAATCATGGCCAGATCGGCCAGCACTTCCATGACAAAATCCCGGTCGGAAACGGCGTCCAGGCTGTTTTCCGCGACGGCGTCAAAACCCAGTTGCCGTGCCACATCCCAACGATCAATCGGGAAGGTGGTACCTGCCAGAGCCGCTGCGCCCAAGGGCAGCACATTTACCCGTTTACGGGCGTCCTGGAGACGCTGGGCATCGCGCTGAAACATTTCAACATAGGCCATGCAGTGGTGGCCGAAGCTGACCGGCTGCGCCACCTGCATATGGGTCAGGCCGGGCAAAATGGTTTCCACCTCGCGCTCGGCCAGGTCCACAAATACTCCCTGCAGATGGCGCAAAGCGGCGACCAGATCATCCACACAGGACCGGGTATAGAGGCGCAGGTCGGTGGCCACCTGATCGTTGCGGGAACGGCCAGTGTGCAGCTTCTTCCCCACATCTCCGATGATTTCCGTCAAACGGGATTCAACATGCATGTGAATATCTTCGAGGCTGTCGACAAATGGCAGGCGCTGCTCGGCGATTTCCTGTCCTACCTGCTGCAGTCCGGCGACAATGGCTTCCACCTCGCTGGCGGTTAGCACGCCCACTCGCCCCAACATGCGGGCATGGGCTTGCGAACCACGGATATCCTCCGCATATAAACGGCTGTCTACCTGAATAGATGCCGTGAATGCTTCCACTAAACTATCCGTACCTGCAGCGAAGCGCCCGCCCCACATTTTTTCACTCATGCCTGCACCTCCTTTCTGCCCGCGACTATAACGAAAACATCAGCTCTTACGCCAGCATTGCCCATGCATCAACTACCTTGCTACAGTTGGTTTGCTGAACACCGAGAGGGACCGAAGCAATGAAGCAAGAGCAATCAACCCAAAGCTGGCGCTGGCTGATCGTAGTCATAGTTGTGCTGCTGATCGCCGTGCTGGCTTTTTTCTTTTGGCAGCATAAGCAATCGGTCCGACAGACCCAAAAAGCGGCTGAAGCGGCCGCCGCAGTAAAACTCGCGGCACCTACTGTATCTACAGTGTCCGTGGCCGACTTTCCGGTGGGGAAAACTATTTCTCAGGAAGGCTCTCTGCAAGGCCCCCTCAGTGGCAAATGCGGCAATATTGCCTGGCACGATCTCAGCCCTTCCGCCGAAGCCAATCTCCGCAAGCTATGCCCGGCGCCAAAACCGACACCCTGAACGGATCGGTTTAGTAAGGCTGACGCAAAGGCAGGACCAGTTCGGCTACCAGGCCGCCATCAGGGGCATTGTACAAATTCAACTGACCGTTATGGTAGGCCATGACCCGTTCGACAATAGCCAGGCCCAAACCTATCCCACCGCCCTTACCCGCTTGAGCGAAAGGGGCACGCACACTTTGTAGCTGGGATTCGGCAATCCCTGAGCCATGATCCCGCACCCGAATCAGCATCTGGCGGCCGGCCTTTTCGGCATAAATATCTACGGGTCCTCCGCCGTGTACCTGGGCATTATCAATCAGATTTTGCAGCGCGCGCGCCAAACCGACCTCCTGAATGGCCAATTTCGGCAAGGGAGTAGGTGAAGGATGCCAACGCACTTCGGCCTGCTGACGCAACACCAGTTGCTGCAACCAACTCCCAATATCGGTTTCTACCAGCAGCTCGCGTTCGCCGCTGCGCGCATATCCCATGAATTGATGGATGACTTTGTCCATTTCCTGAATATTGTCGATGATTTCCTGCCGGGCTTCTTCCTCAGCTGGCAGAAACTCGGCGCTTAAACGCATCCGTGTCAGCGGCGTCCGCAAATCATGGGAAACTCCCACCAGAACCATTTCCCGCTCTCGCCACAAACGCTGCAGGTCCCGCAGGGTCTGATTGAATCTTTCCGCCAAACGCCGTAAATCCGCAGGCCCAGCTTCCGGCAAATCCCCCAGGGTATCCCCGCTGCGCAAGCGATCTACGCCCTGCATTAAACGCGTCAGGGGGCGGGTAACCTGACGGACAACCAAATACGCGCCCAACCAGGACAAAAGCAAAATAGCGGCAAGCTTAAACCAGGGCAGCGGTAAGCCTGCCGGACGTGGCATCGGCATGGCCAGGGCCAGAGCCGCACCGGGACGCGTCTGCAACCACAAAATCCCGGAGCGCGGATCAAAACGCAACAGCGCGTCCGGCCAGCCCATTTGTCGGAGTTGCTGTAGGGCATTCACTAAGGGAGGAAAACTGGGCTTGCGCCCGTTCATCACGCTGGCAGGCAACACCTGCAAACCTTGTCGGGACAAAATCGGCTGAATGGCGGCTCGTTGAGCAGGACTGAGGCTTTCGCTGAGGGTCAGAATCTGCGCCCAATTCTGCGCCATGTGTTCGGCTTGGGGATTGGCCTGATAAATATTAAAAAACCAGTAAACTGCCAACTGGCTTAAAAAGAGTAACCCGGCAATAATCAAAAACATCCGGTTAAACAGGGTGTCCGGCCACCAGAAACGATTTTTTTTCATAATGCTTCCAGGCAAATGAACTTTTTGACGAGGACATTCTGAACGGACAGCGTGCGGTGTCGGAGAAGCACCGCCGCTGCTTGCCCAAAATGTCCTCGTCAAAAAGATCCCTTTATCAGAGTGCGCTAGGTTTCACTTCGCTCCGCAGGGACATTACCTCCATCGGGCACCAGCACATAGCCGCGTCCCCACACGGTTTGTATATAGCGCGGATCACCCGGATCTGTTTCGACAATGCGCCGCAACCGGGAAATAAACACATCGACACCCCGCGATCCTGCAGTGACTTCTTCACTCCCATGACTCATGGCCAGCAGACGCTCTCTGGACAAGGGTTGCCAGGCGTGACTGGCGAGGGCATGTAAAATGGAAAACTCACTATCGGTCAGGGAGATTTTTTCCGCTCCCCGCCACAAGCTGCGCGTGTCCAGAGCCAGACGAAAGGGGCCGAATTCTATGGCCCCAGGCGCCGGATCCGCCGTCCGGATTTCCTGACTGCGCCGCAACACCGCCCGAATACGAGCCGTTAGCTCACGGGGTTCAAAAGGCTTGGGCAAATAATCATCAGCACCTACATCCAGCCCCTCTACCCGGTCACTAAGGTCGCCCCGTGCCGTGAGCATGATAATCGGCAGATGAGGCTCCTGCTCACGCAGGCGACGGCAAATGCTGAAACCATCTTCGCCGGGCATCATGACATCCAGAAGCAGCAAATCGTAATATTCCCGCTCCAGATGGCGGTCCATCTGTACCCCGGACCCCACTGCCTGAACGGCAAAACCCTGCCCTTCCAAATAACGAACCAGCATGGTCCGCACTCTGGGATCATCATCGACCAGCAGTATCTTGCCGTTCTCAACCATTTTATTTACCCCAGGGTCCAGGACGATGACCCTTGTGCTCCGCCATCTTCACGACGGTCTGCCATTGCACCGGGGTCAGGATTTTATGCAGATACTGAACCTGCTCAATACCCCGATCCAGCATCATTTCATGATCTTTGACCACAGCCGCTTTCAGCGGCGCCAGTGCGGCACCCGATTCACCATTAAGGAGCGCATCGCGCAGCGCCTTGTTGTGGGTCATCATGCCCTGACGCCAGGCCGGAAAACCTTTACGCTGAGTATTCCGCCAATTTTTCAGATCACTCTCCTGTGCCGGGGTCAATTTCAGGTCAATCGCATGGTGCCAGACAATAGGCATCAACATGGGAACGGGCATATTCTGCATCCAGGGCCCACGCATGGGACCATGCTGCCATGGTCCGTGATGACCGTGCATCATCTCCGGTCCCTTCGGGCCATGTCCGGCCATGGGCGGCGGGGGTACATCTTCGGCAAATGCTGGCAAGGCAGCCATACCAAATGCGGCAATCAGCAAACCGGATACTGCATATTTCAATTTTGACATCACATTGCTCCTCGTCTTTCAGGGGGAAAAGGTGCGTCCCTTTCCGTGAAACACACGTTAACGACTTGACCCACCTGTTGCCAGCGACAAATTGTCAATAATTGTGAATAAGACGCCGAATCCATTCACACTTTGCAACAATTTTGCACAAAAATCTGCTTCCCTCTCTGGCGCTTTTTCAGGAGAATGCAGACTCCAGAATAAGGAGCTTGAGCGTGCCCCACAAAGTGCTAAGCGCAGTCACTGGTGTCTTGCTGGCGGTCACCGGACTGACTCAGGCGGATGCCGGAGTGATGGGCTGGTTGGCAGATCCCTTTGATACCGATGGCGGAATCAGCCAGCAACCCGGACAGCCATGGACCGGACCCATTAAACTGCCGACCATACCCGATGCCCATACGCTTGGCCCGGCTGAACAGGACCAGGTCTGGAGCCTGCCCCAACTTACCGCTTATGCCCTTGCCCACAATCCGCAAACAGCAGCCGCCTGGGATTCCCTGCGTGCCGAAGCAGCAGGAGTGGGTGTAGCAGAAAGTGCCTGGTTGCCAAATTTAACCCTCAGCACTTCGGCTTCACGGCGCCAGTCGGCTTCTACGGCGGGCTTTACCGTACCTGCCCGCAATAGCGTCAATCCCAATTTGACCCTCAGCTACACCCTCTGGGACTTTGGCTTGCGCTCCGCCAAAACCGATGCGGCAAAAGCCCAGGAATGGGTAGCCGGCTTCACCCAGAATCAGGAAATCCAAGCTGTGGCCTTCAGCGTGGCTCAGGCCTACTATCAGATGCTCGGCAACCAGTCCCTGCTGCTTGCCGATGAAAAAACCGTTGCCGAGAACCAAAAAAACCTGGAAGCCGCAGAAGTCATGCACCGCGCTGGTCAGGCAACAGTGGGTGCCTTGTATCAGGCGCGGGCGGCTATGGCTCAGGCGCAATCCACCCTTGCCGCGCAACAGCAGACTTTGCGCAGCAGCCAGGGAGTACTGGCCAGCACCCTCGGCCTGAGTCCCAAAACCCTGCTTAAAATTCACCCGCTACGGCTTAATCAAACACCTCCGCAACTGCACGATGCAGCAGAAACCCTGATGCAATCTGCACTGAGCGCCAACCCGGCCTTGCAGGAAGCGCGCGCTCAGGTGGCTGCGGCCCAAGCCAATGTGCGTAGCGCGGAAGCCAGTGGTTTGCCTACTCTGGGGGCCAGCAGTTCCTATGGCTACCTGTTTCAGGGTGGCTTTCGACCCGGCGATACCTGGACCGTTGGTTTTACTCTGACGGTTCCATTATTTACAGGCTTCAATAACCATTACCAAGTTCGTCAGAACGAGGCTTTGCGTGATCAGGCCGAAGCCAATCTCGCCAGCAGTCGAAACAGCACCGAAAGTACGGTCTGGCAGGATTATCATAGTTTTCAAGGTGCGGCAGCAGCATGGCCGGGAGCTCGCAGTGGCCTGCAAAACGCCGACAAAGCTCTGGAAGTAGTTCAGGCACAATATCGCGTTGGGCAAGCCACCATCCAGGATGTGTTACTGGCAGAATCCACTCTGGCGCAGGCGCGTTACACCCTCATTCAAAATCTGGTCAGCAGTTACGTGGCACTGGCGCAACTCAGCCAGGCCGTGGGCATGCCTTTGGGAGCACAAAAACCGTGATGCGTTATCCGCTTATTTTCCTCCTGACCGCCGTCACCTTGGGTCTGACCGGGTGTCAGGGCAAAGCCCGACATGAAATGCCCCCGCTTCAGGTACAACTGACCAGCCCGACCCAAGAGGATATGACCCACTACGTCGGCTATCTTGGTACCGTGACACCTATCCAGACCGTCACCATCATTCCGCAAACTTCGGGACTGTTACAAAATATCTCTTTCACGCAGGGCGCCATGGTCAGCAAGGGTCAAACCCTGTTTACCATTGATCCGGCCCAAACCCAGGCGGCGCTTGCCCAGGCTCAGGCCAAACTGGCTGCCGATCAGGCTACTGCCCGCTACAACCGCAATCTGGTTAATCAGGATCGCCCCCTGGCGGAAAAGGACTTTATTACTCGCCAGAGCTTTGACCAGGCGGTTTCCCAGGCTCAGGCGGCGGCGGCTCAGGTGGCCGAGGATCAAGCTGCTGTGCAACAGGCTCGGATTAATCTGTCTTACACCAGGATTACCGCACCTATCAATGGTCGCATCGGCTTGGCACTGGTCAAAGCCGGGAATCTGGTGGTCGCCAATCAAACGCAGTTAACCACCATCAATGAAATCAACCCCATCACCATCAACTTCAGTGTACCTCAAGCACAACTGGGGGCCGCCAGACAGGCACAAACCCAAAACACCAATCTGCCCATTCAGGACGAAAAAGGTGGGACGCTTCTGGCTCAAGGCAAGCTGACTTTTATTGACAACACCGTCAGCGCCAGCACCGCCACGGTCAGCCTGCAGGTCTCGGTGCCCAATACCGACCATAAACTCTGGCCGGGCCAGTACGTGCTGGTGCAAATGCCTGTCCAGCACGTCGCTCATGCTCTGGTGCTGCCCGTAGAAGCTGTGCAGCAGGGTAGCTCCGGTCCTTTCGTTTATACCGTCGAACAGGGCAAAGCAACGGACAAAGCCATTCAGGTTCTCTGGGAAACGGGAGCGAAGGCCGTGATTAGCGGCATTACGACCCATACCCAGGTCATTTTCCCGCTCCCGGCCCGACTTTATCCCGGTGCTGCCGTACAAGTAGGTGAGGCCAAGCACTCTACCAAGCGGCAGCATCAAGGTAGCCCCTCGTGAATTTCTCGGCGTTATTCATCCGGCGCCCGGTGATGACCGTGATCATCATCCTCGGGCTAGTGATTTACGGCATTTTTGCCTTTACCAATTTGCCGGTCGCCCTCTTACCCAGTGTCGATTTTCCAACGGTTATGGTCTCGGCCAGTTTGCCTGGCGCCAGCCCTCAAACCATGGCCAGTGCCGTCGCCACACCTCTCGAAAAACAGTTTTCTTCCATCCCCGGGCTGTCTTCGATGAATTCCGTCAACAATCAGGGTTCCACACGTATTATTCTGCAGTTTGATCTCAGCCAGAATATCGACGTGGCCACCCAGAATGTGTCCAATGCCGTCACCCAGGCCAGTCATTTGTTGCCACCCGGCATGACCAGTCTACCTTTTGTCAAACAGCTGAATCCTTCAGCGGCTCCCATCGAATTCATCGCTCTTTCCGCACCTAACATGCCTATCTACAAGCTCAATGAGTGCGCAGTAGATAAGGTGGTCCCGGCTATTTCCGGTATTCCCGGGGTAGCGCAGGTGCAAATATTTGGTGAGCAGAATTACGCCGTGCGCATTCATGCCAATCCATTTGCCATGCAGGCGCATGGTATTTCCCTGCAGGATCTCAGCACGGCCATCAACAATCACAATGTGAATTTACCCCAGGGAACGGTTCTGGGCGCCGTCCGTAATTACGCAGTGAATGTGCATGGTCAGCTGCAGGACGCCCAGGCTTTTGCCAACATGCCGGTGACTTTTGCCAACGGCGCTGTAGTCCCTCTTTCCGACATCGCTCAGGTGCGCAATGGGGTGGATAATGATCAGATTGCCAGCTGGATTGGCAACCAGCGCGCCCTGATTCTGGCGGTCGTCCGTCAGCCCGACGCCGATACGGTCGCCATTTCCGATGCCATCGGCAAGCGCCTGCCAACGCTTGCTGCCAGTCTGCCCGGCGGGGCGAAAATGACGGTGGTTTATGACAAGGCGGACTATATCCGCTCCGCCGTGGAAGAAGTGGAAATCACCTTGCTTCTGGCTTCCCTGCTGGTAGCGGGCGTGCTCTGGCTGTTCCTGCGCCGGGGAAGTCCCACCCTGATTGGGGCAGTAGCCATTCCAACCTCCATTTTGGCCACTTTCGCCATTATCTACGAGCTGGGCTACACCCTGAACACCCTGACATTGCTAGCCCTGACTTTGGCCGTCGGATTTGTGGTAGATGACGCCGTGGTCATGCTCGAAAATATCACCCGCCACGAAGAAAATGGTGAAGAACCTTTCCACGCGGCCATTACCGGCAGCCGGGAAATTGGTTTTACCGTCATTTCCATGACGCTTTCGCTGGCTGTGGTGTTCCTGCCCTTTCTGGTTATGGGTGGAATTATTGGTCGTCTGTTTCGGGAGTTTGGAGTCACGATAGCCATTGTCATCCTCATGTCCGGACTGGTCTCGCTGACTTTGACCCCCATGCTTTGCGCCCGTTATTTGCGGGTAAAACATCATAGTCCCAGCCGCTTTGAGTCAGGTTTCTCACGGCTACGCAACTGGTATGGACGTAGTTTAAGCACAACCCTGCAGCATCGCGGCTGGGTGTATATGGCTGCGCTGCTCAGCCTGCTGGGCATGATCGGCCTGTTCGTCATTCTGCCTAAAGGGTTCATTCCCAGCGAAGATAGCGGCATGATCATGGGCAATCTGGAGTACCCTCAGGGTATCTCCTTCAGTCAATTGGAAAATACCCAGCAACGTATCGCCACGGCCGTAGGTCACAACAAGGCCGTACAGGCGGTCATGTCCAGCGCCGGACAGGGAGCGGGCGCTTTCGGGTCCGCTAATACCGGACGCCTGATTATCCGTCTGAAACCGCTGGGGCAAAGAGCTTCCGGAGAGCGGGTCATCACCCAGTTGCGCCAAATTGTCAGCCACTTTAATGGCGTCGAGGCCAGCTTCCAGTTGCCACCAGCCATTCAGATGGGGCCGGTGTCGTCGCAGTCTCACTACCAATACATTCTCCAGAGTGAAGATCAGGACAGTCTCAACGAGGCAGTCCCCAAATTGGTAAAAGCCCTGCGCAAAGTGCCGGGACTCCAGGCCGTCAATAGTGATCTGCAACTCGCCAATCCCGAAATCGAGGTCCATGTATTGCACCAACGTGCCCAAGCCCTCGGAGTAACGCCCCAGGGCATTGAGCAAGCCCTTAACTTTGCCTTCGGCGGCACCCAGGTTGGGACCATTTATGCCTCCACCAATCAGTACGAGGTCATTCTGGATCTGGAGCGAAAGTTTCAGGAAAATCTGGGAGCCCTTTCGGCAATTACCATTCCCGGTACGGCTGGCCTAGTCCCCTTGGCAGCCATTGCCCATTTTGCCTATGGCGTAGGGCCCTTGAGTATCAGTCATTATGATGGCCTGCCCAGTGTCACCATTTCCTTTAATCTGGCCCCCGGTGTTTCCCTGGGAGAGGCCACCCAACGGGTGCAAAAAGCTGCCGCACAAATTCTTCCCGCCAACGTGCAGGGAGAGTTTGGCGGCTCGGCAGCGGCCTTTTCTCAATCCACGAGCACACTACCCTTACTGCTTCTTGCCACCATCGCCCTGATTTATGCGATTCTGGCCATTCTCTACGAAGACTTCATCCACCCGTTGACCATTCTGACCGCTTTGCCACTGGCAGGTTTCGGCGCGCTGCTGGCTTTGTGGATATTTCATCAGGAACTGGATTTGTTCAGCTTCGTGGGCATTATCATGCTCGTGGGCCTGGTCAAGAAAAATGGCATTATTATGGTGGATTTTGCCGTCCATCGGCGGCGCGAGGGTGCCAGTGCAGAAGAGGCTATTATCGATGCCTGCATCACCCGTTTCCGCCCGATCATGATGACCAACCTTGCGGCGGTATTGGGCATTTTGCCTATCGCCATCGGCATTGGTGCGGGTGCAGAATCGCGGGTTCCGCTGGGTGTTGCGGTGGCCGGGGGCATTGTTGTTTCACAATTTTTGACCCTTTATATCACTCCCGCTTTTTATGTGCTCTTTGAAAACTGGAAAGGTCGCTGGCGACGCCAACCCCAACCGGCGCAGGGGAGCCCGGCGATTTCCGGGGATCACCCATAAACCTCAAAACAGCGGTTCGCCGGGAAAATTGCAGAGACTTTGGTCCGCGCTGTAGACAGCGCGAACCTGTTGCGGTGTGGCATCTGAATGGATAAGTTCTGCATTATCACTGAATTGTGATATATAACGGACAACTATCCGTAGAATAGCGAGTCCGTAATGCCTGCAAAAATCCTGTTATTACTTGTCCTTGCCAGTCTGGCAGGCTGCGCTACTGTAACCACCTCCGAGTCCAACCATCAGACGAGCAGCGCCGCCACCCAAAGCGCCCGACTCGCGCAACAAAAAGCTGAACTGGCCGAACAGCAGCTGGCAGCCATTGCTGGCCAGCGTGCTACTGCCGAACGGCAGTTTTGTCCCAACTGGCAACGGGCACTCCTTCACGCCCGCAATAATGCTATCGGCTGCGCCCAAATGCCGATCAACGCCCAGTCCGCCTGCTGGCAGGCAGTTGCCCAATGGGCTAACGAGGAAAGCCAATATTTTCATGCTCTGCATCCTTTGTTCACCCACAGCCCCTACGCGGAACCCGCAGGCCATGCTGCACACTTTTTCGATTTGGCCCAAAGCTGGGCCATGACCTGCGAAGATGGCGGCGCAGCATGCACCCAAGCCTCTGGACACCAGCAAATGGATCAAGAAAAAAAGCAGGTGAACCAGTTTTGCGTGCGCTAGTAAATAATGACCCAGATCAAAGCGTCTACAAACAGTCGACGCCAAAAGCTTTTTTAAGATGAAGCTCTATGGGCATCTCTGGAGAAATTCGGTAGGATAAAAGTCAGTAGAAATTCTTTTCTTTACAATTAACTATAATATTTGCCTACCCATAAATCAAAAAGGGAGAAATTATGTTCAAAGGTTTTATAGGCGATTTCAAAACATTTCTGCAGCGAGGGAATGTGATAGATCTGGCCGTCGCTTTTGTCATTGGTACAGCTTTTTCTGCCATAGTTACATCACTGGTGGGAAATATCATCATGCCGCCCATTGGCCTGTTGCTCGACAAGGTCGATTTTTCCAACTTGTACGTCATTCTGAAAGAAGGCAGCACTCCCGGGCCTTACCTGACCCTCGCAGCGGCAAAAAAAGCAGGCGCAGTCACTCTTAATTATGGCCTGTTTATCATGTCGATGATCAGCTTTTTCATCATTGCTCTGGTCATTTTTTCCATTGTCCGCGTCATCAACAAGCTTTACCCCAAGCCCGCTGCGCCGATTTCCACTAAAAGTTGCCCCTTTTGCTATTCGTCTATCCCTTTGGCGGCTACGCGTTGCCCCAGTTGCACCTCCCAACTGGAATCCTGATCAGGTAATTACTTTGGCGAAGCCCGCTCACTGAGAGCCCCTTCGCCTTTCCTGCGTACTTGCCGTATCCTCATGACACATTATGTATATGGGATGGATCATGTGATCTGGGAACTTTTTCTGGTGTTTCTGGCCGGGCTGCTGTTGGGTCTGGGTATTCTGTTTTTTTTGAGTCGGCAAAACTTAGGTCGCCAGCAGGACGAGGCAGCAGCTGTCCAGGCACGTCAGGAACAAGTCATCAGCGAACTGCGTGCCCATATTCAGGCGCAACAATCTGAGCTGCTGAAACAAAATGAAAGCCGGGTTCGGGCAGAAACGGAAAACCAGCAGATCCCCTTGCTCAATGGCGCACTCAAAAATGCCCAAGATGAAATCAATCAGTTACAGCATAATCTCAATCAGATACGCGGTCAGCAGGCAGAATTACAGGAACGCCTAGAACAGGAGCGCCTGCGCAGTAACGAGAAACTGACTTTGCTGGAAGAAGCCCGGCAGCGCCTCACCGAAACTTTCCAGTCCCTTTCTGCCGATGCCTTGCGCCGCAATAATCAATCTTTTCTGGATCTCGCCAAGGAAAACCTCGAACGCTTTCAGGAAAACGCCAAAACGGACTGGGATGGCCGCCAAAAAGCCGTTGGACAACTCATTGAACCCATTCGTGAATCCATGGAAAAAGTGGGGCAACGCATGGATGCCATGGAAAAAATGCGCATTGATGCTTATGGCGCCTTAAATGAACAACTACGTGGCCTTGTTCAAGACCATCTGCCCCGTCTGCATCAAGAAACAGCGGCCTTGGTAAAGGCACTGCGTCAACCCGCTGCGCGAGGACGCTGGGGCGAAATGCAGCTCAAACGCGTCGTGGAGATGGCCGGAATGCTGGCCTACTGTGACTTTGCCGAACAGGAAAGCGTGCAGACAGAAACCGGGCAGCAACGCCCCGATCTGGTGGTCCGCCTGCCCGGAGGCAAACGCCTGATTGTAGATGCCAAGGCACCCCTTAACGCCTATCTGGAAGCCATGGAAAGTGAGGATGAGCAAAAACGTCAGCAGTTCCTGCTTAAGCATGCCCAAGAACTGCGCACGCACATGACCCAACTCAGCAAAAAATCCTATTGGGAACAATTTCAGCCTACCCCTGAATTCGTGGTGCTTTTTGTCCCCGGAGAAGTATTTTTCAGCGCGGCACTCCAGGCTGATCCTGCGCTGATTGAATTTGGTGTCGAACAAAAGGTCATTGTTGCCAGCCCAACTACGCTCATTGCCCTGCTGCGAGCAGTTTCCTACGGATGGCGGCAGGAATCTTTGGCAGAAAATGCCAGAGCCATCAGCGAGCTGGGCAAAGAACTTTATGATCGTCTCCATACGCTTGCCGGGCATTGGAGCAGGGTAGGAAAAAATCTGGGACAGGCCGTTGATGCCTATAACAAGGCCACCGGCTCACTGGAAGTTCGGGTTCTCAGCTCCGCCAGAAAGTTTCGGGATCTCAAGGCTGCAGCAGACGACAAGGAATTATCCGTCTCAGAACCGATAGAACTCAATCCGCGTCAATTACAGGCAGACGAACTGGTCGGCCAAAGACTGCCCGACTCGATCGATTAGACGGAGTCCCCGGTTGCTTGCCCGGCATCCTGCCGACGGGATTGCGCCTGCACGAGCGCCAGAGGCAAGCTGAAAATGACCTTTTCTTCAACCCCAGCCGTTTCCTGCGGCGCAGTTGCGCCCCATTCCTGTAACTGGTCAATAATACCTTTCACCAGACTTTCCGGTGCTGATGCACCGGCGCTAATTCCAATTTTGCCGACATCGGCAAACCATTCCCTACGCAATTGGCTCGAATCTTCAATCAGATGCGTTGGTGTATCCAGTCTTCCGCCCAGCTCGGCCAGACGACTGGAGTTGGAACTGTTGGGCGCGCCGACCACCAGCAAAATATCCACCTCGGGAGCCAGCGTTTTGACGGCATCCTGACGATTTTGAGTGGCATAACAAATGTCGTCTTTTTTGGGGCCCTGAATATGTGGAAAACGCAGCCGCAGAGCCTGAATCACCTCGGCGGTATCATCCATACTCAGGGTTGTCTGGGTAATATAAGCCAGCTTTTCCGGGTTGCGCGGAGTCAGGCTAGCCACATCAGTGACATTGGAGACCAGATACATCATGCCTTCTTCCACCTGCCCCATGGTGCCTTCCACCTCCGGATGCCCGGCATGACCAATCAGCACCATTTCCATCCCGTCCCGACTGTATTTCTTGACCTCCATATGGACCTTGGTAACCAACGGGCAAGTCGCATCAAATACACTTAGCCCCCGGACAGCCGCATGCTGACGCACCGCAATGGGTACCCCATGGGCACTGAAAATCACCGTTGCCGCATCGGGGACCTCGTCCAGTTCCTCCACAAATATCGCCCCACGAGCACGCAGGTCCTCGACGACATGGCGGTTATGCACCACTTCATGCCGCACATAAATCGGTGCCCCGAAAAGCTCCAGAGCGCGGTCCACAATTTGAATGGCGCGATTAACGCCAGCGCAAAAACCACGAGGATTGGCTAACAAAATTTCCATATTGAGGTTCTCTAAAAGATATAAAGTGATGGTCCATCCTGCCGCTGGCGCTGTCAACCCACGCGGAACCGCCCGACCCGGATTCAAATGCATCTCGCCGGAATTTCATCCGGGTTGAAAAAAATCAAATGATTGTCATAAAAGCGTCATATTCACCTGATATTATTCTACAGGAATTTCAACTAGTTCTCGGGAGACATCATGGCAGAAAGCTCTAAACTCGCGCAAAACCAGCGGGGGCAACCGATCTTTACGGACAGCAGCGCGCACAGTCTCACCAGCTCGGGAGATATTGCCCCGGATTTAAGCCCTGAAGGCATTCGTGATTTCGTCATCGATGAAGCCGTAGAAGCAGCCCAGGCTCAGCAAAGTGCCATCGTCACCGACTATGTTAACAGCCATCCCCAGGCCGCCCAGTCTCTGGATGCCGCTATTCAGGTGATTCATTCAGATGTCAGCCCGGAAGACCTGGAACATCTCCATGAGAGCGGCGCCATCCATCCGAGCAAGTACGTCGCAAACACGGACGATGCCCTCAATGACGACTGGCGTACCGGCGGTTATCCCTACAAATTCCGGATGACGCGCCGGGACTATGAACACGATAAATATAGCCTGCAGGTAGAGCTACTCAAGTTACAGGCCTGGGTAAAATCCAGCGGTCAGAAAGTTGTCGTCATCTTTGAAGGGCGCGATGCGGCAGGCAAGGGCGGCACCATCAAACGCTTCATGGAACATCTTAATCCGCGCGGCGCCAGAGTGGTTGCGCTGGACAAACCTTCTGAAAGAGAAAAGGGACAGTGGTACTTCCAACGTTATGTGGAACAACTGCCAACGGCTGGCGAGATGGTGTTTTTCGATCGCTCCTGGTACAACCGCGCGGGCGTAGAGCGGGTCATGGGTTTTTGCAATGAAGCCGATTATCAGGAGTTCATGCGCCAGGTTCCGGAATTTGAGCGACATCTCATTTACAGCGGCATTCATCTCGTTAAATTGTGGTTTTCAGTGACTCGTGACGAGCAACGCCGGCGTTTTGAAGAACGCAAAGTGCATCCTCTCAAGCAGTGGAAGTTATCCCCCATGGATCTCGCCTCCCTGGATCGTTGGGAAGATTATACTCGCGCCAAGGAAACCATGTTTTTCCATACAGATACCGCTTATGCGCCGTGGACCGTGGTCAAATCCAATGACAAAAAACGGGCTCGACTCAATGCCTTGCGGCATCTGCTTCAGGTCATTCCCTACGACAATAAAGACCTCCATGCCATTGGTCCCGTCGACGGACTGGTGGTCAGTCGCGCCCACGTCATGTATGGCGAGACCAATTCTCAAGAACTCAACCCCTTTAATGACAAAAATTCACCGGAATCCGCTGGCTAAATCCACTCCAAGGAGCACTTGACCGTGAGCACAGAAAAAATTCACACCCCGCCTTCGGGGAAAACTATCCAGCAATATATTGACGAAACACCCGCCTGGCCCGATGGCACGTCCCTCAAGGGTACACCCATGACGGCCATGCAATGGCGCATCTGGAGCCTTGCCGTAGCCGGCAAGTTTTTTGAGGGCCTGGTGATTTTTATGACGGGTATTGCCTTACCCCTCATCGTCCGGGACTTCACCCTGCAGGCCGCACAAAAAGGTGTAGTCACTGCCGTGGCACTTTTCGGTATCCTGATTGGTGCCACCATGCTGGGTGGGCTGTCCGATATATTCGGACGTAAACGTATGTTCATTGCAGAAATGGTGATTTTTGTAGTGTTTCTCATCGGTCTCACCCTAAGCCCCAGTTATCTCTGGATGGTAATTTGTCTCTTTGGGATTGGGCTGGCTTTGGGTTGTGACTATCCCACTGCTCATCTGGTCATTTCTGAAGCGGTTCCCAGCAAGGGGCGCGGCGGCCTGGTTCTTGGCGCCTTTGCCTTCCAGGCTGTGGGTGCGATTGTTGGTGCGGGTCTCGGTATTATTATTCTTGATGTTTATCCTGAAGTAGATGCCTGGCGCTGGATGTACGCTGCAGCCATTATTCCGGCCATTTTAGTGATTGTCGGCCGGTTTTTTATCACCGACAGCCCCCACTGGCTGGCTAGCAAGGGACGTATGGAAGAAGCGGAAAAAGAAACCCGCCGCCTGCTCAAGCGGGTTCCCCAATATCCCAAGGAAGTTGTCCTCAACAGGGAACACGCTCACCAACACCAAAAAGTCAGCCCTGCTGTGCTTTTCAACGACAAAAATCGGCGTGCTACTTTTCTCGCCGCCATCCCTTGGTTTATTCAGGATTTAGGGACTTACGGCATCGGCATTTTTACCCCGGTTATTCTGGCCACCACCCTGGGTGCTTCCAAGGATGTCCATAGCGTTGCCGACCTGGCACAAAATGTGATGCTCTCTGCCAAGGGAACCGCCCTGCTCGATGTGCTGTTGATTCTGGGGGTGCTTGCTGCCATTTTTTTCGTGGAAGGGACCGGTCGCATCAAATTGCAGATCATCGGTTTTATCGGCTGTGCTGTTGGCCTGGGATTGGCGGCCATTTCTTTGAACCTGCCCGATGGTGACAAAACTATTCTGCTTTTTGCCGGATTCATGCTTTTCAATTTCATGACCAATCTCGGCCCCAACGCCCAGACTTACCTGCTGGCAGGCGAAGTATTTCCAACATCCATTCGCGGCTATGGCGCCGGCTTTGCGGCTTCTTTCGCCAAAATTGGTGCTGTTATGACGGCCTTTTTGTTCCCCATCCTGCTCCACACCATTGGCACCCAAATCTTGTTGATCATTCTGGTGGGCACGTCAATACTGGGAGCCATATTGACTTGGGTTTTCCGGGTCGAAACCCGTGGTAGCCTCGAAAAAATTGAAGAGGCGCGCGTGCAACCCCAGGTCTGAGGGTTTTGCTGGTAGGTTCGCGCAGCTTGCGAACCCTGTTTCTCCGCCGGAAATGGCCGTTGGCGTTTCCGGCGGAGTCGTTTACGGGCTAAGCGACCACAACATCCGCAAAGGAGTATGAAATATGCTGGTCAACTGTGTGGTATATAATGATGGACATAAGGTCGCAGACAGCACACTGGAGGAAATTCCTCAGCACTTACAGCAAGCCCAAAACTTTGTCTGGGTCGCCCTGCAAGATGCGACGGAACCAGAACTACGCCTCCTGCAAAAGCAGTTCAATCTGCATGAACTGGCCGTTGAAGATGTATTTAATGGCTTGCAAAGGCCTAAAGTAGAAGAGTACGACGAACATCTCTTTGTCATACTGCAGGCCCCGGCCTACCACGGCAATGATCTGCATATGGGCCAGATCAATATTTTTGTCGGCAGTAATTTTGTGCTTTCTGTCCGTCAGGATTGTGAACAAACCCTGCTGGGCGTCCGTGCCCGGGCCGAACGCGAACCACATCTGCTCAAATACGGCTCTGCTTATGTGCTTTATGCCCTGTCCGACGCCATTGTCGACCTGTTTTTCCCGGTCGTGGATATGCTGGATGATGAACTGGAACAACTGGAAACC
Organism: Acidithiobacillus concretivorus; assembly: GCF_018853445.1. Classification (GTDB taxonomy): domain Bacteria; phylum Pseudomonadota; class Gammaproteobacteria; order Acidithiobacillales; family Acidithiobacillaceae; genus Acidithiobacillus; species Acidithiobacillus concretivorus. Next base: position 32,621 of record NZ_JABELD010000020.1, read on the forward strand.
GTGATGTTTCACAATCAGGAAGCACGCCAGAACATGGAGCGTCTGTATGATTTTAAATACAAAAGCAACGTGTTACGCCATGCGTTACTCCCTCTGGCAGACGGCTTCAGCAAACTGTTTGGCGGACGGGTACCCGCCCAGGTAGATGGCGCAGAAAACTACTTTCGCGATGTGCACGATCATATCATGTTGCTCAACAGCCAACTGGACACCATCCGAGACCAGCAATTCTCAATATGGCCAAGAGCCCTTTTTATGGGGTGGCACCACCATATGAATGACTCGGCTTTTTTGGATGTACGGTGAGCGCTGGACAAATCCATCCATTCAACGTATAAGAGGCTGGGT
>NZ_JABELD010000200.1 GCF_018853445.1 Acidithiobacillus concretivorus
CTGGTGCGGGTCCTTGAAAGCCCATGTGGTTGAGCCCGGGCAACCGCATCTGGTTAGCGACAACACCCGTAGATATGCGTTTGGGTTTTGATGGTCTGGCGGCCAAGGTTCAGGGGGTGCTGGCTGTCGATCCTTTTTGCGGTCATGCTTTTGTCTTTCGCAACCGCCGGGGAGATCGCCTGAAATTGTTGCTGTGGGATGGCCTCGGTTTCTGGCTGTTGTATCGCCGCCTGGATCAGGGGCGACTGCATTG
>NZ_JABELD010000201.1 GCF_018853445.1 Acidithiobacillus concretivorus
TCTCATATTGGCTTGCATTCTTTCCTCGGAATGCATCCTGGCTGTCACCATAATTATTGTCATTCTGCACTCGGTAGGATTTTTCCATGTCCGGTGAGAAGATTGTCGCCATCCTTAGCCAGACAGTCCAATCATCACCGGGCAGCTTTTCTATGCTTCACGAACAAAATAACCATTATCAACCAGTAGCAAAGTCAAATATTCACGTTTTATACCAACCCATCATCGATTTAACACAAGGAAAAGTCGTTCG
>NZ_JABELD010000202.1 GCF_018853445.1 Acidithiobacillus concretivorus
GACAACACTGCCGGCATGGCGACCGGAATGGAAGCCACCACCACCACCAGGACAAAAGCCAGCAGAGTTAAGAAAGGCAAGCCCCGCAATAGTTCTACAACAACCAGCAATAACGAAAGCGATAGAACCAGAACAATTAAAAAGTTACCGATATTAAGTACGGCTTTCTGAAAGTGCGAAACAGGTGCGGCTTTTTGCACCAGGCTTGCCGTGCGGCCGAAAAAAGTCGCAGAACCTGTTGCATAGACCAGCC
>NZ_JABELD010000203.1 GCF_018853445.1 Acidithiobacillus concretivorus
AGTATTCGGGCGGGGTTTTCCCTGGGCAACACTGAGTATCAATATCATGGGCTGCTTCATCATGGGTTTCCTTTTTTTTGAAACTCTCGAACGCATTTCTCTCAGTCCAGAATTGCGTACAGGTATGCTTACCGGGGGCCTTGGCGCTTATACCACCTTCTCGACTTTCTCCCTGGAGACTCTGGTTCTTTTTGAAAACGGCGAAGCACTGAAAGGTTTGCTCTATATGTTTTCTTCACTGTTCCTGTGTGTA
>NZ_JABELD010000021.1 GCF_018853445.1 Acidithiobacillus concretivorus
AAAGCTTCCCGGCCCACCGCCGGTTGCAGGACAATTAGCATACAGACATAGCTTTCTTGGCGGACATCATTATAATTCTTCAAACACCACCAAGATTAAACTCCAAATTAAACACTACGTATTGAGGTCCTGATGATTTCCCGCCCATCGCTGATGAGTAAAATTTTTCTTGTTTTTTTCGGGCTACTTTTTGCCAGTGCAGCCTTTGCCGTCGTGCCGACCCCAAGACTGCCCACACCACCAGCACCCGCCCTGCCGTCCATCGTCAGCTATGTGCTGATGGATTATGATACGGGTCAGATTATTGCCGCGAAAAGCGAAAACCTGCGCCGCGCACCGGCCAGCCTCACCAAGCTGATGACCGCCTACCTGACTTATCAAGCCATCCACAATGGCACCCTCAATACCAATGAAAACATACAAATATCCAACACGGCCTGGAAAACCGGTGGTTCCAGCATGTTTATCCAGCCTGGTCTGGCGGTCAACGTTGACCAACTGTTGCACGGGCTACTCATTGATTCGGGCAATGATGCCGCCGTGGCCTTAGCCGAAACCGTGGCAGGAAGCCAGTCCGGCTTCGTAACCCTGATGAATGAGACGGCGGCTCAACTGGGACTGCATAATACTCATTACAATAATGTCGATGGTTTGCCGGATGACAACCTGTATACCACCGCTCTGGATGTCGCGCGGCTATCCCAGACACTGATTCAGCAATACCCTCAAGTCATTCAAATTACCCAAAAAAAATCCTATACCTACAACAAAATCACCCAACGAAGCTGGAATCCTGTACTGTTTCGTGACCCCAGTGTCGATGGTCTGAAAACAGGACTGACGGATGCCTCCGGCTATTGCATCGACGCTACTGCACAACGCAATGGTCGGCGCCTGATTGCCGTAGTGATGGGTGGGCCTAACTGGTCTGGCAGTACCAATGCCGTAGAAGCATTGTTGGACTACGGTTATCGATTTTTCGTGAATCATCCGGTTTACCAGTCGGGCCAGCAGGTTGGTAAAATCACGCGGAACGACTTCTCTCCCATGCATGTTCCCGTAGGTGTCACCCAAAAGGTCATCGTCACCGTACCCAAGGGTCATTTTTCTGATTTGCAGCGCGTTGTCGAACTCAGCCCCAATTTGCAGGCCCCCCTGAAAAAAGGTACCGTCGTGGGAGCATTGGTTTTCCAGCTTGACGGTAAAACACTAAAAACAGTCCCGGTGGTCAGCATGGTTTCTGCAGAGAAAGCCGGCTGGTTATCGCGGATGTTCCACAAAATTGGTGACGCGCTCTGAAACAGAATGAGGGGCTTGCATGAAAACAGAAACCCAGCTAGCAGATGATTTTCCCCATCTGCATCATGTCAAGGTCATTGGGCAGCATGCTGATCTGCTGGGGGCGGTACGCGAAGCCGTAGAGCCCCATGCCCCTGATTTACCGGAAAGCGCTTTTGCCCTGCGTGCCAGCAGTCAGGGCCAGTATCTTTCGGTAACCATCTCTTTGGAAATACAAAACGAAGCCCAGCTTCTGAATATTTATACGGCGGTAAAGGCCGTGGACGGAGTCATCCTCTGCTTATGAACAATTCTCCCATACTGGTGCGCTGTTGGCCCGGAATCCTGCCCTACTTTACGGTGCTGGATGCCATGCGCGAGTTCACCACCCAGCGCGATGCAGAAACCCCTGATCAAATGTGGCTACTCCAGCATCCGCCGGTATTTACGCTTGGTCGCAATGCCGATGCCGCCGATGTTCTGGATCCTGGCTCCATACCGGTCATCCGCAGTGATCGGGGGGGCAAGGTGACCTACCATGGCCCCGGGCAATGGATTGTTTACCTGCTGATTGATTTACCCCGAATGGGTATTAATGTGCGGCAACTCACCAGCATGATGGAACATTCTGTGATTCAACTCCTGGCAGATCATGGGGTAAATGCCCATGCGCGCAGGGATGCTCCCGGCGTTTATGTAGGCGAGGCCAAAATCGCCTCTTTAGGTCTGCGCGTCCAGCGCGGACGTAGCTACCATGGTTTAAGCCTGAATACTGATATGGATTTATCTCCTTTTCAGCGCATTCATCCTTGCGGAATGCCCCAACTCGCCGTCACCCAGATTCACGATCTCTGTCCCGACTGGCCCAGTCGGGACGTTGCCGAAGCGTTGATGAACGCGCTTTCCGATCAGCTGCAGCGACCTCTACAAAAAGGCGGTGCCTGATCATGGAAACCCGCTCAGACAAAAAAGCCGGAAGAGGTGCTGAAAAAACAGCCCGCAATCCTATCCCTATCCCCATCATTCCTGTAGAAACGCCGAGAGTGCCTAAACCGCAATGGTTGCGTGTACGCTCGCCCTTATCTCCGGAAGTCGATCGACTCAAAAAAATTCTGCGCGCAGCGGATCTACATACCGTCTGTGAGGAAGCTTCGTGCCCCAATCTGGGTGAATGCTTCGGCGGTGGAACGGCCACTTTCATGATTTTGGGCGATGTATGCACACGCCGCTGCCCGTTTTGTGATGTGGCCCACGGCCGCCCCAAGCCCCCTGATTCGGCAGAGCCGCTACATCTTGCCCAAACCGTCGCGACAATGGGACTACGTTTTGTGGTCATCACTTCTGTAGATCGGGATGATCTAAGAGATGGTGGCGCCCAGCATTTCGCGGAGGTAATCAGCGCCTTACGCAATCATTGTCCGAATCTCCACATAGAAATTCTGGTGCCCGACTTTCGCGGACGCGTCGATAAGGCTCTGGCGGCACTCCGCAATACTCCCCCAGATGTATTCAATCACAATCTCGAAACTGTGCCTCGCCTTTATTTACAGGCCCGACCCGGTGCCGATTATCGACATTCCCTCAATTTACTGGCAGCCTTCAAGGCAGAACATCCAGATATTCCCAGCAAATCAGGGCTGATGCTTGGGCTCGGAGAAGAGCTGGATGAAATTCGAGAGGTCATGCAGGACCTTCGTCAAGCGGGTTGCGAGTTGCTGACCTTGGGACAGTATTTATCTCCTTCCCGTCACCACCTGCCCGTCGCCCGCTTCGTGCCCCCGGATGAATTTGAAACCCTGCGCCTGGATGGACTGGCCATGGGCTTCCGTCATGTCGCCAGTGGCCCGCTGGTACGTTCCTCCTACCATGCCGAACGCAGCTTTCATGAAATGACTGAAGACTGACCGGAAGCTGCCATGCTACTGCGTTACACCACGGTACTGACGCTGGCATCGGCGCTACTCCAACCGCCGGGAGTATTGTTCCTGTTGGCCATGTTTGGCTGGCTGAGTGAGGTACTGGGCTGGCGATACATGGGACGGACGCTGATTATTTTGGCCCTGGGTATTTTATACTTTTTTTCAACCGCGATCGGTGCCCGATTGCTGCTCATGCCTCTGGAAAACCGCTATCCGACCCTACACCAGCCATTAACGGGAGCAGAGCGCCCAGGAGCCATCGTCGTACTGGGTGGTGGAGAAGTCATGGATTCTCCCCATTCTCGCCAGGAAACCGCCAATGCCCGTACTTTGGTACGGCTCATGGCAGCGGCGCGACTCGCCAGGCAAACGCAGCTGCCGGTGGTCCCGAGTGGGGGGGCGCCGCGTTTTGGAGTTGCTGCGGAAGCCACAACCATGGCACATATTCTCCGCCAGGATTTTCATGTTACCAGTCCAATATGGCCGGAAACCCACTCCTACAATACGGCAGCCAACGCGGCCGACTCCAGCATCCTGCTGGCAGCGCATCATATCCAAAAAATATATCTGGTGACTTCCGCCCTGCACATGCCTCGGGCTGTCGCCTGGTTTAGCTTGTCTCATTTGGAAGTAATCCCGGTACCCACCGACTATCGGCTGAATCAGGTCCGGGAGCTGAAGATGGATAGCTGGCTACCTCGAGCCATTTTCATGGAAATCAGCAGTGAGGCCTGCCATGAATACCTTGGCCTGCTCTGGCTTTGGCTGCAAGAACAGGGCCTCGGTAACGGCAATTAATATTCACGGAAGTTACTGGTTTTTACTATCCGGGAGACTCACTTGCACATGCAAATGTTCGCGATCACTGGGCTTGGCCAGCTGCAACGGCGCTGGTACTGCTGCGCCATTGGCTGAAGGCCCATAAGGCGCATAAGCATAAGGCTTGGCTGGTAAGGCGGCAGCCAGGGTCTGATAACTGGGAGCATTGACACCGATGGGCAAAGCCACTGTGTTGTGCTCACCGACAATGCGCCGTACTTTGCTCCAGTCAATTTCTTGGTGAATATGATTCACCTCCATGAAATCCTTGATACGCATGGCTGCTCGCTGCAGCTCAGGAACCCCCTTGTGATAGGTGTCCATGGGCTTGTAGGACTGCAAATAGACTTCGCCATTGTGCACGCCTACCAGATTAGGCATATCTATAATCCGCACCGGGGTTCCGACCGGAACCATGGGAAACAACTGCGCGACATTTTCAGGGAACATCTGAAAACAGCCCTGGCTGGCGCGCATGCCCACACCCCAGGGATGATAGGTGCCATGAATAAATATCCCGGAAAGACCCGTTTCCATGGCCAACTCACCCATTGGATTTTCCGGTCCAGGCGGCCAATACCAGGGAATATCCATGTGGAATTTTGTCTTGAACCAGGAATGAATATTTTTGGGAACATTCCAGGCCGGCATTTTGAACTTGGCAATAATCTGGGTGGTAGTCAGATTCTCTTTCCAACCAGGCAGAAACACACCGACCGGATAGGTGTACACCACATGATCATTATTCGGGAAAAAGTAAATCCGCCGTGCGGGTATATCCACCACGATTCCGGTCCAGGGCTTGGGCGGCAATATATACTGGGCGGGAATGACCACCTTACTAGCCTGCCCCGGTAACCAGGGATTCACTCCGGGATTGGCTTTGGTAACCTGATTGTAGCCCAGATCGTAAAACCGACCGATATCCAGAAGTGTGTCGTCTCGATGCGTAGTGACTGCATGCAATGTACCCACCACATTGCCGTGCTCTGGCAAGGGAAACACGCTCGCCTGAGCGAAGCCAACACCCAAAGCACTTAGTGCAGCAGTTAACAGCCAGATACCCCATTGTTTTTGCTTCATTAGCCTTCCTGTTTACGGCAAATACCATTAAGATGCCCAGCCAATCCAAAGGATCGTTGGCAGCATTTTATTTAACGGTCATAATCATAAGGGAAAAGGAGGCCTTTATGGAATCACCTCATCTGATATTTCTAAAAAATGTAGCGCAGGGAGCACCGGCAAACTCACCAGAAATCCGTGATGCCCTCCACCGCCTCGACCATATGCTTAGCGATCTGGCCAGCGACCTGCAGATCCCTTTTGTGGGGCCGTGCGTGGGTTTGCGCCACGCACCGGAACAGCATTTGCTCAGCGTCGCGGAACATCGCTGGTCCCAAGCCGATTCGTATTGGGGCGCAGCCATCTGCAGCCATCATCCTGTTTACGGCTTGCGAGCAGAATGGACGCTGGCCACGGTCAGTCGCGAAAGATTGCCCATTGTCGTCCGGGCTCTGCCCAGCTTTTTTTCTGGCTACGCGGCCATTGCCGCACAATCTGCTGATCCCTCGCGCCCGAGCGTGTCCCGGTTAAAATCTCTTGCTGAACTGTTTGCACATTGACAGAACATTTAAAACGCCTATTTACGAGGCTATGAGTCAATTGCCGCAAAAATGCGTTTAACCGGAAGTGAGCTTTGTGTATGGAACTACCCCTAAGCAGCCTGATTATTATTGTGTTACTGCTCGCCCTGGTGGTTTCAGCGGGGCTGTGGAAGCTGTTCAACAGAAAACGGCTGCTTAAAAATACCGCAAAACCCCAAAAAATCACGCCTACCCCTAAAAACTCAGCTTTGGTTCCAACTGTACAAATTGCCGGAACAGACAGTTCTGATGTTACGCATCATGCCACATCTACTGAAGTGGATGAGACCAGTATCCTGGATGAAATTGAAATATACCTCGCTTACGGCCATCTGGAGCAAGCGGCCACCTCACTCAGCTGGTACGTTATCCACAATCCTGATGATACCCGGCAAAGCCGAAGATTACTGGCTTTATATCAGGAAATTCCAGACCTGGATCGCTTTGCAGAATTGCTGAGTAATTTGTGTGATTCAGGAATCATATCCGGCGCCGAAGCCCAGGACCTGACCCTTGCCGGCCTGCAAGCTGACCTGGAAAACCTCCAACTCCGTGTGCTTGCCGAAAATTTGGGCATCAGCAATAGTCAGTTGGCAGCCATTAGCACAATCAAAACCAGCGAAGCCCAGCCAGCACCTTCATCAACACTCATCAGGGTACAGCAGGAACTCCAGCAGGCCCTTGTCAACCCCGAACCCATGGATATGGATCTCAGCGGCTTTTCCGAAAAGCCTCTGCAATCATTCCAGAGCAACGATCCTTCTGAAATGGTCAGCAATAATGTAGAAGTGCTGCTCCAAGGTGATGTAAAAATTGACGCTATAACCCCCAGGGAGTGGGAAACGGCTACGACTCTGGCAGACCCCTTGGCTACTATTCGCGCATTACTGGCGACCCAACAAATTCAGGAGGCCGAGCGAATACTGAAACGCCATCTCATTTTTGAACCACGTAAGTTGATACTGCATGTTACCTTGCTGGATATTTTTTACCGACAAAAACGCTGTGCCAATTACGCAGAATCTTTATTGCAGTTATATATCAGTTTGTGGGGAGCTGGCAGCGCACTCCGCGCCCGAATGCTTAAACATGGCCGACAACTGGGTGAACATCCGCTCTGGGATCATCTGATAGCCAGCGAGGCAGACAAGCACATTCTCGCCGAACAAGCAGAAAAATATGGTCTCTATCTTCCCTTGACAGCCATCCCTTTTTCCAGCCCGGCACTGGTTCTGGAGGAGATTCATCGTAATCATCAGATCATGCCCCACAACAATGATGACAGTATCCTTGAAGAATTCGACAGCCTGCTGGAGTACGGACAAGTGGAAGAGGCCGTTGATCTTCTTGAAAAAGCCACCCTGGCACGCCCTGATCACGAGTTTTACTATCGCCCGCTTCTGGAAATGTATGAGCGCATGGGTGCTCATGAGCGCTTTTCCAGTTTTACCCGATCCATACTCAATATGGATACGCCACCTGATGAAGAAATCATGCGGCAGATGTTTAGCCTTGCTGAACGCATGCAACGCCAACCGCAGCGACAGGTTATTTAGGATTTGATCATGACGAATAATACTCCAGACAATGCCAGCATCCTCGTCCGCAGCCTCGGCATGGACACTCGTAAAGAAGCTGTTTTTCGCATGGCGTTTAAAATGCACACACGGCGTCACTATGAACTGATGGAATCAGGAGATGATCGCGTCGCCCACCTGAGCATTGTGGACATTGACGGGCCAGGGGGCACTGAACTCGCGACAAATTTGCATCAGTGCGAACCTGAGCAGCGGATACTCGTGACCACTATAGCTTCACCGGCAGATTGTATTTTCCCCATACTTCAAAAGCCGGTACGCATGGAAACCTTGTTCCCGGCATTGGAATCTCTTCTGCTGGACACACCCAGAACACCTGAAAAACAGGATACCAATATCAAGCCCATTCGACCGGATATAGCAGTCCCGGTCACCAGCCTCCATACTCAGCAAGCTAGTCCATCCCCGGCTCCGCAAAATGCACCAGAAGTACCCGTAGCACCCAGCAAGCCCGCTCCCGTTCTTCGCCCCGAGGAAGTGCAGTATTTTAATCCTGATGAAGGATTATTGGGACTTCTAAAAATTGCTCAGCGCGATCATGGTATTAGCATAATTTCCGATCAAAACCAGCGCGCGATTGTGCGCCTTGATCCCTCCACAGACCAGGCAGCGGCCCTAATAGATGATGAACAACTGCAGCAACTGTGCCACGTTTCTGCAGGTCATCTGCAGATGAGAGCCCCAAGAGAGGCCGATTCAGGAGAAAACAGCAGCCTTCGTCATATGTCCCTGCAATCCTTGCTCTGGCAAGTAGCCGCATGGACAGCCAATGGGCGATTAAATCAAAAATTGCCACTCAACGCCCCGGTTCAGCTGAAACAATGGCCTAATCTGACGCGTCTGCCCATGCTTCCTGATGCATTAAGACTGGCTGCGTTTCTGGCGCGTTCCCCGGCCTCGCCCGCTCTCACTGTCAAGATGTTACGCATCGAACCCCGGGATTTGTTCAATTTTCTTGCTGCTGCAGATAGCCTGGAATTACTCCGCTACAACACGCCGGAAAATCCGGGCAATATCGTTCGAATGCCACATGATTCAGCATCCTTAGAGACAGAAATCCCTGCAGCCAAACGAAGCTTTTTGGGCCGTCTCCTGAAACGTATAGCCGGAATATAAGGCTGGGGCGCGCAGCGATGCAGATAACAATGATTTTCAAGGAGCCAATTTGTGAGAGAAGATAATAAAATCGTTTTTACCGGTCCGGTAGGTGCGGGGAAAACCACGGCCATATCCGTATTATCCGACACACCCATCATATCTACAGATGCTCAGGCTTCGGACATGACCCTGAATCGTAAGGGTCATACAACCGTCGCCATGGACTATGGCATTCTCAAACTGGACACCCAAACCAAAATTCATCTATATGGCACCCCGGGTCAAGAACGCTTTGATTTCATGTGGGACATCCTGACTACGGGCGGACTGGGTCTGGTGCTCATGCTCGACAACACTCGCCCTAATCCCAAGAAGGATCTCCACTTTTTTCTGCACGCCTTCAAGGACTACATCATCAATGTTCCAGTCGTCATTGGTATTTCCAAAACCGATGTCCAGAACCATCCAGGTCCTGCTGATTATGCGAACATGCTTCCTGAAGTCACCGCTGACCTCAAAATGCTCAATCCCATCCCCCCCATTTTTGAAATTGATGGCCGCAAAAAGGAGGACATCAAAAACCTGGTCATGGCCCTGCTTTATTCCATTGACCCAGGAATTGGAGACATCTTATGAGTGTAGAGCTGGTTGCAACGCGTACTGAAGTATACGCTGAGCTTACTCCTGCAGGAGCCTTTTACGCGACTTCCAGTCCTGATCAGGAAGGTAATCGTACCATTCTGTTGCACGTACTACGCGAAGGTCACCACGCTCCTTTTACGACGGAAATTGCCAGTCAATGGGCGGAAAACAACAATACGGATAAAGCCTTGCGCAGCATTTTCCGGCTACAGCGCCTTGGTCTTCTGCGCGGCACCCATCAGGCCCGTACTGACAGCACACTGCGACTGGAAGACGCGTTACCACCGCTACTGGCCCGCCTGTCTGACCAGCAAAAAACCCTCCTGGCCGATGAAAATGGTTTTTATCTGGCTGCAGCAGGCTTTGCTCATGAAGCTGCGGAGGAGCTGGCGGGACTTTCTGCTGATCTGCTTTCCCTGCAATCACGCCATAATCGCCTGCTCAAAAACAATTTACGGGTCAACACGGAAACCTGGGGGCTGCTGGACCCTTCCGGTCGATCGGAATTGGGCTTTTGGCCGCTGTTCATCGGACAACAGCGTTTCATGCTCGTCGTCAGCGGAACGCCCCGTCTCCAGGATCAATCCTTCGTGACCTTGGTTCAGGATCTCGACAAACGTTACCGCTAAGCACAACCCACTTTAATATTGCATTATTGACAGTTTATTCAGGAGAAACACCATGCGCGAAGAAATGCTCAAATCCATCCTCAGTGACCTCAATGGCTCATCCGCCGATATTGAGGCTTCTGCGGTCATCTCCACAGATGGTCTGACCATCGCTTCCCTGCTTTCTTCCACCATGGACGAGGACCGCGTCGGTGCGATGGCCGCCGCCATGCTATCCCTGGGCGACCGAACGGCAGCAGAGCTGGCTCGCGGCGAACTCGAACAAGTCATGATCAAGGGCGATAACGGTTATGTGCTGCTCATTCATGCCGGCCCAGATGCGGTACTGACCATTATCGCCCGCAAGGAAGCCAAGCTAGGTCTGGTATTTCTGGATGCCAAACGTGCATCAAGTGGCATTGCCGAATTGCTATGAGCCTCCCTTTTCAAGGGATTTGCCCCTGATCCCTTCACAGCCTCTGCTCCATTGGTTCATAATGCACCAAATCACTGTCTGAGACGCATATGACTTTTCAGGAAATCATCCAGCGGCTCCAAAACTTCTGGGCCGCTCAAGGTTGCGTATTGTTGCAGCCCATGGACATGCCCGTTGGAGCCGGTACCTTTCATCCTGCCACCTTTCTCCGCGCCATTGGTCCAGAACCATGGCGAGCCGCTTATGTGCAGCCTTCCAGACGTCCCACAGACGGCCGCTACGGAGACAATCCAAATCGTCTCCAGCATTACTACCAGTTTCAGGCGGTACTCAAACCTAACCCGAGTAATCTTCAGGATTTGTATCTGGAGTCCTTGGCGGTGCTGGGCATTGATCCAAAATTGCAGGACATCCGCTTTGTCGAAGATGACTGGGAATCACCCACGCTGGGTGCCTGGGGCCTTGGCTGGGAAGTCTGGCTGAATGGCATGGAAGTCACCCAGTTCACATATTTCCAGCAGGTGGGCGGCCTCGATTGTCACCCGGTCATGGGCGAAGTGACCTATGGTCTGGAACGTCTCGCCATGTATTTGCAAGGTGTAGAGAGTGTGTACGATCTAATCTGGACGCCGGGTGTGCTGTATGGAGATGTATTTCACCAAAACGAGGTGGAACAGTCCCGCTATAATTTCGAGCTGGCACCCATAGACGACCTTTTCCAGCGCTTTGATCGCGCTGAGGCAGATTGCCGCAAGCTGCTTGATCACAAACTCCCTTTGCCAGCCTACGAGCGGGTTCTCGACTGTTCCCATACGTTTAATCTCCTGGATGCCCGCCATGCCATCGGCGTCAATGAACGCGCCCGCTTCATTGGTCGGGTACGCGGACTGGCCAAAGGCGTTGCGGAAATTTATGCAGAAGCCCGTGCCGAACTCGGCCACCCTCTGCTACGGAGTGAATGATGTCCGCCCATGAAAATCCTCTCCAGGAAGATTGCCTTCTGGAAATCGGTTGTGAAGAGCTACCCGCGCGTGAGCAGCTCCCCATTCGTAACGCCGCCATTGAACAAATGACGCGTCTGCTGAATGATGCCGGTCTCAGCTTTGGTCAAATCACGGCTTACGTCACTCCACGACGTTTAGCATTATGGATTCAGAACCTGGCGCTGCACAGTCAGCCACGAGAAAGCATCCGCCGTGGCCCCCCCGTAGAAAGAGCGCGTGATGCGGCGGGTAACATAACCCCGGCTGCCGAAGGCTTTGCCCGTTCCTGTGGGGTTGCCTTTGCTGATCTCAGCACCCTCGATACGGAAAAAGGACCGGTGCTGGCCTGGCGGGAGGTCGAAGCAGCTCGCAGTAGTCACAGTCTGCTGCCTGACATTGCCAGTCAGACCATTGCCGCCCTGCCCCTGCGTAAACGTATGCACTGGGGGACCCGTCAGGATAGCTTCATTCGTCCGGTGCGCTGGTTACTATTGCGGCAAGGACAACAAATGCTGGACTGGCAGGCATTCGGACTGCAGGCCGGCGGACAGAGCTTTGGTCACCGTGTGCATCATCCTGAAGCGATCCAGATTGATCAGCCCGCCAATTACGCTGCAGCCTTGCTGGAGGCCCAGGTCATGGCCGACTTCGACGCTCGCCGGACGCATATTTCCCATAAAATTTCGGTCATTGCTGAAGACTTGCGCGCAACCCCCATCTTGCCTTCAGCATTACTGGATGAAATTACCGGACTCAATGAGTGGCCAGTCATCCTGATCGGCAGCTTTGCGGAAGATTATCTGCGCATCCCTGAAGAGGCGCTGATTACGGTTATGATGCAACATCAGCGCTATGTCCCTTTACGTGACGCAAACGGCCGCCTGATTTCCCAATACCTGTTTGCCGCCAATATACACAGTCAGGATGCCCGAATTGTCATTCACGGCAATAATCGCGTGCTACGCGCACGCCTGGCGGATGCGGCTTTTTTCTGGGATCAGGATCGCCAAAAATCCTTGACTGCACGGCTGCCCGAATTACAGAACGTCCTCTTTCAGGAAGGGCTGGGCAGTATTTACGACAAAACCCTGCGCCTGCAAAAAGTAGCGCGGTCATTGAGTAGCCTCTGTAACGTCAAAGCCGATGATCTGGAACGCGCTGCGGCACTGTGTAAAAGTGATTTGCTCTCTGGCGTGGTGGGGGAATTTCCCGAATTGCAAGGCATCATGGGTGGACATTACGCCCGTCATGATGGTGAAAATGCCGAGGTTGTTGCAGCCATTTCCCAACATTACCTGCCCAATGGCCGCGATGACGACACGCCGCAAAGCCCTGCAGGCCAGTGCCTGGCCATTGCCGACAAGCTGGATACCCTCTGCGGTTTTTTTGCCATTGGCAAAACACCTACGGGTGATCGCGATCCCTTCGCCCTGCGCCGGGCGGCCTTGGGCGTCTTACGCATCATTCTGGATGCAGAGCTTGATCTGCCCCTGGACAAAGCCGTGACCCTGACCCTGGAAGCTTTGGGGCATGACATTGTCAAAGACCCGACGGCCATCGGCACTGGCGTACTGGATTTTTTCCAGGACCGGATGCGTGTCTATTTCAAGGAAGAGGGTTTTCGTGCCGACCAGATTAATGCCGTACTCAGTCGTCAACCCCATCAGGTTCTTGATGCCCGTAAACGCCTGGAAGCGCTGGCGCGCTTCCTGACCGAACACCAGGCGGCTGAAGCGCTCGCGGCGCTGATCAAACGCGTCAATAATCTGCTTCGCAAGGAAAACCTCGAAGCACAGCGCGAACCCGATCCGCAATTATTTGAAGATCCCGCCGAACATCAGCTCTGGACACACTGGCAAGTCATGGCCGGGTCCGTTCATACCCATATTCATAACGCACAATATGCCAACGCACTGGACCTTCTGGCCGGATTACGTCCTTCGGTCGACACTTTTTTCGACAACGTCATGGTCCTTGCTGAAAATCCCGAAATACGCCAGAACCGCCTTGCTCTCCTCACCAGGCTGCAGGATGCGTTTTTGGGTGTTGCCGACTTTACGCAAATCCAGGGCTCCTGATGGCGCAGTGGATCATCCTCGATCGCGACGGTGTCATCAACGAAGACAGTAACGCCTTCATTAAATCACCGGCCGAATGGCGACCCATTCCAGGCAGTCTGGAAGCCATTTCCCGTCTCAACCGGGCTGGCTTTCAGGTAGTCATTGCCACTAATCAGTCCGGCGTAGGGCGGGGGCTTTTCGATATTCGCACCCTCACAGCCATCCATCAGCGCATGCGCCAGGAACTCGCCGTTTTTGGGGGGCGTATTGAAGCCATATTCTTTTGCCCCCACCTGCCCGACGCCGGTTGTCAGTGCCGCAAGCCCATGCCGGGCATGTTTCAGGAAATTGCCGAACGCCTGCAAATTTCCTTTGAAAATGTTCCCGCTATTGGAGACAGCCTGCGGGATCTGCAAGCCGCCCAGAAAGCCGGGGCCAAACCGATTCTCGTGCTCACCGGCAAAGGCCAAAATACCCGTCGCGATGCCGAGTCTGCTGGTTTCCCTATTTTTCTGGATCTTGCTGCCGCAGTACAGGCCATCCTCGGTGCCTCTTGATACAAACACTGCGTAGCGGGATTTTCTACATCGGCTTTACCTTATGGACACTCATCTGGGCATTTTTCACCCTGTTGACCATCCCCATGCCCCTTTCCGCCCGGGTCTGGTCCAGCCGCCTCTGGGCACGAACTGCCGTCTTGTGGTTGCGCCTGAGTTGCGGATTGAGTTATCAAGTCACCGGTCTGGAAAATATCCCGGATACGCCCTGCGTCATTGTTGCCAACCATCAATCGGCGCTGGAAACCCTGTTACTCTGGTGTCTTTTCCCACGCCTGTCTTATGTCCTCAAACAGGAACTGTTTCGGATTCCAATTATCGGCTGGGGCTTACGTCTGGCCTGGCCGATCGGCATTGATCGCAGTGCCGGTCGTCAGGCACTCGTGCAGGTCATGGAAGAAGGCAAACTTCGCCTCGCGGCCGGATTTAATGTGGTTATATTTCCTGAAGGCACCCGTTACCCCTGCGGCGAAGTCGGGCCCTTCAGCAGCACGGCCGCCGGACTGGCCCTGCGCGCAGAAGTCCCGCTTTTACCCATTGCCGTCAACAGTGGCTGCTTTTGGGCCCGTAATGACTGGCGAAAGAAATCCGGGAAAGTGGACTTGTGGATTGGCCCGGCTTTCGCGCCGAACGGCAAATCTTCCACCTTAACCGAACAGGCAGAATCCTGGATTCGCAACGCCGTCAGGCAGATGCCAGGCGAAGCTTCAAAGCAGCAATGATGCGCCCTGCCACATCCACCCCACTACTTTTTTCAATACCCTCCAGACTGGGTACGGGGTTCACCTCCAAGACCAGTGCGTTTTGATCCGCGTCGGCCATCAAATCGACACCGGCAAAATCGAGGCCTAATGCAACAGCGGCTTTCCGGGCAATTTCGGCCCAGGAATCGGGTAGATCAGGAAACGCCAAGGCACGGCCACCGCAGTGCAGATTACTGCGAAAATCTTCGGCTGCAGACTCCCGACGCATGGCCGCAACAACCTCTCCGAACAAGACTATCACTCTGACATCCTGGCGACCCGGCAAAAAACGCTGCACCATAGCTTCATGCTGCAGACTCAAAAAAGTATCCAGCATCCCCCGCGCGGCTACCGGGGTCTCGGCCAAACTCACCCCGACCCCCTGCGAACCTTGCAATAGTTTGTGAACGAGGGGCGTGCCCAGCATCTGCAAGGCCAGCTCTTTTTGCCTGGATTCCGTGAAATAAACGGTTTGTGGAACAGCTATTCCCGCCGCAGCCAGAGCCTGCAGGGAGGCAAATTTGTCGCGTGCCAGTTGCAATGCCCCGGCAGAATTCAGACAAAAAGTACCTTTCCCGGCAAAATAACGTAATAAACGCGCACCCAAGGCCGTTATTGGTCCGCCAATGCGGGGAATGACCGCCGCGCAATGTGGAAATTTTTCACCCTGCACATAAAGATCCGCATGAACGCCATTCACAGTCAACAAACATTGTTCCGGAGCCAACAACACGGCTTCCATTCCCGCCGCTTCCACCACCTGGAGCAATTTTTGGGTGGAATAAAGCCCAGGAAAGCGGGACAGTACCGCAATTCTTGGAGTCTCCGACATATTCAGGACACATCCGCACGAAAAGTCAGCAACGGGAGTTCACCATGGGCGATGGATCGCTCGATGAAACCCGCCCTTCCCGGCTTGATCTGCTCGAGACTGCTGCGCGCCTCGGATGTTTGCCCGCAGATTGCCGAAAACAACACCTCCAGCTCCAGAGGATTCACCCGCAAACAGCCAAAAGGATTCTCGGCATTCGCTGCGCGCCAAAATAAATTCGGTAGCCAGCCCTTGCCCTGCACCAGCGGATTCAGGTAGAGCGTCCGGCAACGCTCTGCTATGTGTAATTCAGACTGCTCATTTTGGGTAGTTTCCATTGATTTCATTTGCTCCTTAGTTTGGTCCCTGCAAATTTGTACCTATTCCTGCATGTTGCGGCAAGCTGAACGACAAAACCACTTGCCTTGGCAAAGGAATTATTGTGGAGCATAATGGTCAAGTATATAAACAGTTAATAATGTTTATTCGCAATAGCTGGCCATTCGGCCAAGGAGTGCAGCAATGAGCGACAACAGCACGCAGCAAGGATTAGCGGGGCACGGAGCTTTTTTCCAGGACACAAACTTATCGGCCAACGAAGCGGAAGCGGCCACGGCATGGGTACGCAGTCACGTAGACCGTCGCACC